>DASPTE010000006.1:0-27576 GCA_035623585.1 Steroidobacteraceae bacterium | reverse complement strand
TGCCGCTCGTTCCCGTGGGCTTGGAGCGAGCGGCGGCGGCGGTGTCCGGCGTGCGCGGCGTTGCACCTCCGGAGGGTGTGGCACTCGGGGCCGCCTTTGCATCGAGCGCTCGAAAACTGCCGGTCGCATCGTTGGACTTTGCGCGCGCGGCGGGTGCGGGATCGGGCGCGCGTGACGCTGCGCCTCCCGCGGGTGCGGCACCAGGGGCCGCTTTGGAATCTGGGGCACGGGACTCCGAGGGTCCGCGACTCGACGCTCCCGGGTCCGCTACCCGCGAGGTCGCGGCGGGTATGGAGGGGGCGGTCGGAGGCGCTTTGGCCTCGAGGGCGCGGAACGAGCCGGTGGCTCCGAGGGCTGCACCATTGAGCGGCTCGGGCTCGATCGCACGGAAGGTACCCGTGGCGCCCAGATGATCGGAGTTCGGAAGCGGTTTCTTCTCGGGGGGTGGTGAATCGTCTGGTGCAGGGGTCGCCGAGCCGAGCGCCTCGAGATCGAGCATCGGGTAGGTGCCCGTGGCGCCGGTGCGAGCGCCGCCTGGCTTGAGAAGTACCGCGATACGCACCATGACGGCACGCACCGGTGCGCCTGTCAGCTTCTCGAGGACCTCGTCGATGACCGACTTGCTGTCGGCGATCACCATCGTGACGCCGACGAGTTGCGCACTCGGGTTGCGAATCGCGAGGAAGAGGCCGACCCCGACGTCTTCGATCGTCAGGCGGTGCAGCGGCAGCGAGACATTCGCGTTGAGGTGTTCGATCGCTTCATTGACGAGGCTGTGCTCGTCCGGGCCGAGCGAGCCTTCGTTCAGCCAGAGCACGTTGCCTTCGTAGTCGCAGAGCGCGACCGAGCGTATGCGGCGCGAGGAGGGCAACAACTCGCGCAGCTGCTCCCCGAGCGATTCGACCGTCATCGGTGCACTCGCCGGGGCGGGCTCAGGCGCTCCCGCGCCTGATGCAGAGGCAGGCGAGCGCGCGGCCGAAGCTTTCTGTCGCAACGGAGCTCCCCGTCCGGAACTTTGCTCGGGCAGGCCCACCGCCCGGCTTCGCAGTTAGGGTGGCAGCAGAGTCGGACTGGCGCCGTGATTTAACTCGCGTTCCGTTAGCAAAGGGCGACAGCGAGCGCCCGAGCCGTTTGTCATATTTACGAAGCGCAGCGCGATGCGGCGGCGTTGGGTTTTCAGGTCACTTTTCCGGGGAAATACGCGCCCGCAGGGCCGCAGCCCGCGCGCGGCTTCCGACCCGCAGAGGAGCCTCCCGGTGCGTACTGCTACGTCTGGCGCCCGCCGCCGATGTAGTCGGTCTTGCCGAGCTCGACACCAGTGTGGCGCAGGATGTTGTAGGCGGTCGTGACGTGGAAGAAGACGTTCGGGATCGCAAAGTGCTGCAAATAAGGGAGTCCCTTGAACTCGAGCGTGCGCCCACCCGCCGGCACTTTGATGTCGCGCGTCTCTGATCCCTCGAGTGCGCCTGGCGCGACGCTTTTGAGGTAATCGATCGTGCGCGCAATGCGTGTGTGCAGCTGCTCGAAGGTACTCTCGGTGTCTTCAAAGCGCGGCGGTTCCTGCGCGGCAAGTCGCGCGACGGAATTCTTCGCCTGATCGCACGCGATCTGCACCTGGCGGGTGAGCGGCAGCATGTCGGGCGCAAGGCGTGAGGCGAGCAGGAGCGCCGGATCGAACTTGCGTGCCGCTGCGTGGTTCGCTCCCTTCTCGAGGATCCACGAGAGATTGCCGAGAATGTTCGTGAAGACGTCGACTGAGAACGCGTGCATCGAGATTTTCATGGATGTTCCTTCTCCGGGCTGGGACGCCGCGACGAATTCTAGTCGTGAAGGGACTGGCGCGCCTGCTTCTCAGATGAAACAATATGTCACATTCGGGTGACGATTGAGGCCAGCATGAACCTGATCTGGACACCGGCCCAACTCGCGATGCTCGCCAAGGTCGTCGACCTCAATGGATTCTCCGCCGCCGCGCGCGCGCTCGCGGTGCCCAAGGCGGCCGTCAGTCGCGCGGTCGCGGATCTGGAAAAATCCCTCGGCGTTCGCGTGCTTGAGCGCACCACGCGCCGCATCTCGCTCACCTCGGCCGGCCGGCTCCTCTACCCGCACGCGAAGCGGATCGGTGAGGAAACTGCCGCAGCACGCGGGGCGATCGCCAAGCTTCACTCCCCCGAAGCCCGGCCGCTGCGCGTAGTGGCGGATCCGACCTACGGCCGGGTATTGCTCTCTCCGCTCGTGCCGCGCTTTCTCGAGGCGTTCCCGCAGTTGCCGCTCGAGGTCGCACTCGATGCCGAGCAGCTCGCAGGCGCTGAGTGGGACGTCGCGATCCGCACCCGGCCGCCATCGGATGGCGCGATCCTGCAGCGATTACTCGGCGCGCCGCCCGCGCTTCTTTGCGCAACCCCTGCGTATCTCCAGCAGCGCGGTGTGCCCGAGCGGCCCGATGACCTGCGCAGCCATGATCTTCTGACGCCCGACGCGGCGGAACTGCCTGGGTTCCGGCTGCTGCTCGCACGCGGCTCGCAGCGCGCCGAGGTGCCCCTTACGCCGAAACTCGCGGTCGATGATCCCGCGGTGCTGCATGCGGCCACGGCCGCGGGCTTGGGGATCGGGCTCCTGCCCGAGTTTCTCTGCCGGCAGGGACTCGCGACCGGGCGCCTGAAGAGCGTGCTCGCGGAGTGGACCGTTCCTGCGGCGAGCGCGCTCTACGCGCTTTATCCCGCGACGCTCGAATCCGACCCGCGCGTGCAGCAGTTCGTCGACTTCCTGGCTGCGAACATCGTGCCGGCGCTCGCACTCCCCGAGCCCGCGCGCGGACGCGTGACGCCGCTCAAACCGCAGCAGTCCGCCGCGCTCTGACAGCGTACGTGCGCTGCCCCGCTCGAGGGACAGCGCACGCACGGCACTTGGAGCTGAGCGATTACTTGTAGGTCGCGTTCGAGCGCAGCAGATAGTCGCGATGCGGCGTGTCGTCCACCATCGACTCGAAGGTCGGACTGATCAGCGAGTTGGCCCTGATCGCATCGCGCAGCGCCGCGTTCACCTTGTCGAGACCCTCGGCGCTTGAGCAGATGTAGGCCAGGTAAAAATGGTCGGGCGATTCGGTATGAATCGCCTCCTGGTCCACCTCGTATTCGACGATCGAGCCGTCCGCGAGCAGCTTCTCGAAGAACGGCACGAACACGCTCTTGCTGAGCATCTCGACCGCGTTCTGCGGCGCAGCCGCCTTGAGCAGGTAGGTCCCGACGTGCGTGTAGGCGCCTTTGTATGAGCCCGGACGCCAGTTGTAGAAGCGGCTCACGTACATGCCATCCCAGTGCTTGGTTGCGCTCTCGAGGACCGGAGCGGTGGCGCTGCCGGCCTTGTAGAACGTATCGAGCACGGTCAGGAGTCCCGCCATCGAGTGCGACTGCCACCAATCGTCGTGCGTGTAGCCTTCCGCCTGGTGCACGAGATTCTCATCGTTGCCATAGGCGATGATCGTGCCGCTGGCGAGTGCCGCATCGAGCGTTTTCTGATCGGCGGCGCTGTTCTTGGCCATATCGCCCCACTTCGGGCGCGGAATCACCCAGAACCCCTCGTAGGTGTAGAGCGGCTGCTTTTCCTTGGCCTCCGCGCTCTGCGCCGAAGCGGGCGCCGCGGCACCCGCGCCGAGTGCGGCGGCGCAGGTGAGCAACGCAAGGAACTTGCGTGCGGTCGTATTCATGGTGTCCCCCCCACTGGTTGTGCCGAAGGCTCTTGTTTTTGGCTTCGGCGCGGGCAGTATACCTTGAGGAGTGTCAGCCCGCGGCTCACACGAACCGCACGCTGCATCCGGGAGGGGGATCGTCATGTACCGCGCACCGTTGCGTGAGATGCGCTTCGTGCTCGAGGAGCTCCTCGGCGCAGGCAGCCTCGCGAAATCCGCCGAGTTCGCTGACTACTCGGATGAGCTCTCGCAGTCGGTGCTCGCGGAAGCGGCGCGTTTCGCCGAAAGCGTGCTCGAGCCGCTCAATCGAACGGGTGACATCGAGGGGGCGCGCTGGACGCCGACGGGCGTCGTCACCGCACCCGGATTTCGCGCGGCCTATGCCGAGTTCGTCGCGAGCGGCTGGCCGGCGCTTGGCGCCGAACCGGCCTACGGTGGCCAGCATGCCCCGCGCGTGCTCGTCACGGCGATAGGTGAGTTCTGGGGCTCGGCGAACCTCGCTTTCAAGTTAGGTCCGATGCTCACACACGGCGCGGTGCACGCGCTCGAGCTCTGCGGCTCGAGCGCGCAGAAGCAGACGTTTCTCCCCAAGATGGTGAGCGGTGAGTGGACGGGCACGATGGTGCTCACCGAGCCCCAGGCGGGGTCCGATCTTGGGCTGATCCGCACCCGCGCGGTGCCCCATGGTGATCACTACCGGCTCTTTGGCCAGAAGATCTTCATCACCTGGGGCGATCACGACTTCACCGCGAACACGATCCACATGGTGATCGCCCGCATCGATGGCGCGCCGCCCGGGACGCGGGGCATCTCGCTCTTCGTCGTGCCGAAGGTGCTACTAAATGCGGACGGCTCACTCGGTGCGCGCAACGACGTGCGCTGTCTTTCGATCGAACACAAGCTCGGGATCCACGCAAGCCCGACCTGCGTACTCGCCTTCGGCGAGAAGGAAGGCGCTGAGGCCTACCTCATCGGTGAGCCGGGTCGCGGCCTCGAGTACATGTTCATCATGATGAATAGCGCGCGGCTGTCAGTCGGAAGCGAGGGTTACGCGGTCGGCGAGCGCGCGCTGCAACGGGCGAGCGAATGGGCGCGGACCCGTGTGCAGGGCAAGCCGCCGGTGGCTGCGGCCAAGGGTCCCGTGCCGATCATCAATCATCCCGACGTCAAGCGCATGCTTCTCATGATGAAATCGCAGACCGAGGCCTCGCGCGCGCTCACCCTCTATAACGCCTTTCAGTTCGATGTGGCCGCGACCAGCAGTGATGACAAGGTGCGGAGCGCCACGCAGGCGCGCGGCGAGCTCCTCACCCCGATCATCAAGGGCTGGTGCACCGAGATCGGCAACGAGGTGGCTGCGATCGGCGTGCAGGTGCACGGCGGCATGGGGTTCATCGAGGAGACCGGCGCCGCGCAATACATGCGCGATGTGCGGATCACCACCATCTACGAAGGAACGACCGGCATCCAGTCGAACGATCTCATCGGCCGCAAGCTCGCCCGTGATCATGGCACCGCGATGACCGAGCTGCTGAGCGACATCAAGCGCGACCTCGAGGGACTCGCGATCGAGGATCCATCGGTTGAGACGACGCGCCGGGCGGCGCTCGAAGGCGTCGGTCTCCTCGCCGGCGCGACGCGCGCGCTCCTCCTCACGCTCGCCTCGCGCCCCGATGCGGGGCTTGCGGTCTCGGTGCCCTACCTCAAACTCTGCGGATACGTGCTCGGCGGCTGGCTGCTCGCGAAGTCGGCGGCGATCGCCGCTTCCAAGGCGGATGGCGCCGATCGGGCGTTCTACGAAGCGAAGGTTCACACCGCGGCGTTCTACGCCGCGCAGGTCTTGCCGATCGCAGCTGCGCTCGCACGCGTCGTCGAGCGGGGCGGACCGAGCGTCGTGGAAACGGACGCGGCACTCATCTAGGCCGCATGAACCGGCGCGAGCTGCTCGCGGGAGGGATGAAGACGATGGCGCTCGCGGCGCTCGCTTCACGCGCTCGTGGTGCGGCGGAGGCGCCGATCGTCAGGCGCATCCCCTCGAGCGGCGAGGAGCTCCCGGTTGTCGGACTTGGCACTTCGAGAACGTTCGAGGTCGGCGCATCGAGCACCGAGCGCGCTTCGCTCGAGGAGGTGCTCGAGGCGTTCTTCGCCCAGGGTGGCCGCCTCATCGACACCTCGCCCATGTACTCGAGCGCCGAGGAGGTACTCGGCGCTCTCATGACGCCGCCGATGCATGCCCGGGCCTTTCTGGCCACCAAGGTGTGGACGCGGGGACAGCGCTCCGGGATCGAGCAGATGACCCATTCGGCGCAACTCCTCAAGACACAGCGGCTCGATCTCATCCAGGTGCATAACCTCCTCGATCTCAGCACGCAGCTCAAGACGCTGCGCAGCTGGAAGGACGAGGGGCGTGTCCGCTACATCGGCGTCACGCACTACACCGTGAGCGCGCAGCCCGAGCTCGCGCGGGTACTCGAGCGCGAGCGGCTCGATTTCGTGCAGTTCAACTACTCCCCCGTAACGCGCGATGCGGAGTCGCGCCTCCTGCCCCTCGCCCAGGAGCGCGGCGTTGCGGTACTCGTCAACCGACCCTTCGAGGACGGGGCGCTCTTTGAGCGCGTGCGCGGCAAGCCCCTGCCCGGGTGGGCGGGCGAGATCGATGCGGCGAGCTGGGGCCAGCTCGCACTCAAATACATCGCCGCCAACCCCGCGGTGACCTGCATCATTCCGGCGACCGCGAAGGTTGCGCATCTCAACGATAATCTCGCCGGTGGCCGCGGCCGGCTGCCCGATATGCATCAGCGCGAGCAGATCGCCAAAGCCTTTGCCTGAGAGAGCATCGGTCGCAATGGCTGTCAGGACGACGTGGCACCAAAGTGATTGTTAGTGACCATGTTTTGTGCCACGCCACGACGTCTAACTGCGGGTATGCGACAAAAACATAGCAAGACCTCCGTTAGCGTCTCGGAGCGCGCAGTCTAAATCGCTCCGGTTCGTTCAGACTTTCGAGAAACAGCCGCCGCTCCCCGGGGGTGAGTGCGGCCCAGTCGCGTTTCTTGCGGTAACTGCGACGCAGTTGCCGATCGCTCACCTGCGCGCACGCACGGCTCGCCTTCGGCCATTTGCCGGGGAGCCGCCGGGTAACACCGCGTCGTAGGAAGTCCACGACCGCAGCGGCGACCAAGGGATCCCGCGTGAGATCACTGTGCGCGACCTTCGCATATGCATTCGGGACGCCTTCGAGCACCGCACTGGCGGTCGGCACCGTGCCATCGCCGTGCGGAGTAACCGTGTACAGAAAGTCATCGCTCCGTTGTCTTGCCGCCGTGACCGTGTGAACGCCGACGCCGGCAATCACGGCGAAGCGTTCATCGGGAGGAGCGAGGAGCGCTCGCGCGGCGCGCGCTGCCTTTAGAAGCTCCGCACGCGGGCGTGGCCCTGCGGCAGGCCACGCGGCGGGATCGAAAAAATCCAGGGGACTCGTCGGCAGGAGGTCGTAGAGGCTCGCAAAGGTGTTGAAGGTCTCGGCCGCGAGGTTTTCCGCGGACGTCCGCGCATCGAGTTGCGCGATCTTACGCACGACGATGTACGTGCCGCGCAGCGCCTGCAGCGCCGCGAAGGAACCGCCACTCGGGGTTCCGAGCAGTACCAGCCGTTTGACGGACTCGGTGCCTGGCAGGGCGAGCGCGACGCGGCTCACGAGTCCGCCCATGCTGTGCGCGACGATCGCGATGCGCTCCACCCCGGCACCGCGCAGCCGCTCGGCGAATGCACGGCCGATATCGGCGACCGGGAGTCGCCAGTCGTAGTCATAGAACTCGGCGGCGAAGCCGTGCGCCCGCAGGTAGAGCTTGAGTCGCAGGTAAGAGAAGAGCACGACGCCAAGCGGCACGATGTGCGCGAGTCCCCCAACGCGCAGTGCGGCGAGGCGCCCGAGCTCGATATCGATCGGGTCAAGCCAGAGAATGTCGTGCGGCAGCGGCGAGGGGCGCAGAAGACCGAGCTGCGAGCCCATGATGCCGGGTACGACGAACACCCGTAAGAGTGGATCGGCAAGGGGCGTACGCTCGGCGCGGCGCGCGAGCGCGGCGAGTTCGCGGTACTCGCGTGTACCGAAGTAGGCGATGAGTTCGCGTCGCTGTGCGCCGCTCGCGAGCGCACGTTCGACCTCCACGTCGGTCAACGTGAAGCGATCGTACGGGGTGATGCGATCGCGTGCGAAATCGGAGGAAGTCACGCGCGCGTCTCCCGTGGACGTTTACTCAGCCGTGAGCGCCCGAACGCGCGCCTTGGCCTCGACGCTTGCGCCGCCCTCGAGGAGGATCACGAGCGGCACCTCCTCGCCCACCGTGAGCGGGTGCGCGAGCGGCTCGAGCATCACGTGCAGCCCTCCCGGTGCGAACGTCACGGTTTCCCCGGGCGCGATGCGCAGTGTCTCGCGCGGTCGCATCGTCGATTGTCCATTGAGCGTCTGTGTCTCATGGATCATCGCGTGAGGGGCGATGGGCGAGCGGACGCCGACGATCACGAGGGGTTCCCGCCCATTGTTGCGCAGCGTGAGATAGGCAGCGGCGACATCTGTCCCGGGGACCGCGCGGATCCAGGCATCGAGCACCGCAAGTGCTGCCGCAGGCGCGGCGTTCGCGGCGGCCGCGCAGTGCAAGCTGAGGCCGGCGGCCAACAACGCGGCGGGATGTTGCAAAAGACTGTTCCTGTGAGCGCGGCGGGTGGCGCCGCGCGCGGCAATTATGCCAGACACGCTTGGGAGGGCCGACTATGATGCGAGCGCTCCATGAGAAAGCATGCAGATGTTTCGGAGATTCGTGCGCTCAGCGCGCTTTTGGCCGGTGCACTTGCGATCGGCAGCGCGGGAATCTTTGTGCGCGTGTCGGAGACGGGTCCCACCGCGACTGCGTTCTGGCGAGGATTTCTGGCGCTGCCCTTGCTTGCGGTGTGGGCGCTCTGGGAGCGGCGGGGAAGAAACGGCCGGCCGGAACCCGCAAGCCTGCGCGATCCGTTGCTCTTTTGGGGCGGGGTGTTCTTCGCCGGGGATCTGGCGCTCTGGCATGCCTCGCTCCTCCTGACCTCCATCGCCGCCTCCACGCTCGAAGCCAACTGCGCCCCGCTCCTCGTGACGCTCCTCGCCTGGATGCTCTGGGGCGAGCGGCCGAAGCCCGCCTTCCTCTTCGCACTGCTGCTCGCCTTCGGCGGCATGCTCCTCATCATTGCCCCGAAGCTCGGCGGGGGGAGTCACGCGCTCCTTGGCGATGCGCTCGGACTTGGCACCGCGGTTTTTTATGCTGCCTACATTCTCGCCATCGCGCGCGTGCGCGAGCGTCATGGCACGGGCGTCGTGATGTTCGCTACGACAGTGATCTTCACGCTCCTCCTCCTGCCACTCGCCCTCACGCAGCGATTCTTTCCCGTGACCGCCCACGGCTGGATGCTGCTCTTTGGAATCGCCCTCTCGGCACAGGTCCTCGGACAGAGCCTGATTGCGTATGCGCTCGCGCACCTGCCGCCCACCTTCGGTGCCGTCGGGCTCTACGTGCAGGTCGTTGCCGCAGCGGTCTACGCCTGGGTACTCCTCGGCGAGCGCCTCGGCCCTGTGCAGATCGCCGGTGGGGTGGTGGTGCTCGTCGCCATCGCGCTCGCACGCCGAGCACGCCGGGCGGACTTGCTGCGCGAGCCGCCTGAGCGACCTCAGGCGCAACGCGCCTCGATCCAATCGAGCGCCTCGCGCCAGAGCGAGTCCCTGTGACGTTCGGCGAAGAAGCCGTGGTGACCTATAGCGCGCGCGCCGACGTCCGCCGGCCGCGTCCAGCGCCGTTCGATCGGCGCGTTTGAATAGTAGGAAAGCAGAGCTTCGACAGCCCGCGGGGTCGCGATCGGGTCATCGGTGAAGCCGAGCACGAGGATCGGTGCGCGCATGGCGCCGAAATCGCTGCCTCGCAAATCGCCATCGAGATCGATGCCAAAGTAGCTCCGATTGAGGCACCAGCGCCGCCACTGTAGCCACACCCCCCGCGGCAGGTCGTCGCCGCGCCAGAAGACACCGCGCGGCACATAGCCGTGCAGGCGCAGCATGAGCGGACCGTGCACCTTCCACCAGTAGAGCGCCGCATAACGAAAGGGCGCCCGGTGCAGCCGCCAGTAGCCCGTGGAGGTCGCGACCAGAAGATGCGCCTGCGCGCGCGAGTGGTTGTACATGCAGCCGATCAGCTGACCGCCGACGCTATGGCCCACGGTGACGAGGGGCAGCTGCGGGAAGCGCGCGGCGAGCGCATCGAGCGCTGCCGGCATGTCGAGCATGCCCCAGTCGCTCATCCGCGCGCTTTCTTCGGTGAGAGGCTGTATCGCGTTCGCGCCTGCGCCGCGGTAGTCATAGACGAGCGTGTGAAAGCCGCGCTCGGCGCTGTAGCTCGCGAACTTGAGATAGAACTCGCGCCGAAAGCCGGTCGCCGCATTCATGAGCACGGTGCCGCGCGGCGCAATGGCCCGCAGGAGGAGCCCGCCGAGCGAGCGGCCATCACGCGCGCTGAAGCTGATCGGCTCCCCCGCTGCGCCGATGGCACTCATCGGGCGTGTTCGCTGATCAGCTCCGAGAGTGCCTCGATCGCCGCGCGGCGGGCGGTCGTCTTGCGCCACACCGCCCCGATGTGGCGCACCGGGGTCGGTTTGGCGATCGGACGCAGCACGATGCCGCGGGCGTTGCGGTACGCGCCGCGGCTTGCAAACTCGGGGAGCAAGGTCACCCCGGCTCCCGTTGCCACCATCTGGCGGAGGGTCTCGAGGCTGGTCGCGCGAAAGTCCTGCGGGTCGCGGACACCGACGCCGCTACAGACCTCGAGCGCCTGATCGCGCAGGCAGTGCCCCTCTTCGAGGAGGAGCAGCGTCTCGCCCTTGAGGTCCCCGATGCGCACGCTCTGGCGCGCACTGAGCGGATGACGCTCGGGAAGCGCCACGTTGAACGCTTCGCTATAGAGTTCGCGGGCCTCAAGTCCGGCAAGGTCGACGGGCAAGGCGAGGATGCCGACGTCGAGCTCCCCGGCCCGCAGTTTCTCGAGCATCGGAGCGGTCCGGTACTCATAGAGACGCAATTCGAGCCGCGGCAGGGCCTTACGAATCGCAGGCGCGACAGTCGGCAGCAGGTAGGGACCGATCGTCGGCAGGAGCGCAACGCGCAGCTTCCCGGCGAGGGGGTCGCGCTGGGTGCGCGCCAGCGCCACGACCTCCTCGCTCGCCTCGAGGATACGGCGTGCGCGCGCGACGATCTCCTCGCCCGCCGCGGTGAGGGAGACGTTGTGGGGTGCGCGCTCGACGAGCTGCACGCCGAGCACCTGCTCGAGTTTCTTGAGCTGCGCGGAGAGCGTCGGCTGGCTGACGAAGCAGCGCTCGGCCGCGCGCCCGAAATGGCGGCAGTCCGCCACGGCGACGAGATAGCGCAGGTCCTTGAGCTTGAGCTCCATATACAAAAACTATCGAAAAGATAAAATCAATTGATTGGAATAATAGCAGGTCCGTCCCCATGATGGGTGGCATCAGGCAGATCAACCACGGAGTCCCCCATGTTAGGCGTCGGTCAACGGTTCCCCCACTTTGCGCTTACCGGAGTCGTCTCGAACGATGCGGTCGCGGCGTTCAAGCCCTTTACAGATCAGAGCTTCGCCGGCAAGTGGCAGGTCGTCTTTTTCTGGCCCAAGGATTTCACGTTCGTATGTCCCACTGAGATCGCCGCCTTCGGCAAGCTCGACAAGGAGTTCCGTGCTCGTGACGCGCAGCTGCTTGGCGTCAGCATCGACAGCGAGTACGTGCATCTCGCCTGGCGGCGCGAGAAGGAGGAGCTCCGCAACCTCCCCTTCCCGATGCTCGCTGACATAAAGCGCGAGCTCTCGGGTTCCCTCGGTATCCTTGATCCCGAAGCGGGCGTCGCCCAGCGCGCCACCTTCATCGTCGACCCCGAGGGCGTGATCCGCTTCGTTTACGTGACGGATCTGAGCGTCGGCCGCAGCCCCGAGGAAGTGCTGCGCGTGCTCGATGCGCTGCAGACCGATGAGCTCTGCCCCTGCAACTGGCAGCAGGGTCAAGAGACCCTCAAGGCGGCCTGAGATGAGAACTCTCGAAAGCATTCGCGAGACGCTGCCGGGCTACGCGCGCGATCTCGCACTCAATCTCGGCACCGTGCTCACGAGCGCAGGGGCGCCTGGGCTCAGCGAGCGGCAGATCTGGGCGGTGGCGCTCGCCTCCGCCGCGGCCTCACGCAATGCCGCGTTTACCCGAGATCTGCAGGCCCTCGCCGCGGAGCACCTCGACGCCGCGCATGTGAGCGCGGCGCACGCGGCCGCCGCCCTCATGGCGATGAACAACGTCTACTACCGATTCGTCCACCTCGTCGAGGACGCGGAGTACGGGAAACTGCCGGCGCGTTTGCGGATGAACGTACTCGGGAATCCTGGGATCGCCAAAGCGGATTTCGAGCTCCTGTCGCTCGCCGTCTCGGCGATCAACGGTTGCGGCAGCTGTATCGCCTCACACGAGCGGCAGCTGCGCCAGCATGGCCTTGCGCGCGAGGCCGTACAGAGCGCGGTACGCATCGCGGCGACCGTGCATGCAGTCGCGCGGGTGCTCGAGAGCACGAGCGGCGAGCAGATTGAGCGGGCGGCGGCAGCCTGAGCCGCCCTGCTCACCCGATCGCGTAGAGCTCCCCGTCCCAGCTGCCGAAAAAGAGCGAGTCGCCGTCGGGTGACTCGCCCCATCGTCGGAGGGGCACGCTTCGGCGCGCTGCGCCAGCCTGCGACTCTTCTGGCGGGGTCGAGTGCTGTCATTCATGATGCCGCGAATCAAGAAGCGAACGGGAGCCGACCATCCCCGGTTGGATGCGACGAACCTTGCTTGCAGCGGGTGCCGCACTCGCCGCGCTCGCTCTCGCGGCGGCATCGCGGACGGTGACGGACGATTCGGGTCGCGAGGTCGCGGTGGCCCCACCGCCGCTGCGTATCGTGAGCCTCTCACCCGGGGGCACCGAGACGCTGTTCGCGGCGGGCGCGGGCGCGCAGGTGATTGCGACCGTCGAATATTCTGACGAGCCGCCCGCAGCGCGCGCCGTGCCGCGCATCGGTGATGTGGCTGCCATCGACCTCGAGCGACTCCTTGCGCTGCGGCCGGATGTGATCGTCGCCTGGCCCGGGGGTGGCAATCCCGCGCAGCGCGCGCGCATCGCGGGCCTCGGCATCCCCGTATACGAGCAGGAGGTGGTGAGGCTCGCGAGTCTCCCCGCTTCTGTGCGGCGACTTGGGGCGCTCGCGGGTACGGGATCCGCGGCCGAGCGCTCAGCCGCGGACATCGAGGCACGCCTCGCCTCGCTCAAACAGAGTTACGGCGCGGGTGCGGGCCGGCGACCGAGCGTACTGCTGCAGATCTGGGACCGTCCCATTTATACCGTCGGTGGCGAGCACCTGATGAGCGATGCGCTCGCGCTCTGCGGCACACGTAACGTATTCGAGGACCTGCGCGAGGCCTCGCCCATCGTGAGCACCGAGGCGGTGATCGAGCGCAACCCGGACATCATCATCGCCGCTGGGCCACCGGGCGAAGGCGCGCGTTGGCTCGCGGACTGGAAGCGCTTCCCGAGTCTCGCCGCCGTGCGCAACGGCCGCCTAGTGGCGTTCGACGACCAGGCGCTCAGCCGTCTGGGTCCGAGCGTGATCGGGGCGACCGGAGAACTCTGCCGGGTGCTTGCGCCCTTTACTCGCGGAAGTTATTGAACTGCAGCGGCACGCCGAGTTTCGCCCCCTTGAGGAGCGCGATCGCCGCCTGCAGGTCATCGCGCTGGCGGCCGCTGATGCGCACTTTGTCGCCCTGCAGGCTCGCCTGCACCTTGAGCTTCGAGTCTTTCAGGAGCCGCACAATCTTCCTGCCCGTCTCCTGATCGATGCCATGTCGCAGCACGACCTCCTGGTGCGCAGCCGAGAGCGTCGTCTGCGGCTCCTTCACCTCGAGGCAAGCGAGATCGATGCCGCGCTTCGCGAGGCGCAGCTTGAGGATCTCGAGCATCTGCTTCAACTGAAAGTCGACCTGCGCGTGCAGGGTCGCCGTGAAGTCCTTGAGCTCAAAGCGTGCACCCGTGTCCTTGAAGTCAAAGCGCTGCGCGAGCTCGCGGCCCGCCTGATCGACGGCATTCGCGACTTCGTGAGCGTTGAGCTCGGAAACGGCGTCGAAGGAGGGCATGAGGGCGCCTCAGCGCGACTTTTTTTTCTTCGGCTGCGTAGTGAGCTGACGGCGGTGCTTGCGCGCAAGTTCCATGAAGCGCGGCGTGGGACCTACGTCTTCGTACACCGGATCGCCCTGCTCGTCGGTGGAGATCACCCGCTTGCCCGGCACGTAGGGCATGGCGGCAGCGAGTTCCCTGAGGGCGGCGCCGAGGAGTTCCTGGATCAGCTGCTCGGGCGCTCGCCCCGGGAACATCTCCGCGAGTGCCGCGAGCTGCGCGGCATCCTCGACTGGGAGGCGCACTGCGTAGGCTTTTGCCGTGCGGGGTGCCGCGGCGCTCTCGCGCCAGCTGTCCAGTAGTTCTTTGAAGCTCACCCGAGAGATTACTCCCGCCCGGCACCGGGCGCCGCAGCGCGCATTCTAGCGAAAAGCAGCGCGCGCCGAGCGGCCCCTGACAGCTCCCTCGTGCTCGCGTAGCATCTGAAAGCTCCATGCCGGCTGTCACGATCCTCAAGAGCGACGCGCTCCGCGTTTACGACTACCACTGTAGCTTGGGACCTTCCGATCGGGCGTATGTCGAGGAGCACGACAGCTACAGCCTCTCTTACGTGCGCCGGGGCAGCTTCGGCTGCTTGACCCGCGGCAAGCTGTTCGAACTCATCACCGGCGCACTCTTTGTCGGACGCCCGGGCGATGAGTACACCTGCACACATGAGCACCATGTGCACGGCGATGACTGCCTGTCGTATCACTTCGACGAGTCCCTCCTCGATGAACTCGGACTTCGCAAAGAATGTTGGCAGAGCGGCGCCCTGCCTCCGCTCGCGCCGCTCGCGGTCCTCGGTGAGCTGGCGCTGGCGGCCGCTGAGGGGCGCAGCGATGTAGGACTCGATGAGGCGGGCACACTGCTCGCGGGGCGCTTCGTCAGCATAGTATCGGGGAAGGACTTCGAACCGCCTGCGGTGACGGTCAAGGAGCGACGACGCGCGGTACGGATGGCACTTTGGCTCGATGCGCACGCGGCGGAGCCGCTCGATTTGCGGCACATCGCTCGCGAGAGCGGGGTGAGCGCCTTTCACTTCCTGCGGCTCTTTACCCGCGTCACGGGTGTGACACCGCATCAGTACCTGCTGCGCTCGCGACTGCGCCGGGCGGCACGGCTGCTCGCTCAGGATGCCGGGTCGATCGGCGACATCGCTTACGAGGTCGGCTTTGCCGATCTCTCGAACTTCATCCGTACCTTCCGTCGGGCCGCGGGGTCCTCGCCTCGGCAGTTCCGGCGCAGTGCGCAGCACGAGCGCAATATTCTCCAAGTACCGCGCCCCCGCTCCACCCTAGTCTGAGGGCGAGGGAGGCGACGCGCGCCTCCGAAGGAACTGAGGAGCTCTTGCCGTGTACGACCATATCGGTTTGAAGGTGACGGATCTGGAGAGAAGCGTCCGCTTCTATAGCATCGCGCTCGGTGCGCTCGGTCACGTGCTGGCGTCGCGCGATGAATCGGGGGCGGGCCTGGGGCCCGAAGGAGCCCCCGCCTTATGGCTCTTGCGCGATGGGAGGTCGATTCCGACCACGGTGCATGTCGCGTTCAGCGCAGGGAGCCGAGCAGCGGTCGATGCCTTTCATCGTGAGGGACTTAAGGCCGGGGGACGCGACAACGGTGCCCCGGGACTGCGCACCGACTACAGCCCGAAGTATTACGCCGCGTTCCTCATCGATCCTGACGGGAACAACGTCGAGGCGGTGTGCATGAAATGACACCCGATCGGCACTCAGGATTCGCTCTCGAGCAGGATCTGCCTGCTGACAGGGTAGCCATGGGTCGGTAGCGTTCCGGAGTAGGCGATGTCGATGGTCTGCTTCACCGACACCGTGGTCGCGACATCGCGCCAGTTGGTGATCGTTTGCGTGCGCGTGGTCCCCTGCGTGTCGGTCCAGGTGAGCGTGCTCTGCAGCTTGATTGCAGAATAAGTTCCGGCTGGCACGGTCACCGACTCAATGTCGGCGACCGTGCCACTTTGCGAGTAGTAGAACGGCGCTGTTGCGGTGCATGCCACGGTGTAAGTGAGCGTCCAGGTCATGCCGACCTGTACCGGAAAATCGGGCCCGGCCCCGTGCGGCAGGTACGTGCAGGTGCCGTTGTCAGTTGAGTCACCCACCTCCTGACCTGAATTGTTGACCGATACCGTATCAGTTGTTACTGAATACGTGGTGCCGTTAACGGTGATCGATTGCTGAGTCGGGTCCTCCTGCAGCACGGTGAAGGAGTCGTCCGCCATGACCGCGGTGACGGTTTCCGTGTAAGAAAGATTGATTACGTTGTCGGAGTTATCGACGATGGTCTCGCTGTAGGTTCGTACCGAATTGAGGCCAGGGGTGATGAAGGCGTAGGTCGGGCCGCTACCGCCGCCGCTGCTATAGCTACCCGACCCGTTGGCACCGCTATCGCCGCTTCCACAGCCACAAAGCGCCGCTCCTGCGGGGGCGGCTGTAATAAGGAGCGCCACGAGGGTGGCGCCCTTTGCCTGGCTCAGCATGTGGCCCCTTTTTTCGGAATATTACGCCCGTGCGGAGTCGGGCCGCTTGACGCCTCTGGCGCGGCACGGTGATACTCGTCCACGATGTCGCAGAGGATCGTGAGCCTGTCGCCTCTTTGGTGGTGGCGCACTTCATAACGGAGTGGGCTCACGGTAGGCTTGTTTCTCGCGACGTAAAGCAGTCGATTTAAAGCACCAGAACCCATCTCCGGATGACGCCGGGATGGGTTTTTTGTTGTCTTGACGAAGCTGGAGGCTCGAGCGTTGCAGACGCCCTTCGACATAACGGGAGACCTCGACACGCCGGTGTCGGCGTTCATGAAGCTCGCCGCCTTCAAGCCGCGCTTTTTGCTCGAGAGCGTCGAGGGCGGGGAGCGGCTCGCGCGTTACTCGTTCATCGGGTTTGGCGATGGGCTCGAGGTGCGGCTCGATGACAGGGCGCTCTCGATCGGCGCCGAGCGTCGGCCGCCCCCCAAAAGCGCAGCGGAGCTCCTCGGCATGTTGCGCGCCGCGCTCGCGCAGGCGCCGAAACCCGAGCCCGACATCGGTGGCGTACCCCTCGCGGGCGGACTCGTCGGCTATGCGGCCTACGACGTCGTGCGCTATTTCGAGCGCTTACCTTCGCGCGCCGGGGGCGGGAGCGACGTCCCGGTCCTCCATTACGTCGCCCCGCGCTCGGTGCTCGTGTTCGATCACCTGACGCGCGGCATCGCGCTCCTGCACGCCGGCGCCGAGGATGAACGGCGCGCACTGCGCACGGAGGTCGTGCGCGCGCTTCGTGGCGCGTTGCCGAACGGCCGGCGCCGCGGGCGCTACGCTCCGCCGGCGACCGCTTATTCACGTGCGGACTACATGGCGGGCGTGCGGCGCACCCAGGAGTACATCGCTGCGGGCGACGTCTACCAACTCGTGCTGGCGAGCCGCTTCTGCGGCCGCCATGAGCTCGACCCCTTCCAGACCTATCGTGCGCTGCGACTCATCAACCCCTCTCCTTATATGTATTACTGCGCGCTCGGCGATCTCGCGGTCGTCGGCTCCTCGCCCGAGGCGCTCGTGAAGTTGAACGGGCGGCGCGCGCACCTGCGGCCAATCGCCGGCACGCGGCCGCGGGCGGCGGAAGCCGCCGTAGATGAGGCGCGCGCCGCGGAGCTGCTCGCGGACCCCAAGGAGAACGCCGAGCACGTGATGCTCGTCGATCTGGCACGCAATGATCTTGGGCGCGTGGCGCGTGCGGGCACTGTCGAGGTCGACCCCTATCGGGCCATCGAGCGCTACAGTCACGTCATGCACATGGTGAGCGGCGTCCAGGGCGAGCTCGCTCCCGGGCGTGACGCGCTCGATCTGTTTGCGGCGGCGTTTCCCGCCGGCACGCTGGTCGGTGCGCCGAAGGTTCGGGCCATGCAGATCATCGACGAGCTCGAGCCGGTCAACCGCGGTCTCTACGGCGGCACGGTCGGCTATTTCGGTGCCCGGGGCGACATGGACCACGCGATCACGATCCGCACGCTGGTCTTCAATGGCGATGAGTACAGCTATCAGGCCGGTGCCGGCATCGTCGCCGACAGCGTGCCCGAGACCGAGCACGCAGAGGTGCTCGCGAAAAGCGCTGCCATGGTGCGGGCGCTCGAGCTTGCGGAGGCGGGATTGTGAAAGCGCGCCTGCTCCTCATCGATAACTACGATTCCTTCACTTACAACCTAGTGCAGGCGTTCCTCGTGCTCGGCGCCGAGGTGAGCGTCTACCGCAACGATGCACTCACGCCGGAAGCCGCGCGCAGGCTCGAGCCCTCGCATCTTTGCATCTCACCCGGCCCCGGGACTCCCTACGACGCCGGTGTGTCGATGGACATGATCCGCGAGTTCGCCGGACGCATTCCGGTGCTCGGGGTCTGCCTTGGACATCAGGCGATCGTCGAGGTCTTCGGCGGCAAGGTGGTGCGCGCGGGGCGGCTGATGCACGGCAAGACCTCGCTCGTGCGTCACGATAAGCGCACCGTGTTCGTCGGGCTCCCGCAG
Organism: Steroidobacteraceae bacterium; assembly: GCA_035623585.1. Lineage (GTDB taxonomy): Bacteria > Pseudomonadota > Gammaproteobacteria > Steroidobacterales > Steroidobacteraceae > 13-2-20CM-66-19. The sequence goes on along the minus strand of DASPTE010000006.1, from coordinate 9,133 downwards.
CCCTGCGAGGTGGGACGCTATCATTCCCTCATCGCCGCTCCCGCCTCGTTGCCCGCGGAGCTCGAAGTGAGCGCGCTCACTCCCGAGGACGAAATCATGGCCGTACGCCATCGTTCCTTCGTCGTTGAGGGCGTGCAGTTTCATCCGGAAAGTATCCTCACTCCTGACGGTCCGCGTCTGCTCGAGAATTTCCTCAAGTACACAGCGGGTGAGCGCGGCGGCGAAGCGGCCGCACGGAGCGGCTGATGCCAAGCTCACCCGAGCTCCTGCAGCAGCTTCTCGAGCGGCGCGACCTGAGCGAGGCGCAGGCGGAGGAGCTGCTCGAGCTCCTCACCGAGCCCGCCATGCCACCTGCGATGGCGGGGGCGCTCCTTGCGGCGCTCTCGACCAAGGGCCTCGTGGCGGATGAGGTGCGGGGGTTTGCACGGGCGATGCGGCGGCGCGCCCACCGTCCGCAACTGCCCGCGGGCCTGCGCGCAATCGACATCGTCGGAACGGGTGGCGATGCTTCGGGGAGCTTCAATATCTCAACCGGCACCGCGCTGCTCACGGCCGCTTGCGGCCTGCCGGTCGTGAAGCACGGCAACCGCTCGATCTCGAGCCGCTCGGGCAGCGCCGATGTGCTCGAGGCGCTCGGAGTGCAGATTCCGCCCGATGCGGACGCCGCCGTCGAGTGCCTCGTGGCGACAGGCTTCACCTACCTCTTTGCCCCGCACTATCACACCGCGACCCGTGCGGTGGCGCCCGTGCGCTCTGCACTCGGTGTGCGCACGGTCTTCAACATCCTCGGGCCGCTTGTCAATCCCGCACAGCCTCCGCTGCATCTCGTCGGGGCGTACAGCCTCGAGGTCGCGCGGCTGATCGCGGAGACGTTTCAGGGTCTGCCGATCGAACGCACGTTCGTCGTCCACGGTGCGGGTGGATGGGACGAACCGACTCCCGTCGGACCCTTCACGGTGTTCGATGTGCGCCCCGGCCGGGTCGAGGTCGGCGTGCGTTCCGCCTCGGATTACGGGCTTGCAAGTTGCAGGGCGGAGGACCTTGCTGGGGGCGACGCCGCGTTCAACGCCCGCTCACTTGGCGCGGTGCTGCGCGGTGAGGAGCGCGGCGCGCACCGCGACTGCCTGCTCCTCGGGACAGCGCTCGCGCTCGAGATTGCCGGCGTTACCTCTGAGCTCGAGGACGGCGTGGCGCGCGCGGCGGCCGCCATCGACTCGGGCGCCGCTCGACGGCTCCTCGATGCGCTGAGCCGCAAAGGGAGCGCGCGCAGGCAAACCCCATCATGAGCGGTGCAGCCTTTCTCGATGCGATGGCGGCCGGCAGCCGCGAACGCGTGCGGGCCGCGCGGCAGGTGCGCTCGGAAGCGGCCCTCACGGCCGAAGCGCTGCGAGCTCCGGCAGCGCCTGCGCTGCGCATCACCGCTGGCGGATTCGACCTGATCGCGGAGCTCAAGCTCCGTTCACCGGCCGCAGGCAGGCTCGGCGGCGCCGACGAGGACCTCGCGGCACGGGTCGTGGCCTATGCGCAAGCGGGAGCGGCGGCGATTTCCGTGCTCACGGAACCCGAGCGCTTCGAGGGGTCGCTCGAGCATCTGAGTTACGCGGCGCGCGCGCTGAGTCCACTCGGTGTCCCGGCGATGCGCAAGGATTTTCTCGTCGATCCCTATCAGGTGCTCGAGGCGCGCGCGGCGGGTGCCGGGGGGGTGCTCATCATCCTGCGCATGTTGCCGCGCAGCGAGATCGGCGGCTTGCTGGAGTGCGCGAGCTCACTCGGTCTCTTCGTGCTGCTCGAGGCCTTCGACGCCGACGATATCGGTCTCATGCGCGAATTGATTAGCGCGCACCGCGGCGCCAATCCGCTCCTGGCTGGCGTGAATTGTCGCGATCTCGAAACACTCAGGGTCGCACCCCAACGCCTTGCCGAGCTCGGACCACTCCTGCCCTCGAGCGTCCCTAAAGTCGCCGAGAGCGGCGTCGGCTCGCCCGAGGATGCGCGGCGCGTTGCCGCTCTCGGTTACGACCTGGCACTCGTTGGCAGCTCACTCATGCAGGCCCGCGACCCGGGCGCATTCGCGCGCAGCCTGCTAGCGGCGGGACGCGCCGCGCGCGGGGTCGCTTAGATGTGGATCAAGATCTGCGGTATGACGACCCTTGAAGCGGTATCTGCGGCACTCGAAGCTCAGGTGGATGCGATCGGGTTCGTGTTTGCGCCCTCCCCGCGCGAGTTGACGCCAGGGCGGGCGGCGGAGCTCGCGCGTCCCGCGCGCGGACGGCTGCGCTGCGTGGCAGTGACGCACCATCCGACTCAGCAAGCGGTGGAGGAGATCCTGCGGGTATTCGGCCCCGACCTCTTGCAGACCGATGCGGCCGACTTCGAGCGACTCTCATTGCCAGGCGGGCTCGAGCGGCTACCGGTCGTGCGTGCCCTCGAGTCGGTCCCGCGACAACTCCCGCCTCGCCTGCTCTTTGAAGGTCCGCGCAGTGGCGCCGGCGTGCAAAGCGACTGGAGCGGAGCGAGGAAGCTCGCGCGCCGCACGCAGCTCGTGCTCGCCGGTGGCCTGACCGCGGATAACGTCGCCGCGGCAATCGCCGCGGTGGGCCCGTTCGGTGTCGACGTATCGAGTGGCGTGGAAGCGCAGCCGGGGGTCAAAAGTCCGGTGGCGATTGCGGATTTTGTCGCCGCGGTTCACTCGGCGTCCGCCCGGCCCGCGCAGAACGCGCAAGAGGATTCCCGATGAACGCAACCCTCGCAGAGCCTGAGGCTACGCGGCTCCTCGCGGAGCTGATCGCGGGCCGACTTCCCGATGCGCGGGGCCGTTACGGGCCCTTCGGCGGGCGCTACGTTCCCGAGACGCTGATTCCCGCGCTCGAGCGGCTCGAGCGCGGCGTGCGCGAGCATCTGCATCACAGAAACTTTCAGGCCGAGCTCACCGCGCAACTCAGGAGCTGGGCCGGCCGTCCGACGGCGCTCACTTTCGCCGAGCGACTCTCCGGGCGCTGGGGGGCGAAGATCTGGCTCAAGCGCGAGGATCTCGCTCATACCGGAGCACACAAGATCAATAACGCCATGGGGCAGGCACTCCTTGCGAAGCGGCTCGGCGCGAAGCGCATCGTCGCGGAGACCGGCGCCGGCCAGCATGGCGTTGCGAGCGCGGCAGCCTGCGCGCGGCTCGGGCTCCCCTGCACGGTGTACATGGGCGAGATCGACATGGAGCGGCAGGCGCCGAACGTCGGCCGCATGCGCCTCATGGGGGCCACCGTCGTACCCGTGACCTCGGGCGATCGCACGCTGCGCGCGGCGATTGATGAGGCGCTGCGCGACTGGGTGTCGGACCCGCTCGACACTTATTATCTGCTCGGCTCGGTCGTTGGACCCCACCCCTATCCGTACCTGGTGCGCGAGCTTCAGGCCGTTATCGGCCGCGAGGCGCGCGCGCAGATGCTCGAGGCGACCGGTGCCCTCCCGGATGCCGTCATCGCCTGCGTCGGTGGCGGCTCGAATTCCATCGGCGCCTTTCACGCATTTCTCGCCGATGGTTCGGTCGAGATTCTCGGCGTCGAAGCGGGCGGCCGCGGGGCGGGCCTGGGCGAGAACGCCGCGACGCTCGTCTACGGGCGCCCCGGAGTGCTGCACGGCACCTACTCAATGCTGCTCCAGAATGAGGATGGTCAGATCCAGGAGACGCATTCGGTGTCGGCAGGGCTCGATTATCCCGGGGTCGGACCGGAGCATTCGTTCCTCGCCGCGATCGGCCGCGTGCACTACGAGAGCGCGAGCGATGCGGAAGCACTCGCCGGGGTGAAGGCGCTCAGTGAATGCGAAGGTATCCTGCCCGCACTCGAGAGTGCGCACGCGCTCGCCGGTGCCGAACGCTGGGCGCGCACCCATCCCGGGCGCTGCGCCCTCGTCTGTCTTTCGGGTCGCGGGGATAAGGACATGTCGACGCTGCAGCAGACGCTGCTCAATCCCGCTTCCCGATGAGTCCGCGTGAGCAAATAACTGCGGCTATCCGCACCGCCGCGGCGCGCGGGGAGCCTGCGCTCATCGCCTACCTCACGGCCGGCTTTCCCCGGCGCGCGAGCTTCCGTGACGATCTGCGGGCACTCGCGAGTGCCGCCGATGTCATCGAGATCGGGGTGCCCTTCACCGATCCGATGGCGGATGGAGTTACGATTCAGCGCGCGAGCCTCGCCGCTCTCGCGCAGGGCGTCACGCTCGACTGGATTCTCGAGGAGCTCGAAGCGCTGGAAGAACTGCGCTCGATCGAGGCGCCCCTGCTCCTGATGAGTTATCTCAATCCCTTTCTCGCCTACGGCGTCGAGCGGCTCGCCGAAACGGCGGCCCTCACCGGGGTCTCGGGATTCATTGTCCCGGATCTCCCCTTCGATGAGAGCAGCGAGCTGCGCGCGGCGGCGGACAAATGGGACCTCGCCCTGGTGCAGATGGTGACCCCGGTGACCGAGCCCGGTCGGCTGCGCGAGCTCTGCGCCGCAAGCCAGGGCTTCGTGTATGCCGTGACCATGACCGGCACCACCGGCAAGAACGTCGCCGTGCCCGATGAGGTCATCGCCTATCTCGAGCGCGTGCGGGCGGGTTCGCCGCTCCCCGTCTGTGCCGGTTTTGGCATCCGCAGCCGCGAGCAGGTCGAGCGCCTGCGCGGGCATGTCGATGGCGTCGTGGTCGGTTCAGCCCTCATCGAGGTGTTGGAGCGGGGCGAAGACCCTGCGGCCTGGCTCAGGGGACTGCGGCCAAAGTAGAGGTCTGTCTCACGCCCCCGCAAGGCTCGGGGGCCGGTTTCAATTCTTACCGCTCGCGGGGCTCTCCTCCAAATGCACTACGCGATCCGGTCTACCCCCATTGTCGCAATGCGTATTATTTTCGCCACAATATGCGAAATACTTGAATCAGAGCGCCTCAGGGACGCATATTGCGTAACAGGGAACGGCGAAAGCGTCGCCATCGATAGGGGGAGTCGTCATGGCACTGCGATCTGTATCACGCGGCAATTCAATCGTCGTGGCCGCCGCGCTTCTCGGGATGAGTTATTCGATCTTCGCAGTGGCCGCGGAAGAAACCCAACAGGCGGTGCTACAGGAAGTGACCGTCACGGCGACCAAAGTCGGGGAGACTAGCGCGCAGTCGACGCCGCTAACGCTTTCGGTGTTCACCGCGGATCAGCTCGCACAGCACGCGATCGACGACATCACGGGCGTCGTCAACAACACGCCGGGCCTTTCGCTCACCGATCTCGGTGGGTACTCGCAGCTCTTCATTCGCGGAGTCGGCTCGAATACGGTCTACGTCGGATCCGATCCGAGCTCGACTATTCATATCGATGGCGTCTATCAGGCGCGCCCGCTTACTTTCACCACGGACTTTCTCGATGTGGACCGCGTCGAGGTGCTCAAAGGCCCTCAAGGGACTCTCTACGGCCGCAACTCCGTCGGCGGCACGGTCAACGTCATCTCGCGTACGCCATCCGATACGCTCACCGGCGAGGCGCTCGTCTCGGGGGGAACCTACGGCGAGTTCGGCCTGCAGGCTTACATCGCAGGTCCCATCGACGACTCGGGCATCCGCGGCAGTCTCGCCGTGAGTCGTCTGACCCACTCCGACTACCTGTCAAACATCTCGACGGGCGGCAATCTCGAGAACGCGGACCACTGGGCGGTACGCGGGCAGCTGCTCTTTCCTTTCGGCAGCAAGGCAACCCTCACCGTGCGCGGCAACTACGCCTATGCCGCCGACGCGCTGGGCGGCGATCCGAAGCTACTGCAGCCCGATGGCGTGCCGCTCGATGACTCCGTGCTCGGAAACTACTTCAAGATCTCGGAGAATGGACCCGGTATCGCCCATTCGACCCTCAAGCTCTACGGATTCAACGCGGATTTTGTCTATCACCCGACCAACGATCTGACCATCAGATCGCTCACCGCGTATCAGTCCTTCAACGACTCTCTTGGTTTCGATGCTGACTCGAGCAGCCTCAACAACATCTATACGAACGAGACTCCGGTCAAACAGCACCAGATCAGCGAGGAGCTGAACGCGAGCGGCACCGCGGGTCCCCTCACCTACGTGCTCGGCGCCTATTGGTTCACCGAGAACGATTCCGAGCCGCTCTACGTCGTGCTGCCGAGCTTCGGGGTCACCGACGCCAACCAGGGGAAGGTGGTCGATGAGTCGTGGGCCTTCTACGGCCAGGCCGAATATCACTTTACGCCCAAGTGGTCGCTGCTCGTTGGAATCCGCTACATCGACGAGACCAAGGACTATGATCAATCCAACATCTGGCGAGCGTCGGCATCTCTCGATCCTGACGTCGTCAACAGCGCGCCGATCGTCGGCCCGCCCTTCTTCCCGCCGCCCTTCACCATCAGCACCTCGCGCACCGACAGTGCCTGGACACCGAAGTTCTCGCTCAACTACCGGCCGGAGGAGGACCTGCTCGCCTATCTCTCGGCGACCAAGGGGTTCAAGAGCGGTGGCTATGACTTCGGCTCACCGACAGCCGCGCTCGCGACCCAGGGTTACAACCCCGAGTACCTGTGGGACTACGAGCTCGGCGTGAAATCCGAGTGGCTCGGACATCGCCTGCGAGTCAACGCAGACGTCTTCTATTACGACTATACGAATATGCAGGTCGAGGTCTTCGTACCGCCCGCCAATGCCATCACGCAGAACGCCGCGAGCTCGAAGATCAAGGGCGCGGAGCTCGATGTTTCGGCACGGCCCATCCCGCAGTTGGATCTGCACGCCACCGTGCTCTACCTGAACGCGCGCTACACGTCCTTTCCGAACGCGTACGTCACCGCATTTGGCACTTTTGACGCAACGGGCCAGGCGCTCAACTACGCGCCCGACTGGTCTTATGCCCTTGGTGCCACCTACATCTTCAACCTATTCGGACACGGCTCGGAGTTCATAGGCCTCGACTACACCGGACAGGCGATCGAGTACTTCACCCCGGCCAATAATGGCGTCGCGGGCACGACCGGTTACGCCCAGCAACAGGGCCCGTACCAGATCCTCGGCGCACGGCTTGGGTGGAACAGCTCCGACAGCCGCTGGAACCTCTCGCTCATCGGGCTGAACCTGACCAACCGACAGTACGTGACCGGCACGGTGAACTACACCACGGTGATCGCGGGTCGTCCCGGTGATCCGCGCACGATTCGTGGCCAGATCAGCTATAAGTTCTGACACGGAACACGCGAGCAGGGAAGTCACCCGACCGATGTGCGCGCCTGCTTTTTGTGAGCGGCGGCGGTGGAGTGGCCGCTCAGGGACTGTATTGCTCGCCGCCGCCCTTACCACCCTGATCGCGTGCTCGAGAACCGCAGCACCCGATACCACGGGCGACGAGGCCGCCATCCGGGCGGTCAGCAGCGCGTGGAAAGCCGCCTTCAATGCGGGCGATGCAGCGGCAGTGACCGCACTTTACGGCGAGGACGCGATCCTGAGCGCTCCGGGCCGACCCGTGGTGCGGGGCAGGGCTTCGATCGGGGAGTACTTTGCGAAGACAGTCGCCGAGTTCTCGACAGCCGGCCTCACGGTCACGGACGCACCGCTCAGCCCGGTCGCTGCGTCGGGCGATCTTGGATTTCAGTGGGCGAGTTACAAAGTCAGTGACAAGTCGGGCCAGATGGTTGATGCCGGGAAGCTACTCACGCTGTTTCAGAGAAAAAACGGCAGATGGCTGATCATCGGCGACACTTGGAATTCCGATGCCACGCCAGGTGGGCGAACACCTGACGCTCGCGACCTCGGCGCGCACCAGCCGTAGACGAACCAGAGAAGGCTCCCCGGAGAAGAATCGGGCGCGGCACACGGCTCGCACGATACGGCCGGATGATGCTGTCGTGACGTTGGCGCAGAATAGGTGCTGCAAGAGCAGCCCTCGCCAATACTCGCAGCATGCAGTCTCTCACCATCGCGCACCGCTTTTGCGGACCCCCGGCCTCTGCCAACGGGGGCTACTTCGCCGGAATGGTCGCGACGCTCGCGGCGAAAACCGTGGCCGTGCGGCTTCTCAAACCACCGCCCCTCGACCGCGAGCTCACCGTGAAGCAGCTCGAAGGCGGCGAACTGCAGGTGCTCGACGGCGCGGAGCCCATCGGTGAAGCGCGTCAGACGGTGTTGACGCTCGCAGCCAAGCCGCATCCGGATTATCTCGAGGCCGTCGAGGCCTCGCGGCACTACGCTGGTTTCCGCCATCATCCCTTCCCGACCTGCTTCGTGTGCGGGACGCAGCGGGTGCGCGGCGATGGGCTGCGCATCTTCGCAGGTCCCTTGCCCGAACGCGGCGTGGTCGCGGCCCCTTGGGTTCCCGACTCCTCGCTCGATCGGGGCGATGGCAAAGTGCGGCCCGAGTTCATGTCCGCAGCGCTCGACTGCCCCGGTTACTACGCCGTCGCCCCCGATGCCCGCACGATGCTGCTCGCCGAGTTCACCGCGCACATCGACCGCCTCGTGCACATCGGCGAAGCCTGCACGGTGGTTGGCTGGGAGCTCAGCGTGAGTGGCCGCAAGCACGAAGCCGGCACTGCCCTTTACGACGGGAAAGGGGAGCTCTGCGGCAAGGCCCGTGCGCTCTGGATCGAGCCGCGCAACGCCGCCGAGCCGAGAGCCTGAAGCGCTAGGCGCGCACGAGTCGCATCATCTGCTCGGCGTAACGCGGGCCGGCGGCGACACCGAAGGGAAACCCGCGCGCAATGGCTGCGAGGTCCTCGGCAGTGAGTCGCACACCGAGTGCGCCGAGATTCTCATCCAGATTGCGCACGTGGCGCGTGCCGGGAATCGGTACGATATGCGCGCCCTGCGCGAGCACCCAGCCGAGCGCGAGCTGCGCGGGCGTGCAGCCCTTCGCACGCGCGAGCGCCTGCACTTTCTCGACCAGCGCGAGATTGCGCGCGAAGTTCTCGCCTGCAAAGCGCGGACTGTTGCGGCGGTAGTCGTCGGCGGCGAAGTCATCGGGCGTTTTGATCGCACCGGTGAGAAAGCCGCGGCCGAGCGGGCTGTAGGGCACGAAACCTACGTCAAGCCGCGCGCAGGTCTCAAGCACCCCCTCCTCAGGATCGCGCGTCCAGAGCGAGTACTCGCTCTGCAAAGCCGTGATCGGGTGCACCCGATG
>DASPTE010000011.1:0-22227 GCA_035623585.1 Steroidobacteraceae bacterium | reverse complement strand
TAGGGATTGATCCGCTCGGGCAGCTCTTCGGCATCGCTCCAGCGGAAGGGGCGCTCGAGTCCGAAGAGTTCGGCGGCCACGCGGGCGCCAAGCTCGGGCAGCACTGGTACAAGCATTACCGAAAGTAGCTTGAAGCCCTGGAGTGCGCGCGAGCACACCTCCTGCAGCTCCTGCGCCTTCGCGGGGTCCTTGGCGAGTAGCCACGGCTGACGGGCATCGAAATCCTGGTTGATATGATCGGCGATCGCCATGCAATCACGCATCGCCTTGCCGAACTCGCGCGCCTCGTAGCTCTCGCGCGCCAGCGCCGCCGCCTCGCGCGCGGCTTGTGCGAGCGCGGCTTTATCGGCGCCATAGCGCAGCTTGCCCTCGAAGCCGCGCGTGATGAAGGTCGCCGCCCGGCTCGCGATGTTGACGTACTTGCCGATGAGGTCGCTATTGACTCGCGCGACGAAGTCCTCGGGGTTGAAGTCGAGATCCTCGACGCTCGCGTTGAGCTTGGCGGCGATGTAGTAGCGCAGCCACTCGGGATTCATGCCGATCTCGAGGTAGCGCAGGGGGCTGATGCCCGTGCCGCGCGACTTCGACATCTTCTCGCCCGAGACGGTGATGAAGCCGTGCACGTACACGTGATCGGGCACCCGGTAGGGGGATCCCGCGAAACGCAGCATCGCCGGCCAGAAGAGCGTGTGGAAGTAGATGATGTCCTTGCCGATGAAGTGAAGCTGCTCGGTATCGGGGGCCGCGAGAAACTCCTCGAAGCTGCGCCGCTCGCCATTCGCCCGCGCCTTGCCGAGCGCGAAGTAATTCTTGAGCGCCGCCAGATAGCCGATCGGCGCATCGAGCCACACGTAAAAGAACTTCCCGGGCGCCCCCGGGATCGGGATGCCGAAATAAGGCGCATCGCGCGAGATGTCCCAATCTGCGAGCGCTTGCCCGCCCTTGCCGGAAAGCCACTCCTGCGCCTTGTTGACGACTTGCGGCTGCAGCCTTCCGGGCGTGCCAAGCCAATCCTTGAGGAAGGCGACGCACTTTGGGTCCGAGAGACGGAAGAAAAAGTGCTCGGAGCTCTTGAGCACCGGCGTGGCGCCCGTCAGCACCGAGTAAGGATTGATGAGATCGGTCGGCGCGTAGACGCTGCTGCACACCTCGCAGGCGTCGCCGTTCTGATCCTTGGAGTGACAGTTCGGACACTCGCCCTTGATGTAGCGGTCGGGCAGGAACATGCCCTTCACGGGATCGTAGAACTGCTCGACGCTCTTGCGATAAATGAGCCCTGCGGCCTCGAGCCGGCGGTATACGTCCTGCGACAGCTCAGTGTTCTCGGGCGAGTCGGTCGTGTACCAGTGATCGAAGCTGAGGTGAAAGCCCTCGAGATAGCGCGGCCTGGCTGCGGCGACGCGCGCGATCAGCTCCTTCGGGCTGATGCCTTCGCTCTCCGCCTTGAGCATGATGGGGGCGCCGTGGGCGTCGTCCGCGCCCATGAAGTGCAGCGCATGTCCCTGCATTCTCTGGAAGCGCACCCAGATATCCGCCTGGATGTACTCCATGATGTGCCCGATGTGAAGCGGACCATTCGCGTAGGGCAGGGCGGTGGTGACGAAAATCTTGCGCTTCATCGCGCATTAGTCTACAGGCTGATCGGCATCCGTGCCGACCGCGGACTTCAGCCGGCTTCCTTCAACGCCTCGAATTTCGACTTGTTGATGGCTTTCTTGTAAGCCTCTTTGCCGGTGACCTGACCCGATTCGAGGAGCTGTTGGATCGCGGTGTCCATGGTGCGCATGCCGAGCGCGCCGCCCGACTGCATGGTGTTCTCGAGCTGATCGAGCTTGCCCTGGCGGATGAGATTCGCCGAGGCCGCGGTGTTCACGAGGATCTCGAGCGCGGCAACGCGTCCTCCCTTGTCGGCACGCTGCAGCAGCTGCTGTGAGAGCACCCCGCGGAGCGAGGTGGAGAGCATCGTGCGCACGTGTGACTGCTTGTCGGTAGGGAAGACATTCACCATGCGATCGACCGTCTGCGCGGCGCCGTTGGTGTGCAGCGTCCCCATGACGAGGATGCCCATCTCGGCGGCGGTGACCGCGATGCTCATGGTCTCGAGATCGCGTAGCTCACCGACGAGAATCACATCCGGATCCTCGCGCAGGGCCGAATGCAGTGCGGACGCGAAGCTCATGCTGTGCACGCCGATCTCGCGCTGGCTGATGAGACAGCTTTTGCGCTCGTGCACGAACTCGATCGGATCTTCGATCGTGAGGATATGGCCCTTCATGCGGCGGTTGATGTCGTCGATCATGGCCGCGAGCGTCGTCGACTTGCCCGATCCGGTCTTCCCCGTCACGAGGATGAGTCCGTTATTCGCGCGGCACATCTGTCGCACCGCTTCGGGCATCTTGAGCTCATCGAGCGTGAGCGCTTTCGAGGGGATGGCGCGAAACACTGCCCCCATGCCGTTGAGTTGCCGCATGACGTTGACGCGAAAGCGCCCCTGATCGCCGAGCGTGTAGGCGAAGTCGGCACCGTCTTTGGCCTCGAAGCGCTCGACGGCCGGCTTCGGCATGATTTCGTAGAGCGACGCCTTCACCATCTCGGGGGCGAGCTTCTCGGGCCTGAGGCTCGAGAGATCACCGTACAGCCGAATACGCGGTGGATCGCCGGCGAGGAAATGCAGATCCGAGCCGCGCTTCTGCAGGACTTCGGTCAGGTATGAATCGATCTGTGGCACGACTTAGGGCGTTCCGTCAGGCCGCGGAGCTCGAGGGCGGGGCGGGCTGGGGCGCTGAGCCCGTCAGATCGACCTTCGGCAGCATGCTCGTATCGGTGACGTATCTCTGGAAGGGGCGCTTTTCCAGCGCGAACGCATAGGCATCATCCGGGTCGATGCTCTTCTGCGCGATCGCACCGAGCAGTGCCTGATCCATCAGCTGCATGCCGAGGTCGCGCCCCATCTGCAGCTGATTCGGGATCTGGTGCGTCTGATCGGTCTGAATGAGCTTCGCGATCGCCTTGGTCATGATCAGGACTTCGCAGATCGCCTTGCGTCCGTGCCCCTCCGGGGTCTTCACCAGAACCTGCGTGACCACTGCGAGGAGGCTCTGCGCGAGGAAGCTCTTGGTCTGTTCGCGCTCCTCGACCGGGAGGGCATCGATGACCCGATCGATGGTCTTGACAGCACTCGTCGTGTGGAGAGTGCCGAGCACGAGGTGTCCGGTCTCCGCGGCGGTCATCGCCATGGAGATCGTCTCCGCATCGCGCAGCTCACCGACCAGGATCACATCGGGATCTTCACGCATCGCCGCGCGCACGCCTTCCGCGAAGCTCGGGATGTGCGTACCAAGTTCGCGCTGGATCACCTGACTCTGCTTGCTCGGGTGCACGAACTCGATCGGATCCTCGAGACTGATGATGTTGAGCCGGCGCGTGGAGTTGAGGTGATCGATCATCGCCGCGAGCGTTGTGGACTTGCCCGTGCCCGTGGAGCCCGTGACGAGCACCATGCCCTGGTGATAGTCGCAGAGCTTGGTGACGACGGTCGGCAGGGCGAGCTTCTCGAGCGTCGGTACCTCCTGGGGGATCGCCCGAAAGGTCGCGCCAACGCCGGTGTCCTTGCGAAAGACGTTGACGCGAAAGCGCCCGCCGTCGGAGGACACGTACGAGAAGTCGAGATCGCTGCGCCTGGCGAACTGCTCGGTTTGGGCGCGGGTGAGAATCTCGGCGATGTAGCCCTCGAGCTCCGCGGCGCGCAGCTCGCGGAACTTGATCGGCAGTAGATCCCCGTGCATGCGCAGCATCGGCGGTACGCCGACCGCCAGATGCACGTCCGAGCACCCCTGCTGCGTGCCAAGCTTCAAAAACGCGTCGATGCGCGCCAAGGGACTGCTCCTTGAGGGGTTTGGAAAGTAGCTGTTTAGCCCGTGAGGGGCTTCAGTATCAACAACTTGAGGTCGAAAATTTGACCTAACGCACGAACTTTCGCAAGGCGCTAGCTTAAGCGGGGCCGTAAGGCCCATGTCCCGAAAGCGCTACAGGTGCTTGTCGAGGGCGTTCTTAAGCTCTTCCATCGTCTGGAAGCGTTTGCCCTTGTCGACCGCCATGGCCTTCATTACGAGCTGGGAAAGCTCGGGAGACAGGGCGGCATTGACGTCCTGTGGGGCTTTGGCCTTGCCCTGCACGTGCTGGTACATGACCGACATGTGATCGCCCCGGGAGTAGGGTGGAACTCCCGTCACCATTTCATAGAGGATCACCCCGAGTGCGTAAATGTCGGCGCGCTCGTCGACCTTCTTGCCAAGGATCTGCTCGGGGGCCATGTACTTCGGGGAGCCGATGACGTACCCGGTCTTCGTGAGCTGCGTATCGCCCTCGCGCTGCGCCGCCGCCACGCCGAAGTCGACGATCTTGAGAAGGCCTTCCTGATTGATCAGCACGTTTGCGGGCTTGAGGTCACGATGCACGATGCCGAGCTGGTGCGCGACCGTCATGCCGGTGCAGATATCGATACCGAAGCGAATGGCGCGCTTGAGCTCGAGCGGCTTTTCGTTTACGACCTCGCTCCCGAGCGTGTGCGATGGGAAGTATTCCATCGAGATCGCGTAGCTGCCCTGGATGTAGAGAAAGTCGTAAATGCGGATCACGTTCTTGTGCGTGATCTTGCGCGAGTAACGCAGCTCGTGGACGAAGCGCTTCATGACCTCTTCGTCCTGCGAGACGTTCGGGTTCAGGAACTTGAGGATCAGCCGCTCGTCGACGACGGTGTCTTCCATGAGCAGCACCGTGCCGAACGCGCCGCGACCGATGCGGTCGATGAACTTGTAGCGGCCCTCGATAATCTCCCCGGGCTTGAGGGTCTGGATGTCGAGCCGCGGGGGCAGCCCGGGGGTCTTCTGGGTGGCGGCGACCGGCTGTTCGATCACCATGGTCTTCGCCACCTGGGGCTGCGCGGGCGGAGCCGCGGTTTGCTCCGTGCCACGCATCGGCATCGTGCCTGAAGCGAGCGGTTTGATGCCGGCGAGGCGGTTGTCGAGGTCGGCCAGCGCGAGCGTCGCCAGGCGCGAGATCGTCGAATCGGGCGAGGTGGTGTGGGGCTGAATCTCGGCGCGCACCTGCTCGGCCCGAGTTTCATCCGCGACGCGCGAGAGTGCCTGGATGGCCTCGATGCGGATATCGCGTTCCGGGCGCGCGACGAGCGGCAGCAGCGTGTCGACCAGTCGGCTGTCGCCGAGCTTGCCGAGCGCGCGTACGACGATCGGTGTGGCTTTCTCGTTGGCCGGCGCTTTCAGCATCTCCATCAGCCGCGGCAAGGCCCGCTTGGTGCCGATCTCGGCGAGCGCATCGACGGCGCGCTCACTCACCCACCAGTCCTTGTCGTGTGTCGCCTGCAGGAGTGATGCCACCGCGCGCTCGTCCTTGGTCTGATTGAGAATCTCGATGGCGGCGCGGCGGATGTCCTCGTCCTTGTCACGCACCAGTTGCAGCACGGCGTCGATCACCTTGGGGCCGCCGATCTTCCCCAGTGCATCGGCGGCGCGGCTGCGCACCCACCAGTCGCTGTCCTTGAGCGATTCGAGGAGGGCCTTGACCGAATTGGGGTTACCGATCTCGTTTAGCACCTCGACCGCGGCGCGGCGCGCGTTCTCGTTCTCGTCCTTGAGCACCGGGATCAGGTAGCGCATCGTGTCCGGGTGGTTCGCCTTGATCACCACGTCGACGGCCTTGTTGAGTACGTCGATCTCCGGGTCCTTGAGGAGCGGCATTACGCTCTCGATATCGATCGGCCCGTCCATGCGCTGCAGCGCCGAGAGCGTCGCGCCGCGCACGAGCTTGTTCGTGTCCTTGAGCAGCCCATGGAGCGTGCTCTGCACCTCCGGAGTATTGAAGCGGGCCAGCGTATTGATGATGTGCACGCGCGCGATCGGGTCCTTGCCCTGCACGCGGCCGAGGAGCTCGGGCAGGGACTGCCGGTCGGCGATCTCGCCGATGACGCGAAAGAGTGCGGCCTTCTCGTTCGGCTCCTGCTGATACGCTGCCGTGAGCAGCTCACGTACCCCGAAGCGCGTCTTCTGCGCCTGGATCACCTCGAGCAGCGTCGGCTTCGAGATCCCCTGGATGTTGAGCGCATCGAGCAGCATATGCGCGGGGTAGTTGTGGCTGCTCGTGAGTGCCCAGGAAATGCCCGCGATCACCCGCGGACTCCCCTGTACGAGCCCTCGCATGAACTCGGGGAAGGTCTTCTGACTGACGACGGCGGCGAGCACATCGACGAACGCCATGGTCGCCGCCTTGTCGGCCTCGGGGAGTGCGGCAAACACGGGTTCAATCGCTCCGGCGCCGGCCTCCTTCAGCCGCGCTACCGCCTTCTGCGTGGCCGGATCCGACTGATCGGTCGAGGAGCGGATCTCGGTGACCAGCCGGTCGGCACGCAAGTTCGCTAGAAAGCTCATTCAGCTTTTCCGTCGGGGGCAGTTTCCTCTACACATCCTCTGCGGCCCGCGCGACCAGGCGGGGATGCGAGGCAGTTGCGGTCGATCCTGGAGCCGGCACCGTCCGGGGCCGTGGCTGGGTACGTAATATAAGGAGCGCCTTACGTTCAGTCTCGGGCAATTATGCCATAGCCTACTGAAGCGCCACGGCGCGCACTTTGAAGCGCGTCACCCTGTCAACCTCTACAATCCGCTTATCAGCCCTTACGGTTTTCAACATGACCCCTGAGACCTCCCTCGACGCCGCGCGCGCGGCCCTGGACGCCTACGTCGACCCGTACCTTGGCGCCACCTTGGGTAGCGTGCAGGCGGTGCGCGAGTTGCGCGAGGCGGACAGGGGGCTCGCGGCGCATATCGTGCTCGGGTTCCCGGTCGGGGGATACCAGGAGCCGCTCGCGAAGGCGCTCGGCGCGCACCTCGCCGCGGCCGGAATCACGCGCCCGCTCGCCCTGAACCTCGAGTCCGAGATCCGGGCGCACGCCGTGCAGCGCAACCTCAAGCCCCTCGGTGACATCCGGAACATCGTCGCCGTCGCCTCCGGCAAGGGCGGCGTCGGCAAGTCCACCGTGGCGGTGAACCTCGCGCTCGCCTGGGCGGTTCAGGGGGCGCGGGTCGGAATTCTCGACGCCGACATCTACGGACCGAGCCAGCCGCTCATGCTCGGGCTCGCCGGACAGCGACCGAGTTCCCCCGACGGCAAGCGCCTGCGACCGCTTGCGAGTCACGGCGTTGCGGCGATGTCGATCGGCTTCCTGATCGATAGCGAGCAACCGATGGTGTGGCGCGGGCCGATGGTGACGCAGGCGCTGACGCAGCTGCTTGGCGAGACCGAGTGGGGCCCGCTCGATTACCTCGTGGTTGATCTTCCGCCAGGCACTGGCGACATCCAGCTGACGCTCGCACAGCGCGTTCCGGTGACGGGCGCGGTGATCGTGACGACGCCCCAGGACATTGCGCTCGCCGACGCTCGCAAAGGTCTCAAGATGTTCGAGAAGGTCGCAGTCCCCGTGCTCGGCATCGTCGAGAACATGAGCGTGCATATCTGCCCGAACTGCGGCCACAGCGAGCACACCTTCGGTGCCGGGGGCGGTGAGCGCATGGCGCAGGAGTACGGCGTGCGGCTTCTTGGTGAGCTGCCTCTCGATGTGCACATCCGCGAGGAAGCCGACGGCGGTCGGCCGACGGTGATCGCGGCTCCCGACTCGGCGCGTGCGCGCGCGTACCTTGAGATGGCGCGCCACACGGGCGGCGCGCTTGCCATGAAGGCGCGCGACCGCAGCAGCTTGTTTCCGAAGATCGTGGTCGAAGAGACCTGAGACCCGTTTCTGGTTATTCACGCAAGAAATCGACCTCGCTGGATGGCGAGCCCTTGCGATAGCCTTCCGACATTTGCCCAGGAGCGCGCACCTCCGGTCTCCGTGCACGACCATCGCGAGGAGTAGTCGATGAGCATCAAGTCCGACAACTGGATCCGACGCATGGCACGCGAGCACAAGATGATCGAGCCGTTCGCGGAGGAGCAGGTCCGGCAAGCTCGCGGCCACAAGATCATCTCCTATGGCACCTCGAGCTACGGCTACGACGTCCGCTGTGCGAGCGAATTCAAGATCTTCACCAACATCAATTCCACGATTGTTGATCCGAAGAGCTTTGACGAGAAGAGCTTCGTGGACTTCGGCGGCGATGTCTGCATTATCCCGCCCAATTCTTTCGCACTCGCGCGCACGGTCGAGTACTTCCGCATCCCGCGAAAGGTGCTCACGATCTGCCTGGGGAAATGTGTGGCAGGCGACACACGCGTGGTAGACGCCGAAACCGGTGCTTATGTTCCCATCACGGAAATGGGCTTTGGGCGTACGACACTGGGGATCCATGACTGGGCACTGAAGCCTGCAAAGGTTTCGGCTTTCGTTCCGCAGGGCAAACGCGCCGTGTACGAGCTGCGCACGAGAACGGGTCTGCGTATTCGCGTTACGCGCAACCATCCGTTTCGAATGCTCACGGGATGGGTCCCCCTCGAAGAACTCCGAGTTGGTGATCGCATCGCCGTGGCACGCACCATCCCAGTTTTCGGCAAGACGCCCATTCCAGACTGGGAAGCCACACTTCTCGGACTGATGATCGCTGAGGGCCAGTGCCACGCTCCGGGCCACAGTCCCACCTTTACGAGTAGTGATCCTACATTGGTAGATTTACTGAAGAGAGCCGTAGCGGATTCGACACTGGGGACTGTGACTTTCAAAGGCCGATATGGCTATCGACTCGTCAATAGGCAGGGTCGGGGTGGGAAAGCAGAGTCGAACAAAGCGCAGGCTTGGCTCGCAAGCTATGGTTTGAATGTCAGGGCCGCAGGCAAGTTTGTTCCACAAGCAATATTTACGGCACCGCGCAGGTCGGTGCGTTTGTTCTTACAGGCCCTCTTTGCTGGCGACGGTGGCTTGTACACTTCCCGTGCAGGGGACGCGTATCTTGAGTACTACTCGAAGTCCCGCCGTCTGATTGAGGACGTCCAACACCTGTTATTGCGTTTCGGTGTGTTCTCGCTCATACGTGAGAAGACGACCGCGATCGGCACTCCGGCGTGTAGTATCCTTATCACCGACCGAGAGCAGATCGCGCGCTTCGCGCAGGAGATTGGATTTGCGCCCCAGTGCGTGAAACAGCGGCGGCTCGAAACCAAAGTGTTGCCTCATCTACGCTCCAGAAAACGCCGCCGCACCAACTTCGATACCTTGCCGAGAGAGATGTGGTCACTGATGTTATCGGTCTCACGCCGAGAAGGCGTTAGTCTCAATTCGCTAGACATAGGACCGCATTTGGATCAGTCGGTACCGTTTAGCGCTGCCGCTCGTTTGGCAACCGCTACCAAGGATCCGTTCCTAACACCGCTTGTTGATGGGCCAGTATGGGATGTTGTTGAAGGAATTGAGTCGGCCGGTGTCGAAGAGGTGTTCGACATCTCAGTACCGAAGTTGCACAATTTCGTTGCCAACGGGTTTGTTGTGCACAATTCCACGTATGCCCGCTGCGGTGTAATAGTGAATGTAACGCCCTTGGAGCCCGAGTGGGAAGGTCACGTCACGCTAGAGTTTTCCAACACAACACCGCTCCCCGCGAAGATTTATGCTAACGAGGGCGTTGCTCAGATGATTTTCTTTGAGTCTGATGAAGTCTGCTCGACGTCCTATCGCGACCGGGCCGGCAAGTACATGGGGCAGAAGGGCGTGACCCTGCCGAAGACCTGACCGAGTTGTCTCACTGCCGGGTGAGACTCAGGATCTCCATCGTCCACTGCACGTCATCATCGACTTTCTGCTGGACGCGCAGCGGGATGTAGCCGCGATCGGGTGCGCACCAGTAGCGATTCACACGCGATGACCACTGCCGTTCGCTGCGGTAGATGATCGTGGGAATCTTGCCGATCGGTGTGTCGAGAACCGTCTCGCCCTCGCGGATATAGGAGTACTCGCGCATGTCGTTCTTGCTGTTGAGGAGCAGAAATCGATCCGGCTGCTGGCCGCGTAAGAGTTTCGCCATCAGCGCCACCTGCACCGACGCGTCGTCCTGCAAGTCCGGTCTGAGCGGGAGATCGATCGGCGTATTTTCGTAAACGCCCGTGACACGATCCTTGTCCCAGTCGTACTTAACGTCGATCGCGCGCTTCGTGGAACTCGTGCCGTCACTTGCGTTGTAACTCAGAGGCTGCGTGCCCGAGGCCGTAACCCGTACCACGCTCAGCTGCGTCGGCCGTTCCGAGAACACCCGTCCGATGCCGCGCGGCTCACTGCGCGAGCGATAGCTCCAGAGGTCGCCCGCGCCCTTTTGCAGTTCCACGTGCGAAACGGCGACGGTCATCCCGTGCCAGATCCAGGCGTAGGAAGCCGTGAAGGGCTTGAGCTCATCGGCGCTCGCCACGTTGACCCCAAGTGCCAGCGCGCAGGCGAGATAGAATCCCAAGTCCCAACTGCGACCCCGGCCGCGTCTGGTTTCAGCTCTGCGTCCTGGCACGGAAATCCTCCACCATGGGCGCTCTAAGTGGTGCGCCATCGAACCAGACAATCCCTTCCCGCCAGCGCAGGCGCCGCTCCGCGTACCAGCCTAGCACCCGTGGATAAATGATGTGCTCGGTGGCGAGCACGCGTGCTTCAAGGGTGGCCTCGGTATCGTCCGGTTCGACCGCGACTTTTGATTGCAACACCACGGGCCCGGAATCGAGATCGGCCGTCACGAAATGCACGCTCGCGCCGTGGACGGTATCGTGCGCGGCGAGCACCCGGCGGTGGGTGTGGAGGCCGCGGTAGGCGGGAAGGAGCGCAGGGTGAACGTTGAACATCCGCCCGAGGTACTCGGCCACAAACGCGGCCGAGAGGATACGCATAAAGCCCGCGAGCGCGATGAACTCCACCTCGCGCTCCTTGAGCGTCGTCTGGAGCGAGCGCTCGAACCCCACCGAGTCGCGTACCTGGGCCCCTGACACGGTCAGCGACTCGACACCGAGCTTGCGGCCGCTCGCGAGCCCCGCGGCATCGGCGCGATCGGCAATCACCGCCACGGGCCGTGCGGCGATGCGCCCCTCGAGACAAGCGCGCACGATTGCCACCATGTTTGAACCGCGTCCGGAGATGAGAATCGCGAGCCGAAGCGGCGTGCGGGCGCTCATTCTCGAATCAGGACGCCGTGTCCGCCCGCGCGCACCGCGCCGATCACTTGCGCTCTTTCGCCGCGCGCCGTGAGCAAGGCGATCGCATCCTGGGCGCGGTCCGCGGGCAGTATGACCACCATGCCGATGCCGCAGTTGAAGGTGCGGTACATCTCGGCCGGCTCGATGTTGCCCTCGCGCGCGAGCCAATCGAACACCGGGTCCCGACCCCAGCTGCGGCGCTCGAGCACCACCTCGAGTCCCTCAGGCAGCACGCGCGGAATGTTGTCCGTGAGGCCACCGCCCGTGATATGCGCGAGTGCGTGCACCGGCATCGTGCGCAGCAGTTCGAGGAGCGGCTTTACGTAGATGCGGGTCGGCGCGAGCAAACGCTCGAAGAGGCTCGCACCGTCGAGCAGCGTCGCGGGCGTGGCCTTCGTCATCCCCAGAAGCTTGCGAATGAGCGAATAGCCATTGGAATGCGCACCCGACGAGGCGAGCCCGACGACCGCATCTCCGGCTGCGACGTGCGCCCCGTCGATGATCGCGTCCTTCTCGACGACGCCGACACAAAAGCCGGCCAGGTCATAGTCTCCGCGCTGGTAGATGCCGGGCATCTCGGCAGTCTCACCGCCAACGAGCGCGGCGCCCGCCTGCACGCATCCCTCGACGATGCCCCTGACGACGGCCTCGGCAACCGCGACGTCGAGTTTTCCAGTGGCGTAGTAGTCGAGAAAGAAGAGCGGCTCCGCGCCCTGCACGACGACATCGTTGGCGCACATCGCCACCAGGTCGATGCCGATCGTGTCGTGACGGCCGGTGTCGATAGCGAGGCGCAGCTTCGTGCCGACGCCATCAGTGCCCGAGACGAGCACCGGCTGGCGGTAGCCGCGGGGCAACTCAACGAGGGCCCCGAACCCACCAATGCCGGCGAGTACTTCGGGACGTTGCGCGCGGCGCACGAGCGGCTTGATGCGCTCGACGAGCTCGTCGCCGGCGTCAATATCGACACCCGCATCGCGGTACGTGATACCGGGTGGTTCGTTCATGTGCGAAGCACGGGCGGTGGGCCGACGTGGTGAGCGGCGCGTATAGTATTCTACCTTGCCATATCGCGCCGTTGCGCGTGCCTCAAGACCATGTCGCGACCGGCCTCTGCACCGAGCACCTCGACCCCGTGGGCGCGAACACGCATCACGGGGTTGTGCGTTGCCTTTTTTCTGCTGGCGGCGTCGTCGGCGTGGGCCGCGCGCCTGGTGCGCGTCTACGAGGTTGACGCCGACGGGCAGTCGACGAAGGCGTTGCAGGATGCGATGCGGCAGGTCCTCGTGCGGGCGACCGGCCGGCGCGAGTCCGCCGACGATCCGGCGTTCGCGAGTCTCGTGGCGGAGGCGCCGAAGTACGTGAAGGGTTACACGACCGGCCCGCGTGGCGAATCGCAGGTCGTGTTCGATGGCGCCGCCGTCGAGCAGGCGATCAACACCGTGGGTCGCAGCGTCTGGGACCCGCAGCGTCCGTTCACACTGATCGTGCTCGTGCCCCCGCGTGTTCGCACCGGGGAGGACACAGCGCGCGCCGAACTCGAGCGTGTGGCCGCCGAGCGCGGCCTGCCGATTACGCTGATCCCGCTCGCACTCACCGACGCTGCGGGTAACCCGCTGAGTGCCGATGCGCTCTTGCAGGCGGCACAGCGTTACGGCGGTGACGAAATCCTCATCGGCCGCGGCGACACTCCGACGCCCGACGCGCCGCTCCAGTGGACGCTCTACACGCACGCGCTGAGCGAGAGCTGGAATGGACCGCTTGCAGCCGGGATCGACCGCACCGTGGACCTGTTGGTGCCGCAGCAGCAGGGCGCATCGCTCGCACAGGCCGAGGCTGCGGCGCGCATCGAAATCGATGGCGTCACGAGCCTGAACGACTACGCAGCGATCGGGCGGCTGCTGCAAAGCGCACCGGGTGTGCGCCGTGCCAATCTCGCCGGCGCAGACCCAGGCAACGTCGTGTTCGACGTGCTCGTGCGCGGCGGTGCTGCCGGGCTCGACCAGGTGCTCGCGGGCTCGCCGCACCTGCAGCACATCAGCTCGAGTGGCACCTGGGTGATCTATCGGTACCAGCCCTAGGGGTTGAGCGCGAGCGTCCCTGAAGGCATCCTGCATCGCGCCGTGCGCCACCTACCGAATTTCATCTGCCTAATCCGCCTCGCGCTCATCTGGCCGATCCTCGTCACCCTGCACGCGGGTGAATACCGAACCTCGCTCGCGCTCTTTGTCGCGGCGGCCGCCTCGGACGGACTCGACGGTTACCTCGCGAAGCGCTTCGGCTGGACCTCCGAGCTCGGTAAGCTCCTCGACCCGATCGCCGACAAACTCCTCTTGATGAGCGTGTTTGTAGAGTGCGCGTGGCTCGGGCTCGTGCCCTGGTGGCTCACCGCCGCCGTGGTGGCGCGCGATCTTTTGATCGGCAGCGGGGCGATCGCCTTCCGCCTCTTCATCGGGCCCGTACACGGGCGACCGACGATGCTCAGTAAGATCAACACCGGCGCGCAGCTCATCTACGTAGCGCTCGTGATGTTGTACGCGGTCGTGCGGCTGCCGCCGCGGGAGATGCTCGAGGCCTGCGCGCTGCTCACGCTCGCGACTACGGTGGCGTCAGGCCTGCAGTACGTGGTGACTTTCACACGCCGCGCCTGGGCGTTGCCCGCGCGCTCGACGTAGCGGCGTATGCGGCAGCTTCCGCTCGGCATCCGTCTGCCCGACCGCGCGGTGTTCGCGAGCTTTCTGCCCGGCCGCAATAGCGAGGCGCTCATGCACGCGCAACGCCTTGCCGCTGGCGAGGGCTCAGGTCTCACCTGGCTGTGCGGCGGCAGTGGAGTGGGCAAGACTCACCTCTTGCAGGCGATCTGCAGCGCCGCGAGCACTAACATGCGCGCGGGCTATGTGCCGCTGCGCGAGGTGGCGTCACTTGGCGTGGGGGTCCTCGAAGGACTTCCCGACCTGCAATGCCTCTGTCTCGACGATGTCGATCGGGTCGCGGGACAGGCCGAGTGGGAGCGGGGGGTTTTTGCGCTCCTGCGCGAGATCGAAGAGGCCGGTGGACGGCTGATCCTCGCCGCGCAGACCCCGCCTGCACTCGTTGCGTTCTCACTCGCGGACTTGGGGTCGCGCTGCGCAGCGGGGGCGGTCTTTCAGCTGCGCCCCCTCGATGAGGAGGAACAGCAGGCGGCGCTCACCCTGCGCGCACGGCTGCGCGGCTTCGAGCTCCCCGAGGAAACCTGGCAGTACCTGCAGCGACACTTCCCGCGTGACATGCGCAGTCTCTACGCGCTACTCGATACGCTCGATGAGGCGGCGCTCGCTGCGCAGCGCCGTCTCACCATTCCCTTCATCCGCGAGGTGCTGCGCTCAGGAGCGCGCGGGGGCGGCGGCTGAAGCGAGCTGCACGGCGAGCGTGGCGACACGCTTGCCGAGTGACTGTGCGAGCGAGCGCTCGTGCTCGCTGAGCGCGCCCGCGGTATCGGAGCCGCTCACGTGGGATGCGCCATAGGGCGTGCCGCCGCTGCGGGTCGCATTGAGTGCCCGTTCCGTGTAGGGAAGCCCGACGAGATACATTCCGTGATGTAAGAGTGGCAGCATCATCGAGAGCAGCGTGGTCTCCTGTCCGCCGTGCATGCTCTGCGTCGAGGTGAAGACGCCGGCCGGTTTCCCGACGAGCGCGCCCGATATCCATAACGCCCCAGTGGCGTCAAGAAAATACTTAAGCGGCGCCGCCATGTTACCGAAGCGCGTCGGGCTGCCGAGCACGAGCGCATCCGCATCGCGAAGATCTTCGAGCGTCGCGTACGGTGCGCCGCTTGGGGGGATCGGTTGCGGTGCGGCCTCGCTTTCGGCGGACACCGCTGGCACGGTGCGCAGTACCGCTGTCGCACCCGGCACGCTCTCGACGCCGCGGCAGACCTGTCGAGCGAGCTCCGCAGTGGCGCCGCTGCGCGAGTAATAAAGCACCAGTACCTGCGCCAGAGCCCTTCTCCCCGATGCTTCGGCCCGGAGCCGCGCGCGCTTGCCGCCCGCGGTACGTTGCCACAAAACGAACCCGCGATCCAAGTGTAAGCACTGCGGGGATGCTCAGCACGTGCGCGCGAATCTCTAGTAACATGCCCTCCATCCCCCGGAGCGATGAAGCCAAGTTGGGCATGCGGTGCAAGAAGTGTCTGGTGAGCGGGCGTGTGCAGGGCGTGTTTTATCGGGCGAGCGCGGTACAGCGTGCGCGGGAGCTCGGTGTACACGGCTACGCCCGAAATCTTCCGGACGGGCGCGTCGAAGTGCTGGCATGCGGCGAGGAAGAGGCGGTGAGCGAGTTCGTGAAGTGGCTTTGGATCGGCTCGTCGGCCTCGAGGGTGACGGCGGTGGAAGTGGCTGACACTGCACACGATCCAAAACGGCGCGCGGGTTTTCACACCGCATGAACCGCCGCAGATGTTGAACCGCGCAATTTCGGGCGCACTCTCGCTCGCGCTGCTCCTTTGCTTCGGTGGCTCGAGCGCTGCCTGGCAAAGCGAGCCGGCCGTCAAGGAGAGCACGCCCGCGCCGACGACTGCGGCGCCGCCGGCCGAGCAGACTCCGAGTGCCGGGCCGAGCGTCGAGCCCGCCGCGCCGCCCGCCGCGGCGCCCTTTAGCTGGTTTCATCACCACGCTCACCACGCGCAGCAAGCGTGGGTCGTCGCGGCGAATCCGCTCGCGGTGGATGCCGGAATCGAAATTCTCGCCAAGGGCGGACGCGCGATCGATGCGGCAGTGGCCGTGCAGACAGTGCTCGGACTCGTGGAACCGCAGAGCTCGGGTGTCGCAGGCGGCGCTTTCCTCATGTACTACGATGCGCGCAGCGGCAAGCTCACCGCCTTCGACGGCCGCGAAAAGGCGCCGGCGGGTGCGAGTGCGGACATGTTTCTCGATGAGCACGGCAAACCCCTGCCGTACGTCGAAGCGGTGCGCAGCGGCCGCTCGACGGGTGTGCCGGGCGCGATCGCCATGCTCGGCCTCGCGCACTCGAAGTACGGAACGCTGAGGTGGCGCGAGCTGTTCCAGCCGGCGATCCGCGCCGCGTCGCAGGGTTTTCGCGTCTCGGCGCGCCTCGCTTTGTTTCTTGGCGAAGGTTCGCCTTTTCCGCCGACCAACGAAGTGCGCACGCTTTTCGCACGTGCCGACGGGGAGACGCTCGAGGAAGGCGACCTGTTCCGAAACCCACTCTACGCGCAAACGCTCGAGAGCATCGCGCGCGAGGGTCCGCGTGCGCTCTACACGGGCTCGATTGCCACGCGCATCATCACCGCGACGAAAGCGCCGCCTCTGCCTGGGACGCTGACGCTCAGGGACTTCGACAACTATCGCGCTGAGGCGGACGAGCCGCTCTGCCGGGCGTACCGCGGCTACTCAGTCTGCGTACCCCCGCCGCCCTCGAGCGGGATATCGCTGCTCGAGATGCTCGGAATCCTCGAGCGTACTGACATCGCCTCGCGTGGGCCTGAGGATCCGCAGGCGTGGTTTCTCTTCGCGCAGGCGAGCCGCCTCATGTATGCCGATCGGGACCGTTACGTTGCGGATCCACGTTTCGTCCCAGTCCCCGTGATGCGACTTCTCGAGCCCGCGTACGTGCGGATGCGGGCACAGTTGATCGGCGAGCACGCGGGCCCCGCGCCGCTGGCCGGAGATGTGTCTGCGGTACGCGGTCGCGATGGCACCACTGAAGCGGAGGGTACGAGCCATTTCGTCGTCGTCGACAAAGACGGTGATGTCGTCTCCATGACGACCTCGGTGGAGTCGGTCTTCGGCTCCGGACGCACGGTCGGGGGCTTTGTGCTCAACAACCAGCTCACCGACTTCTCGTTCCTGCCGACCGACGGGGGCCGGCCGGCGGCGAACGCGGTGCAGGGGGGCAAGCGTCCGCGCTCATCGATGACGCCGGTCATCGTCTTTGACCACGCGGGTGAGTTTTTCGCGGCGCTCGGCTCCCCGGGTGGCACGGCGATTCTCGACTACAACGCCAAGACGCTGGTCGCGATGCTGGCCTGGAAGCTTCCGGTCAAGGAGGCGGTCGAGTTGCCGAACCTGATCGCGCGCGGCGATACCTTCAGTGGCGAACTCTCCAGGTTCTCGCCGGCGGTGCTCGAGGGATTGCGCGAGCGCGGCATCGAGCTCAAGGCCGGGCACGCCGAGAACTCAGGCCTGCACGCCCTCGCGCGCCTCCCTGATGGAACTTACGAAGGCGCGGCGGACTCGCGCCGTGAGGGCGTGGCGCGCATGCTGCCTGCGCCGCAAGCGAAATCGCCGGCCGCGCGGCCGCACTAGGAGCGCGCCTGCCGCGGCGCGCGGCTGCTCTAGCGCGCGGCGGAATTCACGCTTGGAAACCCGAGATCATCCGCGCCGCGCCAGTGCGTCCACTGGCCGAGCACCCGATCCGGGTAGTCCCGCCGGCCGACGCTGCCGTTGTAGCGTGCGAGCGCCTTGCGCACGTCGTTGCCCTCGTAGGAGAGGTAGTAGCGCAGAATCGCGCAACCCATGTGAATGTTGGGAGCGACGTGCACCAAGTCGTAGCGGCGCATGCCGAGTTGCTCGGGCCAGAAGGGCATCACCTGCATGAGGCCGACGGCGCCTGAGGGCGACACCGCCCAGCGATCGAAGCGGCTCTCGACGGCGATCAGCGCCATCACAAGTCCGGGCGGCAGGCGCGCCTCACCCGCGCGGTGGGTCTCGCAATACACCTGCTGAAGAATGTCGAGGCGCTCCTGCTTTTCTTTGACGATGCTGCGCAGCCGCGGCTCCATGAGGGTGTACCAGACGGCCGAGTCGTATTGATCGGTGAAGCAGGTGGCCTGCGCGATCGCCTTGGCGACCACGGCCTCGAGCTGTGGGTCGCGCTGCTGATCGGCGCGCGCGAGGGGTGTGGCCGTGAGGGAGAGGAGGGCGAGAGTGAGGGTGCCGAGTACTCCCCGCATTCTCATCCGTCGCTCAGGCGAGCCGCGCGCGCACGAAGGCGAGCGCCTCACCGAGTGGAAACTCGACGCTTGAGCTCGCGCGCCGCTCGCGGTACTCGAGCTTGCCCGCCTCGAGTCCACGCTCGGAGACCACCACGCGGTGCGGGATGCCGAGGAGTTCGGCGTCAGCGAACTTGACTCCCGGACGTGCATCACGGTCGTCGTAAAGGACCTCGATTCCTGCGGCGATGAGCTCGGCATAGAGCCGGTCAGAGACTTCGCGGACACGGGCGGATTTTTGCAGGTTCAGGGGCACCAACACCAGCTGAAACGGCGCAATCGGTGCCGGCCAGATGATGCCGCGTTCATCGTGGTTCTGTTCGATCGCCGCGGCTACGACGCGCGTCACACCTATGCCGTAGGTGCCCATAAGCAGCGTCGTTTCACGGCCCGCTTCATCGAGCACCACCGCCTTCATGGGTTTGCTGTAGCGATCGCCGAGCTGGAAGATGTGGCCGACCTCGATGCCGCGCGCAATCTTGAGGGTGCCCTTGCCCGAGGGGCTCGGATCGCCCTCGACTACGTTGCGCAGATCCGCGCCCACCGCGCCCTTGACGTCCCGTTCCCAGTTCACCCCCATCAGGTGCATGTCCTTCTCGTTCGCGCCGCACACGAAGTCTGCGAGTGCGAGCGCGCTGTGATCGGCATAGAGCGGGCAGGTGAGTCCGATGAGTCCCACGTAGCCGGGCTCGGTGCCAGTCGCCTCCGCCACGCGTTCGGCGCTCGCCATGCGCAGCGGGCTCGCGACGCCTGGGAGTTTCTGCGCCTTGACGGCGTTCAGCTCGTGATCGCCGCGGATCACGAGCGCGACGACCCCGCCCTCGCTCCCATCGACGATCAGCGTCTTCAGGCAGCGCGTCGGCGACACCTTAAGAAGGCGGGCCAAATCCGCAATCGTGCGCGCGCCGGGAGTCGGCACCTTGCGCAGCGGCTCGCTCGGGGCGGGGCGCGGCGTTGCCGGCGGGAGCGCGGTCGCCGCCTCGAGATTCGCGGCGTACTCATCCGCATCCGAGAACGCGATCGCGTCCTCGCCGGAATCGGCGAGCACATGAAATTCCTGCGATACGTCGCCGCCGATCGCACCCGAGTCGGCGCGCACCGCGCGGAAGGTGAGCCCGGTGCGCGTGAAGATGCGCGTGTACGCATCGTACATGGCGCGATAGCCGGCCTCGAGCGAGCGCTGATCGAGGTGAAAGGAGTAGGCATCCTTCATGATGAACTCGCGCGCGCGCATCACGCCAAAGCGCGGCCGCACCTCGTCGCGGAACTTCGTCTGAATCTGGTAGAAGTTCACCGGCAGCTGCCGGTAGCTCTGCAACTCGCGCCGCACGATGTCGGTGATCACCTCTTCGTGAGTTGGCGCGACGACGAAGTCCCGCTCGTGCCGGTCCTTGAGACGCAGGAGCTCCGGTCCGTACTTGGCCCAGCGCTCGGACTCCTGCCAGAGCTCGGCCGGCTGCACCACCGGCATCACGAGCTCGAACGCGCCGGCGCGATTCATCTCCTCGCGGACGATGCGCTCCACCTTCTGCAACACGCGCAGCCCGATCGGCAGCCAGCTGTAGAGTCCCGCAGCGAGCCGCCGGATGAGCCCGGCGCGCAGCATCAGCTGGTGGCTGATGATCTCCGCTTCTGCGGGCGTTTCCTTGAGCGTGTTGATCGGGTACTCGGAGAGCCGCATTGCGCTTGCGCTTCAGGTGGTAAATTGAGCGGCTGGCATCTTAGCAGGAGGCCCCTGATAAGATGCCGTCGTGGCGACCGACACTCAGGGCCTCGTAAGACCGCGCGGCAAGGGCATTTACCTCCTGCCGAACCTCTTTACCACCGGCTGCTTGTTCTCGGGCTTCTACGCGGTGGTCGCGGCGATCGACAAGCACTTCGATCACGCTGGCATCGCGATTTTCGCGGCCATGATTTTCGATGGGCTCGATGGCCGCATCGCCCGCTGGACGCGCACCGAGAGCGCCTTTGGCAAAGAGTACGACAGCCTCGCCGATATGGTCGCCTTCGGGGTGGCACCGGCGATCGTGGCCTACCAGTGGGGCGTCGTACGCATCGCCGAGTTCGGTCAACACTGGGGGCGCTTTGGCTGGCTCGCGTGCTTCTTCTACGCAACCGCGGCGGGGCTGCGGCTCGCGCGCTTCAACGCGCGCGCGGCCACCGCCGACAAGCGCTACTTCGAGGGACTGCCGAGTCCCTCGGCTGCGGCCGTCGTGGCCTCCTTCGTATGGTTCATCAGTGATTGGTCGGAACCGGGGCTCACGGGTCTCATCGGCGCGTTCGCGGTCACGGGAACCGCCGGAGTATTAATGGTGAGCCGCCTCGGTTACCCGAGCTTCAAGCAATTCGATCTCGACCGGCGTATCCGCTTCGTCTACCTGCTGCTCGTGCCGCTCGTGATCGCACTCATTCGCATTGATCCGCCGACGATGCTGCTCTCGGTGTTCGGGACATACGCCCTGTCGGCGCCGCTCCTTTGGGCGGGACGGCGGCTGCGGCGACTGATGCGCGGCGCTCCGGCGCCAAGGTAGAGCGCCATGCCAGGGGCGCGGCGCAGCGAGTACCTGCAGGCGATCGGCATCGAGGAGTGGGTGCCGAGGGGACGAAGGCGCGTGGCCGCTCACACGGCGCCCGCGCGCGCCGCATCGCCCCTCGCGCTGGCGCTGGCGCCCGAGATCGCAGCGCGCTGGGAAGCCCTGCGGCTCGAGGTGCAGAACTGCACCCGATGCCCCCTGCACTCGACGAGGACCCAGGGCGTATTGGGGGT
Source organism: Steroidobacteraceae bacterium (assembly GCA_035623585.1). Classification (GTDB taxonomy): domain Bacteria; phylum Pseudomonadota; class Gammaproteobacteria; order Steroidobacterales; family Steroidobacteraceae; genus 13-2-20CM-66-19. The sequence goes on along the minus strand of DASPTE010000011.1, from coordinate 1,309 downwards.
TGGCCCCAAGCGCGCCGACTGGCTGGTAATCGGCGAGGCGCCAGGCGCCGAGGAAGACCGGCGCGGGGAGCCCTTTGTCGGCGCCGCCGGGCAGCTCCTCGATCTCATGCTGCGCGCGATCGGCCTCGATCGCACCACCAACGTGTATATCGCCAACGTGCTCAAGAGCCGGCCACCGGGCAACCGCGATCCGAAGCCCGAGGAGGTCGCCGCCTGCATGCCGTATCTGCTGCGGCAGATCGCCCTGCTGCAGCCGAAGATCATCCTCGCGGTTGGGCGGATTTCGGCACAGAACTTGCTCTCGACCGAGGCCCCTCTGGGAAGGCTGCGCGGTCGGGTGCATCGCTTCGGGGAGCTGAACACACCGCTCGTGGTGACGTATCATCCTGCGTATCTGCTGCGCACCCCCTCCGAGAAGCGCAAGGCGTGGGAGGACCTGAAGTTCGCGCGCGGCGTGTACCAGCAACTGACCCAGGGCGCAGCGACCGATGGCGACCGCACCTGAACTGCTCAAGTCCGCGAGCACCGCACCGGAGTTCGTGATTCGGCCGATGCGGGCGAGCGACGTTGCGCCGGTCGTGGCGATCGAGCGCGCTTCCTACCCCTTCCCCTGGAGCGAGGGGATCTTCCGCGACTGTCTGCGCGTCGGCTACGTCTGCCGCGTGATGACCGCGAGCCGCCAGGTGATGGGTTACGGTGTGATGAGTATCGGCGCGGGTGAGGCGCACATTCTCAACCTTTGTGTGGGGGAGGCGAACCGCTCGCAGGGGATCGGTAAGCGGCTGCTGCGCTCGCTCATCGAACGCGCGGGCGCTGCGGGCATGTGCGAGGCGTTCCTTGAGGTGCGACCCTCCAACACGGCGGCGATCCGCCTGTATCTGTCGCTCGGCTTCGAGCAGGTCGGCATGCGGCGCGGCTATTACCAGGCCATGAATGGCCGCGAGGATGCCGCCGTCCTCAAGCTCGTCCTGCGCGCCGGGCGCTCCGCCTCCTAGCGACGACGGCGCTCCGCGATGACCGAGCAGGCTGCGGAAGTTGCGCGGCGTCGGACGTTCGCGATCATCTCGCACCCCGACGCGGGCAAGACGACCCTCACCGAGAAGCTCCTTCTCTTTGGCGGCGCCATCCAGATGGCGGGGGCGGTGAAGGGCCGCAAGGCGGCGCGGCGCGCGACCTCGGATTGGATGCGGCTCGAGCAGCAGCGCGGCATCTCGGTCACCTCGTCCGTGATGCAGTTCCCTTACCGCGACTGCATCGTCAATCTCCTCGATACCCCAGGTCACGAGGACTTCTCCGAGGACACCTACCG
>DASPTE010000115.1:0-25735 GCA_035623585.1 Steroidobacteraceae bacterium | reverse complement strand
CCGACGGATATGAAGAACAGGCCGAGCAACAAGCCCTTGAAGGGCTCGATATCCGCCTCCAGCTCGTGCCGGAACTCGCTGTCGGCGAGCAGCACGCCGGCGAGAAATGCACCGAGCGATGCCGAGAGCCCCGCAAGATTGGCGAGGAGTGCGGTGCCGATCACGACGAGGAGGGCGGCGGCGGTGAACACCTCGCCCATCTGCACGCGCGCGACGATGCGCAGCGCCGGCCGCAGGATGAGCCGCCCGCCACCGATCACCGCAGCGATCACGACGAGGAGCTTGAGCAGCGAAACCCACCAGCGCCCCGTGTGCGTCTCGCCGAGCGGGGAGAGAAGCGGCAACACCGCGAGTGCCGGCAGGACCGCGAGGTCCTGAAAAAGCAGGATGCCGAAGGCGGCACGGCCGTAGCGGGTCTTGAGTTCCCCGCGCTCGGCGAGGAGCTGCAGCACGAGCGGGGTGGAGCTGAGCGACAGACCAAAGCCGACGATCGCGGCGGCGAGCGCTGGCACCCCGAGCGCGAAGGCGCCGGCCCCCAGCAGCGCAGTGCACACGGCCACCTGCGCCGCACCGAGCCCGAAGACCACCCGCCGCATCACCCACAGCCGCGTCGGCTGCAGCTCAAGCCCGATCACAAAGAGCAGGAGCACGATCCCGAACTCCGAGACCTGCATGATGCGATCGACATCGCCGATCAGGTTCAGCCCCCAGGGGCCGATCACGAGCCCGGCGGCGACGTAGCCGAGAATCGAGCTCAGGCGCAGGAAACGGAACAACGCCACCGAGACCACGGCGGCGGCGAGCAGGACGGCGGTTTGCGCGAGAGAGATCATCGCAGGGTGCCTCGGGGATTCTCGCAGGAATCGCCGCCACCCTTCACCCCTTGAGTTTGCCGCTCGGGGTCCCCATGCCTTTGCGATGTCCGCGCCCGAGCCTCTGGCCCCCGAACCTCGCGCCGAGCCGCTCGATGCCTATTCCGCCGCCGTGGTCGGCGCCGTCGATGCCGTCGGGCCCGCGGTGGTCAGTGTCTATGTGGGCACCCCGGGGGAAGCCGAGCGTGCGCGCGGTGGTGCGGGTTCAGGCGTGGTGGTGACACCCGATGGCTATCTCCTCACCAACGAGCACGTCGTACAGCGCGTCACCGACGCGCGCGTCACGTTCGTGGACGGCCGCACCGTGCCCGCGGTCGTCGCCGGGCGCGATCCCGCCTCGGACCTCGCGGTGCTGCGGGCGCAGGCCGGGGGCCTGCCGTACGCGGAGCTCGCAACGGGCGAGCGCCTGCGCCCCGGGCAGCTCGTGGTCGCGGTCGGCAACCCTTACGGCTTTGAGTCCACAGTCTCCGCGGGGGTCGTGAGCGCCCTCGGGCGCAGTCTGCGCAGCCGCCACGGGCGACTGATCGAGGGGGTCGTGCAGCACAGCGCCGCGCTCAATCCCGGCAATTCCGGCGGTCCGCTCGTCGACAGCCGCGGCCGCGTGACTGGCATCAACACGGCGATCATTGCCATGGCTCAGGGGATCGGCTTCGCCATACCGGTGACGACCGCGCAATGGGTGCTCACCGAGATCTTGAGCCACGGCCGCGTGCGCCGCGCCTGGCTCGGCGTCGGAGCGCGCGACCGGCCGCTCGATCTGCGGCTGGTGCGGGCGCTCGGGCTGCGCACGCGGCGTGCGGTGGAGATCCTCACGCGCGAGCAGGAGGGCCCGGCAGCGGAATCCGACCTGCACCCCGGCGATCTGATCGTCGGCGTCGACGATCAGCCGCTCGATGGCATCGATGCGCTACACCGGCATCTTGCGCGGGTGCCGCCGGGCACGCAGATCACGCTCGAGGTGGTGCGGCGGACCCAGTTGCTCAAGGTCGCCCTCACGGTGCGCGAGCCGCCCGCTTAAGGGCTCACTCGCACAGGCTCTCGAGATATCCCTGCGCTTGTGCCGAGAGGCGCTTGCGCGCGAGCGCGCGCGCTTTCGGCGCATCGACGATGTATTCGAGCGGCCCCGAGACGAGCAGCTGACGGATGCTCGGATCGCGGGCCGAGGCGCGCGCCATGCGATTTAAGAGCGTGAAGCCGCGGTTGATCACCCGGCCGCTCGCGCGGTTCTGCTCGATGGTGCGGGCGAGGTACTGCCCGAAGCGGGCGTAGAGGAAGTAGTCGTCGTCCCCGACCTGGAAGCGGGCCTCGGCAAAAAAATCGGGGAAGTTTCTTTCCAGATACTCGTTGAGACGTTGCAGACGGGGGTGCGGGTCGCTGTCAGTCGACGCTTTGCGCTGCTTCATGTCCGTGCCAACACCTCGATCGCCGCGAAGCATTGCGGCGGCGCGCATGTTGGGGCAGAGAGCGCGGCAATGCAAGGGGGAAATCGAGTTGCTAGGCTCGCGCGCATGGCGCGCATGCGCGCGAAGTTCTTGCGGACGGCGCTCGAATTGCGCCGCTGGCTCGAGCGCCATCACGAGGGCGCGCGTGAACTCGTCGTCGGTTTCCACAAACGCGCCGCGGGCCGAGCGAGCCTGAGCTGGCCCGAGTCGGTCGATGAGGCGCTGTGCTGCGGCTGGATCGATGGCGTGCGCCGCCGACTCGATCCGGGGAGCCACACGATCCGCTTCACCCCGCGGCGCCCGGGGAGCATCTGGAGCCGCGTCAATACGCGGCGCGCCCGGGCGCTGTTTGAGCAGGGCCGCATGCAGGCGGTGGGGCTGCGGGCCTTCAAGGCGCGCAAGTCGAAGCGCTCGGGCCGCTATTCGTACGAGCAGCGACCCGCGGGACTCGTGGGCCGGTATCGGGCGATGCTCGCTCGCAATGCGAGGGCGCGCGCTTTCTTTGCGAGCCAGATCCCCTCCTAGCGGCGCGCGGCGAGTTGGTGGGTGCTCAGCGCCAAGCGGAAAGAGACGGGCCTCGGGCGTGCCGCGACACTCATCGAGCTTTCGGCCCTGAGGAAGCTCATTGCGCAGTTCTTGCGCAAGAAGCCCTGAGTGGGTCTCGCCCCTTGCAAGAGCGTCGCAGGCCGGTATTATCGAACGCATAGTGATGGGGTGAGACAGTCGATCGACGTACGCGGGACTCGTGCCCCGTTCGCGCTGCCGACTGCGCATTCGCGGACCCCCGAAAGTCCTGCGAATCTCCTGAACGCACGAATTTGCTGAATTGCCCGACCCGCAACGCCATGCGCGAGTGGGAGCGGGCGTTTGTCGGTTCGAAGGACGGTTCGGGGCCATCACCATGCACGCCGCGGGGCAAGGACTCTATAAGGACGCGTACGAGCGCGACAGCTGCGGCTTCGGGCTGATCGCGAGCCTCGAGGATGCGCCGAGCCATTGGCTCGTGAGCACCGCGCTCAGCTCGCTCAAGCGCCTCACGCACCGCGGCGCCATCGCCGCCGATGGCAAGACGGGCGATGGCTGCGGGCTGCTGCTCAAAAAACCCGAGCGCTTCCTGCGCGCCATTGCGGCCGAGGCGGGCATCACGCTCGCCGATTCCTTCGCCTCGGGACTGGTGTTCCTCGCGCGAGAGGCCACCGAGGCGCGCAGCGCGCGGGCCGCGCTCGAGCGCGCACTCGCCGAGCAGGGACTTGCAGTGGCGGGCTGGCGGGCGGTCCCCGTGGACGCTGCCGCCTGCGGCGCCGAGGCGCTCAAGACGCTGCCCGCGATCGAGCAGGTGTTCGTGCAGGCCGCCTCGGGCGAGCTCGATGAGGCGACGTTCAATCGGCGGCTCTTCATGGCGCGCCGTCTCGCCGAGAAGGCCCTCGCGGACGATCCGGTGTTCTACGTGGTCAGTCTTTCGGCCAGCACGATCGTGTTCAAGGGCATGGTGATGCCCCAGTACCTCGCGCAGTTCTACCCCGATCTCGCGGATGCGCGCCTCGAGAGCTCGGTCGTGCTCTTCCATCAGCGATTCTCGACCAACACGCTCCCCCAATGGCGCCTCGCACACCCCTACCGCTACCTCGCGCATAACGGCGAGATCAACACCATCCAGGGCAACCGCAACTGGGCGCTCGCGCGCGGCCCGCTGCTGCGCTCGCCATCGCTCCCGGATCTGCAGCGCGTCCTGCCCCTCGTCTCGCTCAGCGGTTCGGACTCGCAGAGCCTCGACAACATGCTCGAGGTGCTGCTCATGGGCGGGCTCGATGCGCTGCACGCGATGCGGCTGCTGATGCCGCCCGCCTGGCACGGCCTCGACACGCTCGATCCCGACCTGCGCGCGTTCTACGAGTATTACTCCCCCCACATGGAGCCCTGGGATGGTCCGGCCGGTGTGGTGCTGACCGATGGCCGGTACGCGCTCTGCACGCTCGATCGCAACGGCCTGCGGCCGGCGCGCTTCTGGATTACACGCAATCGGCACCTCACGATCGCTTCCGAAACGGGCGTATGGGACTACGCGCCCGAGGAAGTGGTCCGCAAGGGCAAACTCGGTCCCGGCGACATGGTTGCGCTCGACCTCGCGAGCGGCAAGCTCCTCACCTCACCCGATATCGATCAGCTGCTCAAGAGCCGTCATCCCTACAAGAGCTGGCTCAAGCAGGGCGTGCGTTATCTCGAGAGCGATCTCGTCGATCCGCGGCTTGCGGCCGAGCCCATGGATCGGGCGACGCTCGCGCTCTATCAGAAGATGTTCAACGTCACCCAGGAAGAGCGCGACGAGATCATCCGCGTGCTCGCCGAGGACGAGAACGAGGCGGTAGGCTCGATGGGCGATGACACGCCGATGCCCGTCCTCTCGCATCGGGTGCGCCCGCTCTACGACTATTTCCGTCAGCAGTTTGCCCAGGTCACCAATCCGCCGATCGATCCGCTGCGCGAATCGATCGTGATGTCGCTGCAGACGCAGATCGGACCCGAGTGCAACATCTTCCTCCCCGCTCCCGAGCACGCGCGGCAGATCGTGCTCGGCTCGCCGATCCTCTCACAGAGAAAGCTGCGGCAGATCCTCGCGCTCGAGGAGGTCACGCACGAGTTCATGGACCTGCAGTACGAGCCCGCCGAAGGACTGCGCGCGGCGATCCTGCGCCTTTGTGAGCAGGCCGAGAGTGCGGTGCGCGAGGGCAAGCTCGTGCTGCTGCTCTCGGACCGATACCTCGTGAGGGGACGGATTCCGGCGCACGCGCTGCTCGTCACAGGCGCCGTGCACCAGCATCTCGTGAAGCTCGGACTGCGCTGCAAATGCAACCTGCTCATCGAAACCGGCACCGCGCGCGAGCCACACCACTTCGCCTGCCTCATCGGCTACGGGGCGACGGCCGTGTACCCCTACATGGCATACCAGGTGCTCTTCGAGATGATGCGCCGCGGCCAGGTCGGGCTTGATTTTGCCGCGCGGCTCGAACTTGGGCGCCGCTACCGCGCGGGGCTGCGCAAAGGCCTCTTCAAGATCATGTCGAAGATGGGCATCTCGACGATTTCGAGCTACCGCAGTTCCCAGCTCTTCGAGATCGTCGGGCTCGCGGACGAAGTCGTTGAGCTTTGCTTCACCGGCACCGAGAGCCGCGTGCAGGGGGCGGATTTTTCCGACCTCGAGGCCGACCTCGTGACGCTTGCCGCGCGCGCCTGGAATCCGCGCGAGGCGATCGGCCAGGGCGGGCTCTTGAAGTACGTGCACGGCGGCGAGTACCACATGTACAACCCGGATGTGATCGCGGCGCTTCAGGGAGCGGTGATCTCGGGTGAATTCGCTCACTACCGGCAGTTTGCCGCGCTCGTGAACGAGCGCCCCGCGGCGACCTTCCGCGACCTGCTCACGCTCAAGCGCGCCGCCCGGCCCGTGCCGCTCGCTGAGGTCGAGCCGGCGGAGGCCGTGCTCGCGCGCTTCGACAGCGCCGGGATGTCGCTCGGGGCGCTCTCGCCCGAGGCGCACGAGGCGCTCGCGATCGCCATGAACCGCCTCGGCGCGCGCTCGAACTCGGGCGAAGGGGGCGAGGACCCCAAGCGCTATCGCACCGAGAGGAATTCCAAGATCAAGCAGGTCGCTTCCGGGCGCTTCGGGGTTACGCCGGAGTATCTGATCAACGCGGAGGTGCTGCAGATCAAGATCGCCCAGGGCGCAAAGCCGGGCGAAGGCGGCCAGCTGCCCGGACACAAGGTGAACGAGATGATCGCCACCTTGCGCTTCGCGCGTCCGGGAGTCGGGCTCATCTCCCCGCCCCCTCATCACGACATCTACTCGATAGAAGATCTCGCGCAGCTGATCTTCGACTTAAAGCAGGTGAACCCGAGCGCGCTGGTGTCGGTGAAGCTCGTCGCGGAGCCGGGAGTCGGCACGGTCGCCGCCGGGGTCGCCAAGGCGTACGCGGATCTCATCACCATCTCGGGCTACGACGGGGGCACGGGCGCAAGTCCGCTCTCCTCCATCAAGTACGCGGGCACGCCCTGGGAGCTTGGGCTCGCGGAGACGCATCAGACGCTGCGCAGGAACGACTTGCGCCATCGCGTGCGCCTGCAGACCGATGGGGGACTGAAGACCGGGCTCGATGTGGTGAAGGCCGCGATCATCGGTGCCGAGAGCTTCGGTTTCGGCACGGCGCCGATGGTGGCGCTCGGGTGCAAGTACCTGCGCATCTGTCATCTCAACAACTGCACCACCGGGGTCGCGACCCAACATAACGTGCTGCGCTCGAAGTACTTCACGGGACTTCCGGAGATGGTCATCAACTATTTCCGTTTCGTGGCCGAGGAAGTTCGCGAGATCCTGGCATCGCTCGGCGTGCGTTCGCTCGCGGAGGTCATCGGACGCACCGAGTACCTCGAGGTGCAAGGCGGGGCGACGGCGAAGCAGCGCAAGCTCGATCTCACGCCGATCCTCTCGACCGCGGGTCTCGTCGCCGACGGCCCGCAGTTCTGCACGAGCGCCGCGAACGCACCCTTCGATCGTGGCGAGCTCGCCGAGCGCATGCTGCGCGATATGCTGCCCGCGATCGAGCAGAAGAGTGGCGGCGATTGGGCCTACGAGATCAAGAACTTCAACCGCTCGATCGGCGCGCGCGTCGCCGGGGAGATCGCGCGCCGCTGGGGGAACTACGGCATGGAGGACGCGCCGCTGCGCGTGCGTTTCACCGGCAGCGCCGGTCAGAGCTTCGGCGTCTGGAACGCAGGCGGCCTGCAGCTCTCACTCGAAGGCGATGCGAACGATTACGTCGGCAAGGGCATGGCGGGCGGCAGGATCGTGTTGCGCCACCCGCAGGGTGCGCGCTTTAGCGCCAAGGACACGATCATCATGGGCAACACCTGCCTCTACGGGGCGACCGGCGGGGAGCTGTACGCGGCGGGCGTCGCCGGTGAGCGCTTCGCGGTGCGCAACTCCGGTGCCCTCGCCGTGATCGAGGGCGCGGGCGATCATTGCTGCGAGTACATGACCGGGGGCGCGGTGTGCGTACTCGGCCGCACCGGGGTGAACTTCGGCGCCGGCTTCACGGGCGGCTTCGCCTACGTGCTCGATCTCGAGCGCAATTTCGTCGATCGCTACAACCATGAACTCATCGACATCAGCCGCATTCACCCTGAAGCGATGCAATCGCACGTGCAGCACCTCGAGGGGCTGCTCGAGCGGCACATCACCCACACCGCAAGCGGCTGGGCGCAGGAGATCCTGAACGACCTGCGCACCTTCCTGCCGAAATTCTGGGTCGTGAAGCCCAAGGCCGCTTCCATCGATTCACTGATCGACAGCCTGCGACGCGCCGCCTGAGCGCGCCTCTGCCGCAATGGCCGACAAGAACCTCAGGTTCCTCGATATTCCACGCGCCGATCCCGCGAAGAGCGCGGTCGAGACGCGGGTCGGCAATTTCCGGGAGATCTACGCGAGCTTCGACGAGAAGGCTGCCGCGCAGCAGGCCGGCCGCTGTCTCGCCTGCGGCAATCCTTTCTGCGAATGGAAATGCCCGGTCCACAACTTCATTCCGAACTGGTTGAAGCTCATCGAGGAGGGCAACCTCCTCGAAGCCGCGGAGCTTTCCCACAAGACCAACTCGCTCCCCGAAATCTGCGGCCGCATCTGCCCGCAGGACCGCCTGTGCGAGGGCGCCTGCACGCTCAATGACGGGCTCGGCGCGGTCACGATAGGGGCGATCGAGAAGTACATCACCGACGAGGCGTTCAAGGCCGGCTGGAAGCCTGACATGTCGAACGTCGAGCCCACCGGGCGGCGGGTGGCCGTGGTCGGTGCGGGACCGGCGGGCCTTGGCTGTGCCGACGTGCTCGCGCGCAACGGCGTCAAGCCGGTGGTGTTCGATCGCCATCCGCGCATCGGTGGACTCCTCACCTTCGGCATCCCGCCGTTCAAGCTCGAGAAAGAGGTGGTGGAGAAGCGTCGCGAGATCATGGAGGGGATGGGGGTCGAATTCCGCCTCGGCGTGGAGGTCGGCGCCGACATCGAGTTCGCGCAGCTGCTCGCTGAGTACGACGCGGTGTTTCTCGGCATGGGGACTTATCGGGCGGTGCGCGGGGGTTTCGCGGGCGAGGATCTGCCCGGGGTGTATGAAGCGCTGCCCTACCTCATCTCCAACATCAACCACGAGCTCGCACTCGAGGGCAGCGCGAGCGCGCTCCTCAGCATGCGCGGCAAGCGGGTCGTCGTGCTCGGCGGCGGCGACACCGCGATGGACTGTAACCGCACCGCGATCCGCCAGGGCGCGCAGTCGGTCACCTGCACCTACCGGCGCGACGAGCGCAACCTTCCCGGCTCACGGCGCGATTTCAAGAACAGCCGCGAGGAAGGTGTGGAATTCCTCTTTAACCGCCAGCCGATCGAGATCTTGGGTGCCGAGCGCGTCGAGGGCGTCAAGCTGATCGAGACGCGGCTCGGCGCGGCGGATGCGCGCGGGCGGCGCATACCCGAAGCCGTCGCCGGTTCCGAGCAGATTGTGCCCGCCGATGCGGCGATCATCGCGTTCGGCTTCCTGCCAAGTCCGGCCGCGTGGTTCCGCGAGCACGAGATTCGCCTCCACGACAGCGGCCGCGTGCGCGTCTCAGCGAGCGCGGCGCGGGCCTTTCAGACCACGAACCCGAAGGTATTCGCGGGCGGCGACATGGTGCGCGGTGCGGATCTGGTCGTCACCGCAGTGTTTGAAGGACGCGAGGCGGCGCGCGGGATTCTCAACTTTCTCGGGGTCGGTTGAGATGCGCCCGCCGCGCGCTTAAGGCTCGGTGTAGGGGGCTTTCAGGTACGCGTACACCATCGTCGCGGCGTCATCCCAGTCGACGGTGCCGCCGTCGCAACCGGCATCGCGGTAGGCCTTCTCGACCTGGCGCGCGATCGCCGAGGAATCCGCAGGATGGTAGGCCCAGACGCCGTGCTTCGGGACCTTGTGGTCCTTGAACAGACGCCGGTCGATGTCATCTTCGGCCGCGACGCCGACGTACCAGTTCTGGTTCTTGGTATCGGGAAACCTCTTCATGTAGGTGTCGATGTGCGTGAGGATCTCGAGCGCGCTCGCCATCTTCCGGACTCTCCCTCTCCCGCAAGTTGCGGGCGCTGAGACTACACCTCACCCGCGCGAAGCGCAGCGCCAAGCCGCCGCGCACGTCCGCGGGTTCGCGCGTCCCCGCACGTCAAGCAAAAAAAAGCCCCGCCACTTGCGCGGGGCTCTCGATAGTGACTCGTTTGCCTCGACCGACCCGGTGGTTCGCTGTCAGCTCCCGCCGCTTCGCGCACGAACAAACTCGTATTGCGCCGTGCGGCATGTCGCGTCTTCACGAGCATCTAAACTTCCCGGCTGAAACGTTTGGAGCCGAGCGCTCCGGCTTCTATCGCGAGGCCCGCGTGTTCATCCACGCGCCCTTCCGTTCCGGACAACCACAAAAAGTTCGCGGCTGCCTTACCCGTGCCCGCGTCGATCCCGAGTTTTCTCTGTTGTTATATCCCTCCCAGCCTGAGGCGCTGCTTCTGCGCATCACGCGCTTCGACCGCCATTCGCCTCAGACCAGAAATTCTTGTCCCGACGGCCTCTTCGCCACTTTATTGTACTGATTCCAGTCGAACATGCCATGTCTCAATTTAATGACAAATCGAGCGTCTGCGTGAGCCTGGCGGTGAGGCCCGCCGGGGCCGGATTCACCCCTACGCCCGCCTTCAGCGGGGCAGGCGGACCCCGATGCGCACGCCGCCCCCACCCGGGAGGTTCTGCGCGCTCGCCTCCCCGCCGTGAAACTCGGCGATGAGCCTCACGATGTAGAGGCCAAGGCCGAAATGCGGGCGGCTGTCGGTGCCGGCGCGTGACTGCCAGAGCGATTCGAAGAGCTTTCCTTCGAGGTGCGGCGGAAGCGCGGGCCCGCGGTTGTCGACCTCAACTACGGCCGCGGCGGGCTCGAGGCGCAGCCGCACGCTGATGGTCGATGCGGGGGGGCTGAAATCGACGGCGTTGTCGATGAGCTTGTCGAGCATCTGCACGATGAGGTCCGGCGCCCCGCTCGTCCGGACCGCTTCGGCAGGAAGTTCCGCACTGAAGGCGCGGTCGGGGAAGGCGCTGCGGTAGGCGGCCACAGCCGAGGCGAGGATCGCGGCCAGATCAAACTCGACCCGCTCGGCGGAGTTGATGGCCTCCTCGACGCGGCTCGCCGCGCCCATCGCGACCAGGATGGCGTTGAGCCGCTCGCTCCCTTCGCGGGCGCGCTCGAGGTACGTGCGGGCGGAGTCGGGCACGGCTTCGGATTCGAGGTTTTCGAGCGAGGAGCGCACGATCGTGAGCGGGGTGCGGATCTCGTGCGCGAGCTTCCCCGCGAGCGTGCGCAGGTAGAGCGTGTATTCGTTCAGCCGCGACAGGAGCCTTTGAAAGCCGCGCGCGACATCCCCGAGCTCATCGCGCGATTGCGTTTCAGGAAAGCTGGTGACGAGGCCGGTGCGGGTGAGGGCCGATTCGCTCGCGAGGCGCAGTCTCGAGAGCCGCACTCCGAGCCACACGGCGAAGCCGAACATCGCCGTCACCGCGAGCGCGGTGGTGGCGAGCGTGAAGTTGAGCATCCGCGTGAGCGCGCGGTCACGCAGGCGCACCCACTGCTCGGCGGCCTGCGTGACTTCGAGCCGCCCGATCGGCTCCTTCTTGTCGCGATCGTAGATGGGAGCCACCGATTCGATGAGCGCGCGCTCGCCCGGGCGGTCGACGAAGCGCCGGTAGAGCCGTGCGAGGAGCGGCGCTTCGGGAGCGAGACCGGTCGGCTGCGAGAGCGCGTCGGCGCGCGCAAGCATTCGGCCGTTCGGTGTCGTGACCGCGAGCCGCAGCCCCGGTTGCAAGAACTGCGCGAGGTACCCAGAGAGTTCGGGCGCAGCCATGATGAGACGGCCGAGCGGGTGCAGGTCATCGGGCGTGAGGCTGCCGTAGCTCGCGGGCGCCGCACCGCGCGTGTCCCGATCGTCGACGAGCACTCCGAAATGCTCACCGAGCATGGAAAGCGGCACCCGCAGTGCGATCCGATAGCCCGACGGCGTCGGTTGCCACGCGCCGTGGATGCGCGGCTCAAGCGACGCACGCCGCTCCCCGTACTCGCCGAGCTCGATATAGCGGGCGCTGACCGATCCAGGGCCCGTGGCGGCGAGGAACACCTGATGCTCCTCGCCACGCGGATCGCTGAAACCGAGCCACACGCGGTCGCCGAAGGTGGCGGGATCGAGCGTGTTGGTTCCCGGGGCATCGAAGATCGGGTGCTCATCGTGCACTTCGAGCAGCAGGTACAGGACACGCTCGTACACCCCGCAAAGAATCCCGAAGCGGTGATGCTCGTCCTTCTCGAAGTACTTCCACGCCGAAGGCTCGTGCGGCCAGTCAGCGGAGTAACCCTCAAGGAGCGGCGCCGCCGTGAGCGCGATCGGCTCGAGATCGTAGGGACCGCTCTTGAGGAAAGTGTCGCTCGGTGCGCGGGCGGCGGGTGCGGGAGATTCAGTCTCGCTCGGCGGCTCGGGCGCCGGCGGCTCGCGATACAGCAGATCGGTCCGTCCCTCGAGCGAGGCGGCGATGGTCTGCGAGACGGCCTGGAGCGAGTTCTGTTCGCCCTCGCGCAGCGCCGTCTCCATCTCGCGCGCGTAGTTGCACCCGGCCCAGGGCAGCACAAGCGTCACCAGGCCGAGGAGCAGCAGCTTCAGACGCAGCGACATACGGCGCGCGCGCTATTCGACCCAGCGATAACCCATGCCGTACACGCTCTGCAGCGCGTCGAACTTCGGATCGATGGCCTGAAATTTCCGGCGGATGCGTTTGACGTGCGAGGTGATCGTGTTGTCGTCGAGTACCACGTTGGCGGCGTCCATAAGCTGCTGACGGCTGCGCACGTGGCCTGGATGGCGCGCAAGCGCGTGCACCATCCAGAACTCGGTGAGCGAGAGCAGCACCACCTGCCCATCCCATCTTGCCTGCATGCGCTCGGCATCGAGTTCGAGCGGACCGCGCCGCAGCACATCGCTCGGCGTCTCGCTCTTGCGCAGCGCCTCGACACGGCGAAATAGCGCGTTCACGCGCGCGATGAGGTGTGCGAGGCTCAGGTCTTTGGTGAGAAAGTCATCGGCGCCAAGACGCAGGCCCGACACCGCATCGAGCTCGCTGTCGCGCGCGGTGAGAAAAATGATCGGCAGCTGCGCGGAGAGCGCGCGCAGCTGGCGGCAGAGTTCGAAGCCGCCTTCGGGTTCCTCCTCGAGCGAGATATCGATGACCGCAAGATCCGGTAGCCGCGCGGCAAAGGCCTGCATCGCCTTCGCCCGGTTCGCGTAGGCGCGTACGGCGTAGCCCTCGCGCTCGAAGGCGGCGGCGTAGTTGTCGCGGATCGCCGGTTCATCTTCGACAATGGCGATGAGGCGTTTCATGGATGGCAAGGCTACAGTCTGTTCCCGGGAGCTGAAAAGCGCTGTCGGCTATGCCACATTGCGCCACAATTCTTCGCGGCAGAGCCACTTTTGCGCCCGAGGCGCACACCACGCGCCAAGGCGAAATACTCTGGTCAGAACGCACCTCTGGAGCCACCTATGATTTCCTTCGCGGCGCGGTTGAACGCGATCGCCGAGCGGCAGGAGAGACTCAGCAACACGCTCGCACTGCTTGCGATTCTCGGGCTCGGCATCGTCCTGCCCGGCGCCGAGTGGAGCGGAGCCGTGGATGAATCGTCCCTGCACCAATCCCCCCAGGCAGTCCCGGTGGCGGGCTCGCAGCCGCGCGATAGCGTTGAGGGAGCGGCCACGCCGCGCCATCGCGAACCGGGCGAGCGCATGGAGCTTCCGCCACTCACCGAAATCTGATCCGCGCGACCGCGGCCGGGAACCGCCGCAGCTCGCGCAAGCGGTGCGCAGGATATACGCCGGTAACTTCCTGCGCTCATACTCTGCGTCCGAACGCCGGAGAGCGAGGAGTTCACCATGGGTGAGGAAATCGTCTTTTACAGCAACCCCCAGTCGCGCGGACGCCTCGTGCACTGGATGCTCGAGGAGGTCGGTGCGCCTTACCGCTTCGAGCGGCTGAGTTTCGAGAAGAAGGAGCACAAGAACCCGAGCTATCTCGCCGTCAATCCCATGGGCAAGGTTCCCGCCATCGTGCATCGGGGCACCGTCATCACCGAAACGGGCGCCATCTGCGCTTACCTTGCCGACGCCTTTCCCGCTGCAAAACTTGCGCCGCCGACCGACAGTGCCCAGCGCGGCAGCTACTACCGGTGGCTGTTTTTCGGAGCGGGCTGCCTCGAGCCCGCGATCATCGATCGGATGTTGTCGCGCCCTGCGGCGTCCATGCCCGGCGCGGTCGGTTACGGCTGCTACGAGGACACCGTGGCGACGATGGAGAAGGCGCTCAAGCCCGGGCCCTACCTGCTCGGTGAGCAATTCAGCGCCGTCGATATCTACATCGGCGGGCAGATCGGCTTTGGGCTCATGACGAAGTCGCTCGAGCCGCGTCCGGTCATCGTCGAGTACGCGCAGCGCCTGCAGCAGCGGCCCGCTTACAAACGCTTTACGGAAAAGAGCGATCAGATCGCCGCCGAGATGAAAAAGGCGGGCTGAGCCGCCGCGGCGCGCGCCGGGCCGCGGAGCGGGCCTTAATTTGAGGCGGCGCGGCGCTCGTGTTAGGTTGTGAGCGCGTCCCGCACCCGCCAGGCACTGCGCCTCGTCTCTACGAGGGCAGCGGGCAACTGAAAAAAGCAAACTGCGGCGCAGCAGAAACGGGACACAGCGGATGCTGCGCCGGTGAGAATCGGGGGAGCAACCATGTTCACGCAACTGATCGACCCGCTCGGCAACCTGACGCTCACCTGCCTGGTGGCGCTCATCCCCGTGGTGTCGCTGCTCGCGATGCTCGCGGGGCTGCGCCTGCCGGCCTGGCTCGCGACACTCCTCGGATCGATCCTCACCTTCGTGCTCGCGGTGTGGGTATGGAAGATGCCCGTCAGCGATGGCGCGCACGCTTACGTATACGGCGCCGCGACCGGTGTGTGGAACGTCGACTGGATTACCTTCTGGGGGATGATGCTCTTCAACACGCTGTCGGTGTGCGGGGTGTTCACGAATTTCCGCCGCTGGCTGATCGCGCAGGGCAGCCTCGATGTGCGCGTGCAGACGATGCTCTTCGCCTGGGCGTTCGGCGCGCTGCTCGAGGGACTCGTGGGCTTTGGTTATCCGTGGGCGGTGGTCGCGCCGATCCTGATCTCGCTCGGCATTTCTGACCTCAACGCCATCCGGGTCGCCGCACTTGCCAACAACGCGCCCGTGTCCTACGGCGCACTCGGCGCGCCGATCATCGCGCTTGCTGCCGTCACCGGCTATCCGCTGCTCGCGCTCTCGGGTTCGGTCGGTACCATCGTTGCAGTGCTTGCACTCTTGCCGCCTTGGGTGCTGCTGTACCTGGTCACGGGCAAAAAAGGGATGTGGGGCGCCTGGCCGCTCGCCGTGGTCGGCTCGCTCGGTTATATCGCGGGTCAGTATCCGGTAGCCGTGCATCTCGGGCCGTATCTGCCGGACGTCGCCGGCGGCCTCAGTTGCTTCATCGCGCTGCTGATCCTGCTCAAGTTCTGGCAGCCGAAGACCGTGCTCGGCTATGGCGGCGTACCCGTCGATCCGGCGAGTGCGCGTCAGCATCAGGAGGGGCACGGACTCAAGACGGGCGAGGTGCTACAGGCCTGGATGCCGTTCGTGGTGCTGCTGCTCGTCGTGGCCGCGTGGACCGGACCCTGGTCGCCGCTCCCGAAGATCAGCTGGTTCAAGACGCAGGCGGTCGCCTGTTCCTCGCTCGCGGCCACCTGCCCCGCCGGTGGGGATGTGAAGGCAGTGTTCAACTTTGCCCCCTACATCGGCGGCAGCTCGATCCTTGCCACTTGGATCATCGTCGCGCTGCTGCTCCTCGCGGTGGGCAAACTCAAGGCCGCTGACATCGGCGAGGTCTTCCGGCGCACGTTCCACCAGATGTGGGGCGCATTGCTCGTCGGCGTCTTCATTTTTGGTCTTGCCTACACGTTTAACTATTCCGGGATGGCGTCCTCGCTCGCGAAAGGCTTCTCGACGATGGGCACGGCCTTCATCATCGTCTGCCCGATACTCGGCTTCATCGGCGTGGCACTCTCGGGCTCGAACACCTCGACCAACGCGATGTTCGGCAAATTCCAGGCCTTGGTGGGCACGCAGCTCGGGCTGCCGCCGCTGCTCCTGCCGAGCCTAGGTTCGGTCGGTGCGGAGATTGGCAAGCCCGTCGCCCCGCAGACCGCGAGCGTCGGGGTCTCGACCAGCAAGTTCGTGCGCAAGGAAGGGGATGTTATCCGCCACAACATGGGCTGGACGTTCATCGTGCTCGCCTACCTGATCCTGCTCGCGATCGGTTTCTATCTGGCGAAGCCGGCTGCGATGATGCTGCACTGACGCAGGACGCTGCGGCGGCTCCGCCGCCGCTGCGCACCCCGTCTCAGAAAGCGCTGAACCCCGTCAGCTCGCGCCCGATCGTGAGCTCGTGAATGGTCTCGGTGCCTTCGTAGGTGACGACGCTTTCGAGGTTGAGCAGATGGCGGATGGGGGCGTACTCGGCGCTGATGCCGGCCCCACCGAGCATGTCGCGGCAGTCGCGGGCGATATCGAGCGCCATGCGGCAGTTGTTCCACTTGGCGAGCGAGACCTGCGCGGGCTGCATCGCGCCGGAGTCCTTGAGCCGCCCGAGCTGCAGCGCAAGCAGCTGCGCGGCGGTGATGCGCCGTGCCATGTCGGCGAGTCGCACCTGAATCGTCTGATTGTGCGCGAGCGGACGCCCGAAGAGAGTACGGGTTGCCGTGTAGTCGAGGAGTTGCCTGAGGCACGCCTGCGCCGCGCCGATCACGCCCCAGCAGATGCCGTAGCGCGCCTGCGTGAGGCAGGAGAGGGGACCCTTGAGGCCAGTCACTCCCGGCAGCACCTGCTCGTCCGGGACGAGGACGTTGTCGAGAAAGAGCGCGGCCGTGACGGAGGCGCGCAGCGAGAATTTGTGCTCGATCTCCCGAGCGCTGAATCCGGGCGCGTCGCGGTCGATGAGAAAGCCGCGCATACCCGCAGGCGTCATCGCCCAGACGAGCGCGACGTCCGCAATCGAGCCGTTCGTGATCCACATCTTCGAGCCATTGAGTACCCAGTCTTTGCCGCGCTTTTTGGCATGAGTCTTCATGTTCGCCGGGTCCGATCCCCCCTGCGGCTCGGTGAGACCGAAGCAGCCGATGAGCTCCCCGCGCGCCATGCGCGGCAGGTAGCGCGATTTCTGCGCCTCGGAGCCGAACGCGAAGATCGGGTACATGCACAGCGACGACTGCACGGAGACGAAGCTGCGGATGGCGGAGTCCCCGCGCTCGAGCTCCTGGCAGATGAGTCCGTAGCAGATCGCGTTGAGTCCGGCGCAGTCGTAACCCTGGATCGAGGAGCCGAGGAGCCCAAGAGCGGCGAGCTTCGGAATCAGCTCCTTCGGGAAGCGGTGCTCTTCGAAACAGCTCTGGATGATCGGCAGCACCTCGCCCTCGACAAACCGTGCGACCGATTCCTGTACCAGGCGCTCCTCATCGCTGAGCGAAGCGCGCACGGCGTAAAGATCGAGCGGGTCGAGCCCGGAGCCGCCCGCGCTCGGCGTGGTGGCGGGGGTGTGAGGGGCAGCTTGAGCCACGGCACTCTCCTTGCGAGGGATAAGCGTGTGATCCAGGGGGCGCGCATGATAGCCGGTATCATCCGCTCGCGACACGCCGTGCGGGTGGAACCGAGCCACCCGTTGGCGCAGGCTCTTAGCTATGAAAATTCCTGAGGTCATCTTGGTTGAGACGGTGCACCAGCCCGGGAGTCTCGCCCGGGTGCTGCAGGTCATCGCCGATGCGGGATTGGCGCTCGAGCAACTCACCGCGCTCAACCGCCAGGGCGGCAAGACGCTCTGGGAAATCACACTCGAGATGGACGAGGAGGCGGACCGCTCGCTCTACGAGCGTATCGCTCAGCTGCCGACCGCGCGCTTCGTCGGTAAGTCCGACCGGGTCTTCACCCGCCATCGGGGCGGCAAGATCCGCGTCGTGTCGAGCTTGCCGATCAACAGCCGCGAAGTGCTGCGCGATCTGTACACGCCGGGTGTCGCGCGCGTCTGTCTCGCGATCGAGAAGGATCCGCAGGCCGCGCGCGAATACACCGCTCTCGCGCACACAGTCGCGATCATCACCAACGGCACCGCGATCCTCGGACTCGGCGACATCGGGCCGCTCGCCGGACTCCCGGTGATGGAGGGCAAGGCGGCGCTCTTTGCCGAGCTCGCCGGCATCAACGGCGTGCCGATCCTGATCGCTGAGAAGGCGCCCGAGCGCGTCGTGGAGATCGTGAGTGGGATCGCGACCTCCTTCGGTGCGATCCAGCTCGAGGACTTCGGCGCGCCCGAGTGCTTCGCGATCGAGGAGATGCTGCGCGCGCGGCTCGCGAAACCGGTCCTGCACGACGATCAGCACGGCACCGCGGTCGTGACGCTCGCCGCGCTCATCAATGCCGCGCGCCTCTCGGGCGTTGATCTCTGTGCGAGCACTGTCGGGCAGATCGGCCTCGGTGCCGCGGGCACCGGTATCGTGCGCCTGCTGCGCGCCTACGGGATCAAACGCATCCTCGGCACCGATCGCAACCCGCGCGCCGTCGAGCGGCTCGAAGCGCTCGGCGGGGAAGGCACGACGCTGCGCTCACTCCTTGAGCACGCGGACATCGTGATCGCCACGACCGGGGTCAAGGGACTGATCAAGCCCGAGTGGGTGCGGCGCGGCCAGGTGATTCTCGCGCTCTCGAACCCCGATCCCGAGATCGAACCGCTCGTGGCGCGCGCGGCGGGTGCGGCCTTTGCCGCCGACGGCAAGGGCATCAATAACGTGCTGGCGTTTCCCGGCCTCTTCAAGGGCGTGCTCGAATCGGGCGCGCCGCGCTTCTCCGATGCCATGCTCAAGGCAGCGGCGGCCGCCATCGCCTCGCTCGCGCGCGGCGACGAACTCGTCCCCGATCCGCTCGACCGTGAGGTTCACGTCGCGGTGACCGCAGCCGTACGTGCAGCCGCGGAGGCAGCGCCGGATTCATGAACTAAAGCGCGCTGGCCCGCTGGGCGTAGAGAGGAGCAGCAGACACACGCGTCAGGCTGAGGCCGCGCGCAACGCGCGTGGTCAGTACGGCACGCTCAGCTTGCGATACGCCGCAGCCAGAAGCCACAAGGGGCCGATCAGCAGAAACTGCAGGTCCTTGAAGAACGAGGGGCGCTTGCCCTCGACCGCGTGGCCGATGAACTGCCCGATCCAGGCAACGACGAAGATAACGAGTGAAGTCAGCCACAGCGGCCAGGGGAGGAGTGCGAGCCTTTCGGTGATGACGAGTAGCACGATAAAGGCGAGCAGCACCCCCAAGGCGAGCGAGGGCGAAAGCAGCGCGTAATAAACGAGCGCCGCGGCGGCGACGAGCGTCGCCCAGTTGAGCCAGGGCGAGAGCGTCCCGAGCGCGGCGGGGAAAGGCGCCGCCCAAAGAAAGCCCATCACTGCGAGCACGATCGGCGGCACGCAGATCCAGTGCAGGAGCTTGTTGGTGGGATTCTCATGGCTCGCGCCGTATTCGCTGAGCCAGTCGCTGACGCTACGCATGGGGCGAGACGCTACCCGCCCCGCGCGCGCCCCGCAAGAAAGGAGGGTGCCCCGCCCCTCAGGCGCCCATCAGACCGCGCAGCTTCCCGAGCGCACTCGATTCGATCTGCCGGATACGCTCGGCGGAGACGCCGTACTTGCCGGCGAGCTCATGCAGGGTCGCCTTGTCGTCCGACATCCAGCGACGCTCGACGATGTCGCGGCTGCGAGCATCGAGGCGATGGAGCGCACCGCGCAGCCGATCCGAAGAGTCATCGGCGCTCTCGGCGTCTTCGACCTGCTCGGCCGGATCCGAGTCCGGGGCAGGAAGGTACGCTGCGGGACTGAAGACTTCCTCGTCGTCGGTCGTGTCGGGAGCCGGATCGAAGGACAGATCGCGCGCGGCGAGACGCTTTTCCATCTCGGTCACTTCACCTGGCGTGACGCCAAGATCGCGTGCCACCGCCGCAGTCTCTTCGGCCGTGAGCCAGCTGAGGTTTTTCTTCAGGCGTCGCAGATTGAAAAAGAGCTTGCGCTGCGCCTTGGTGGTCGCGATCTTCACCAGCCGCCAGTTGCGCAGCACGTACTCGTGGATCTCGGCGCGGATCCAATGCACCGCAAAGGACACGAGCCGCACGTTGAGCGAGGGATCGAAGCGCTTGACGGCCTTCATGAGGCCGACGTTTCCCTCCTGGATCAGATCCCCGACCGGCAGTCCGTAGCCGGCGTAGCCGCGCGCGATGTGCACGACGAAACGCAGATGCGCGAGCACGAGTTCGCGCGCGGCCTCGAGGTCCCCGTCCTTGCGGAAACGCTCGGCCAGCGCACGCTCCTGTTCGCGTGACAAAACCGGAATCCGGCTCACCCGCTCGAGATATGCATCGAGACTTCCCAGCGGACCGGCCAGAGCCAGATCGCCAGGCCGGGCAACCAGTGCATTGCCTGACATCAGATCTCCCATAACTTTGTTCGGCATTTTAGCAGTCGACCTCTTAGAGTGCTAAAGCCTCCGGAAGTTCCCCCGGCAGCGGGACCTCCCGCTCTTTCCGAACAGGAGCTTGCGCGCATCCCGACCGCTTTGAATCCCTCTTTCGGGGAGGCCCCTCAGCCGCCGTTGGGGATGCTTGGACTTGGCAGTTAGGAAGGCTGCGCCGAACGGCGTACGGTCGCGGAGGGTCGCCTTATTGAAGGACGCGCGGCGCGCGGCAAAGTTCCAGGCTGAAGAGACGGCGCTGCCGCCGGCCGCTCGCGCGCGGCCTCAAAGTGCCGCCTTCGCCGCGAGGCTCGAGCCGCGCTCGGTACCAGATCGCAAAGCGCGAGCACATGGCCGCCGAGCGTGCTCGGGCTGCCCTCGTTGACGGACTCACTTATGCGCTAATACCTGCGGAAATTCTCGCGTGGCTCCGGCCCAAATCGACGGCCAGGGGGCGCCTCGGGGCCGCGTGGAGCGCGTCACGCAGCGCGGGTGTTATGACCGCGCCACCCGCAGGAGGTGCCGGGCGGGCGGCAGCCGTCACGCTCAGGGGGCGGGAAACTTAAGAGTGCGTCACGCATCAGTGACATAAGGGGTGCTCTGATAGACTCCTGAGCGAGGGAGAAGGGGTCAATGGGTCAGCGTCGCTTTTTGCGCTTAACGGCAGGTGCGTGTCTGCTTTGTGCAGTCACGCTCTCCTCTGCCGCGCTCGCCGAAGGCACGCTCCGGACCAGCCTCAAAAACCCCGCCGAACCGGCGCTGCGTTCGAGCGCGGCGCTCGTGCTCGATGCCACGCACTCCGCGGTGCTCTATTCACGTCATTCCGACGTCGCGATGCCGATCGCTTCGATCACGAAGCTCATGACCGCACTCGTCGTGCTCGAGGCCGGGCAGTCCCTCGATGAGACGATCGAGATCACCTCCGCAGATACCAATCTCGGCCGGCACCACGTCTCCCGCCTCACACCCGGCATGCATCTCACGCGCGGCGACCTCTTGCATCTCGCGCTCATGGCCTCCGAGAACCGCGCGGCTTACGCGCTTGCGCGCAACTACCCGGGCGGACTTGGTGCTTGCGTGCACGCGATGAACGAGAAGGCGACGCAGCTTGGGATGCGCGCCGCCCGCTTCGTCGAGCCAACCGGGCTTTCGGATGCGAACGTTGCGAGCCCCGAAGACCTCTCGATGCTCGTGATGGCCGCGGCGCAGGTGCCCGTGATCCGCGACTACTCGACGGCGCGAGATTTCTCGGTCGTGGTCGGCCGGCATGTGCTCAGGTTCCGCAATACCGACTCGCTCGTCGTGCATCCCGACTGGAATATCGTGGTGCAGAAGACGGGCTACATCTCGCGCGCCGGTCGCTGCCTCGTGATGCAGACGGTGATCGAAGACCGCACCGTCGTGATCGTGCTCCTCAACTCCTTCGGCAAGCACACGCGCATTGCCGACGCCCGGCGCGTGCGCCGCTGGGTCGAGTCCACGCTCCCTCCACCGCAGCAGCCTGCGGTGCCCGCGACGACCTAGCCTTTCCGCTTCCGATCTTCCTCAGGCACGCGGCTCGATGCTGCTCAGGTGTCGTGCGGCCGAAATCCACGCCCCAAGCCACCCGAGCGCGGTGCCGCCGCCAAGGAGCATCCCGACGTCCTCGGGCGAAGGGCCGCGCAGCACGTAGCTGCTTTCGTAGAGCCGGGCGAGTTTCGCCACCGGATCACCGAGGAGCGCGACCGCGAGCGCGATGATCCCCCAGGCGAGCAGCGCTCCGAGCAATCCGTAGAGCACGCCTGTGTAGAGGAACGGACGGCGCACGAAGGAGTTCGAGCCGCCGACGAGCTTCGTCACCTCGATCTCCGCGCGGCGCCCCTGGATCTCGAGCCGGATCGTGTTGCCGATGACGGCGAGCACTCCGGCGCCCAGGACCGCCGCGGCGATCAGGAGCAGCCGCCGCAGCACTTCCAGGAGCGCGTTGAAGCGCATGACCCACTCGGTGTCGACCTGTACCGCATTTACCTCGGGCCAGGCGCTGAAGTAGCGCCGCAGCGATTCGAGGTTCGTCGCCTCGCCCTCCGCGGCGCGCGGCCGCACGTGCAGCACGTTCGGCAGCGGATTCTCCTTGAGCGCGGCGAGCGCCTCGCCGAAACCGGAGTAATTGCGGAAGTCGGCGAGTCCCTGTTCTGCGGAGATGACTTTGACCTCGGCGACGTCCGCGCGCTGCGTGGCCGCCTGCGCGAGCTGCCTGGCCTTCTCGAGCGGCACTTCGCTCTTGAGGTACACCGACATGTCGAGCGCGCTGCTGAAGTTGCCGGTCGCGGCCTGCGCATTGGATACGAGAAGCCGCAACGCCGTCGGCAACGCGAGCGCGAGCGCGATCACGAGGAGCGTGAGGAACGTCGCGAGCGGACTGCGGGCGAGCCGGCCCACAGAGCCAAGGAACGCCTGCAGATGCCGGGCGCTGAAGACCCCGAGGCTCACCGCGTCGCCACCAGGCTCGGCAGCGGGTCAGCCGCACCGTGCACGTGGCCTTTCTCGAGCACGATCACGCGCTGACCGAACTCGCGCACGATGTGCAGATCGTGCGTGGCGACTACCACCGTGACCCCGACGTCTTGGAAGCGGCGGAAGAGCCGCATCACCTCGAGCGACAGATCGGGGTCGAGGTTTCCGGTCGGTTCGTCGGCGATGAGGAGCGGCGGTTTACTCACCACCGCGCGCGCGATCCCGACGCGCTGCTGCTCGCCGACCGAGAGATCGAACGGCAACACGCTTTCCTTGCCGAGCAGTCCCACCTGGTCGAGCGCGGCGCGCACGCGCTTGTCGATCTCCTTGAGCGGAGTGCCGGCCACGGCGAGGGGCAGTGCGACGTTGTCGAACACCGGGCGGTCGGCGAGGAGCTTATGGTCCTGGAATACGACGCCGATGCGGCGACGGAAGGCGGAAATCTGGTTAGCTCTGAGTGTCTGAGTGTTCTTGCCATTCACCACCACCGTGCCGCGGGTGGGCCGCTCAAGAAGCGCAATGAGCTTGAGCACGGTGCTCTTGCCCGCGCCCGAGCGGCCGGTGAGCAGCACCATCTCACCGTTGTGGATGTTGAAGCTCACGTTGGTCAGTGCCTCGCGCCCGTTCGGATAGCGCTTGCTGACGCGATCGAAGAGGATCATGGGCTGCGCCCCTCCCGCGCGCTCGCGAGGCGCGCGGGTCCCTCGACCAGCGCCGCGGCGAACGCGCGAGCGTCGAAATCCCCGAGATCCTCGCTCGTCTCACCAACGCCGAGATAGCGCAGCGGGATCTTGAGCTCCTGCGCAACGGCGATAACGATGCCGCCCTTCGCCGTGCCATCGAGCTTGGTGAGCGCGATGCCGCTGATTCCGAGCGCTTCGTTGAAGAGCCGCGCCTGCACGAGCGCGTTCTGTCCCTGGTTGGCATCGAGCACGAGGAGAATCTCGTGCGGTGCGCTGCCATCGATCCGCTGAATGACGCGCTTCACCTTCTTCAGCTCCTCCATGAGATGCACCTGGCTCTGAAGCCGTCCGGCCGTGTCGGCGATCAGTAGCTCGCTCCCTCGGGCGCGCGCCGTCTGCATGGCATCGAACACGACGGCGCCCGGGTCCGCCCCGGCCTGCTGTGCCGCGAAGAGAGCTCCCGAGCGCTCGGCCCAGGTCTTGAGCTGCTCGATCGCCGCCGCCCGAAAGGTATCGCCCGCGGCGAGCAGCACGCTGCGGCCCTCGTCCGTGAAGCGCTGCGCGAGTTTACCAATGGTAGTGGTCTTGCCCGAGCCGTTGACGCCCACCACCAGGATCACGAACGGGCGGCGGGCGGGATCGATGACGAGCGGCTGCGCGCAGGGGGCGAGGATCTCGACGATGGACGTCTCGAGCGCGCCGGTGAGCGCTTTGATGTCCTTGAGTTCGCGCCGCGCCACGCGCCGGCTGAGCTCGGCGAGGATGCGCTCGGTCGCGGCGACGCCGACATCAGCGCTGATGAGGCGCGTCTCCAGTTCCTCGAGGATCGCGGCATCGATCCCGCGTCCCTTGAAGAGCTCCCCGAGATCCGCGCTCAGCCAGGAATCCCCCCGATTGAGCCGCTGGCGCAGCCGCCCGATGAAGCTCCGGCGCACCTCGGCATCGCTCGCGGCTTTCTCGGGTGTGGCGGGAGGCATGGCCCGGGCATTGTAGCGGCCCAAAGAGAAGGGCGGCCGTTTGTGGCCGCCCCTCGTGCCCGTTGCGCCGCGTGGGCCTCAGATCACGGGCACGCGGTCCCCGCGGGTTGCGGACCGATCACCGTCGGGGCCTGACTCCCGAGCACGATCACGTTACCGGCGGCGCTTCCCGCTGCAAAGGTCACGGCCTGCGCCTGCATCTCACCCGTGGTCTTGGCGTTGATACTCGGGTCGAAAAGCGACCCGTGGGCGCCACAGATGAAATTAGTGTAAGCCCTCCATCCGTTGGCGCTTATGTTGTTCCCCAAAGTGTTGAGCTCGGGCAGACCCGGTCCGCCGAGCGTTCCATTCATGCCTCCGTAGGGAGCCGCGCTGATGAGGCGCTGCGTGCCCACGTTCGGGATGACCTGATCGGGAAGGGTGGCGGTTCCGTTTTGGATGCCGCCGCCCACCATCTGCATGATGTGCGTCGGATGGTAGGCGACCGCCGCCGCGATGAAGTTCCAGGGATCCGACGAGTCGGTGATGTTCTGCAGGTCGCGGGTGTAATTCGCGAAGAGCGAAGTGCCAGGTATGAGGCCTTGTGCCTCAAGTATCGGCAGGAACGCGGCGCTGAAGCTTGCCGATTCCGTCAGATACCGTGCGTAACCGCCGCCGGGTGCGGCCAGGCTGGCCGTCTGCGCATCCGCGAGGTTGGGCGTGCTGCCGAGATAGACCGTGCCCATGACGGCGCCCAAGGACAGTCCGACGTAATGCACGCGCGCCGGATCGACCTTGATGCTGCCCGCGGGAGCGACCACGGTGATCCCGTTTGCCTCGAGCGAATGCGCGAGCGTGATGAGATCCGCCGGTCCCTCGCGGAAGTTGTCGCGTCCGACGAGTGGCGCGGTAAGGTTCAGGAACCAGGAGCCCGAGGGGTCGATCTTGCCATCGGGTGGCGAGCCGTAAATCACCCCATTGCCGGCGGCGTTGTTGGTCCCGAGATCGAGATCGAACGTACGCTCGATCGAGGGCTCGGCCGCCGTCGGTGCGGGCAAACCCAATCCCCCGTAGAGAGGATTTCCTCCGGAGGCATAGAAAGGATCCATCTGATTGGTGATGCCGTGCAGCGGCATGTCGATCGCGACCACGACGAACCCCGCGCTCGCGAAGGAATCCGACATCGCGAGCGCGTCCTCGCGGCTGCGGGTCAAGCCGTGCACCACCATGGCGACCGGCCAGCCGCTTGCGGGCGCCGCGACGCCGTGCGGAACCGACACGAGCACCGGAATCTGTATGTTCTGTGTGGCGATGGGTTTCGGGTTGAAGCGCGTGAGGGCGCTCGCCCCCTGGCCCTGCCAGCTTTGCGTGAGCGGCGCGGCGCGACTGAGGTAATAGGGGACGGTCGTGACGCCGACACAAAGATCGGCGGCGTGCAGTGGGGAGGCCTGCACGAGCTGCGGCGGACAGTTCACCTGGATCGACTGCGCCGCGGCGAGCTGCTCGACCACGCCCATCACGTCGGCGATCGATTGGGTGCTGAAGCTGAAAGTCTGCACGATGTTGGCTGGATTGATGCCGAGTCCTGGCAACACGGCCGCAGCGACCTGCAGTTGTG
>DASPTE010000097.1:0-22269 GCA_035623585.1 Steroidobacteraceae bacterium | reverse complement strand
TACTTCTCGCCAAAGAGTGCAATGGCGCCCTCGGCAACCGCACCCTCACAGTCCATGACGCGCGTCTCGGCAGGCAAGTTGTCGCGGATCTGGGCGTTCACGAGCCGTTCGATCTCGAGAAGTTCGGCGGGCGTCACCGGCTGGAAGTGCGAAAAATCAAAGCGCAGCCGGTCGGGTGCCACGAGCGATCCCTTCTGCAACACGTGGGTGCCGAGCACCTTGCGCAGTGCCGCGTGCAGAAGGTGCGTGGCGCTGTGGTTGAGCGCCGTCGCCTGGCGCCGCTCGGCGTTCACCTGCGCCTCGAGCCTGTCCCCGACGCGAATCGTGCCCCGCTCGAGCTTGCCGAGGTGCGCAATGGCCGCACCACGCTTTTGCGCGTCGGTCACAACGAAACGCACCCCGTCGGAGGCGAGCACGCCCGCATCACCCACCTGGCCGCCGGCCTCGGCGTAGAACGGCGTGCGATCAAGGATCACCTCCCCGGAATCGCCGGCTGCGAGCGCCTCGACCGCGCTACCTTCCTTGGAAAGAGAGAGCACACCGGCCGAGCTGCGGAGAAGCTCATAACCCTGAAACTCCGTGCGCGCATCGGTGCCCGGGCCCGACCCCACCTCGGCGCCGAACTTGCTCGCTTCCTGCGAGCGGCGCCGTTGTTCCGCCATTGCCGCTTCGAAGCGCGTCTGGTCGACGCTCAGGCCGCGCTCGCGCGCGATATCCGCGGTCAGGTCCACCGGGAAGCCGTAAGTGTCGTAGAGCTTGAAGACCGTATCGCCATCGATGATCTTCGCACCCCGCAGATTCCGGATGGCGTTCTCTAGCAGCACCATCCCGTTAGCGAGCGTGTCCGCGAAACGCTCCTCCTCCTGCTTGAGCACGCGTTCAGCGTGGGCGCTGCCGCGCGTGAGCTCGGGGTAGGCGGCACCCATCTCCGCTTCGAGTACCGGGACCAGCTTGTAGAAGAAAGGCTTCGTGATGCCGAGCTTATAGCCGTGACGGATGGCACGACGGATGATCCGCCGCAGCACATAGCCGCGCCCCTCGTTTGAGGGCGAGACGCCATCGACTGCGAGAAACGTGCAGGCACGAATGTGGTCCGCGATCACCCGCAGCGAGCTGGAGGTCAGCACCGAAGTTCCGGCGAGGCGACCAGCCGCTTTAATCAGGTTCTTGAAAAGATCGATGTCGTAGTTGGAATGCACGCCCTGCATGACGGCCGCGATGCGCTCGAGCCCCATGCCGGTATCGACCGAAGGCTTGGGCAACGGGGTGAGTTTGCCAGCGGCGTCGCGCTCGTACTGCATGAAGACCAAATTCCAGATCTCCACAAAGCGATCGCCGCCCTCATCGGGTGAGCCCGGTGGACCGCCCGGAACCTCGGGTCCATGGTCGTAGAAGATCTCGCTGCAGGGACCGCAGGGACCGGTGTCGCCCATCTGCCAGAAGTTGGACTCTTCCCCGAGCCGCCCGAAGCGCTCGGGGTTAACGCCTATGTCTTTCAGCCAGATATCGGCGGCGACGTCGTCATCGCGGTACACCGTGAACCACAAGCGTTTCGGATCAAGACCGAGCTGGAAGATGAGGAAGTCCCAGGCGAGATGGATCGCCTCACGCTTGAAGTAGTCGCCGAAAGAGAAATTGCCGAGCATCTCGAAAAACGTGTGGTGGCGCGCGGTGTAGCCAACGTTCTCGAGATCGTTGTGCTTGCCGCCCGCGCGCAGGCAGCGCTGGCTCGAGGCGGCGCGCAGGTAATCGCGCTGCTCCTTGCCGAGAAACACGTCCTTGAACTGCACCATGCCGGCGTTGGTAAAGAGCAAGGTCGGGTCGTTGGCCGGCACGAGCGAACTCGAGGGCACGACGACGTGACTGTGTGCGCGGAAGAACTGCAGAAAACTGCTGCGCACATCCGCCGCGCTCATGTAAGACAGTTTGGCCAAGATCCCTCACTCGAGCTCTGCATCGGCGCCCGTTGCCGCGCGGATATGATCCGCTGAAAAGCCTCGATACTGCAAAAAGCGCGCCTGTCGCGCCCGCTGCGCCCAGCTGCGCGGGGCCGCGGGGCCGAACTTCGCGCTGCGCACCTTGCGGGCGAGGGCCAGCCAGTCCGTGCCCTGCGCCAACGCCCGATCGATCAGCGCCGCCGCGACGCCGTGCTTGCGTAGTTCAGCGCCGATACGCAGTGGTCCCTGACCGCGTCCCGAGTGGTACATGACATAGTTCTGCGCGTAGCGCGCATCATCGATAACACCCTCGCGGCCGAGCGCGTCGACGACGGCCTCGGCGGCCTCGGCCGTGAAACCGCGCGCGCGCAGCCGCTCGCGCAGCATGCCGCTCGAGAGGTCTCGCCGCGCAAGGAGCGCCACCGCTGCCGTTCGCGCCGTCTCTGGATCGGCGCGCTCGGCGGCGTCCTTCACCTTTGGTAATCGCAGCGCCATCGTCTAGACCATGCGGCCCTTAACGGCGGGCGGCTCAGCATACCGCCGACATTTCTTAAGCAGGCGACAAAGGAACCTCATGCGTCTGGTTATCGGAGTACTGGCGTGCCTCAGCGCCTTCGCATTGTCCACCGCTTTTGCGGATCCTCCCGCGCCGCAGCCCGCCGCGACTCCCGCCCCCACGACTGGCTCCGCACTGCCGGCAGCGGCCAACGCCCCGGCTGCACCGGCGACGGCTCAATCGAGCGCGTCCCCGGCGACCGCACCAGCCACCGCGGCTGCGAAGCCCGCCGCCACGACCGATAACCCGGGGGCCAAGCGGCTCCTCGCCGAGGGCTACCGGCCCGAGACGCAGAACGGGCGCACCGTCTACTGCCGCAAGGAGACCACGCCCGGCTCACGGCTGCCCGCGAAAGTCTGCGGAAACGAGGATGATCTCTTACGCAGCGCGACCCAGGGCCAGCAGGATCTGCAGAAGATTCAGCGCTCAGGCGCGAGTCCGCAAGGCAACTGACGAAGCGCCCGAGCGCCGCGCCGCCGCCGCGCTCTCAGGCGCTATTGGCGGCCTGATCGCCGTTGCGCTGCTGGCGCGGGGGCAGGAGCCGTGCGCGCACCTGCTCTTCGATCTCGCGCGCGACGTCCTTGTTTGACAGCAGGTACGCGCGCGCGTTGTCCTTGCCCTGCCCGATGCGGTTGCCCTTGTAGGCGAACCAGGCGCCCGACTTCTCGATGATCCCCTGCGTGCTCGCGAGCTCGATGATCTCGCCCTCGCGCGAGAGTCCCTGGCCGTACATGATCTCGAACTCCGCCTCGCGGAAGGGCGGCGCGACCTTGTTCTTCACGACCTTCACGCGCGTCATGTTGCCCACCACTTCCTCGCCGTTCTTGATCGCGCCGATGCGACGGATGTCGAGCCGCACGGACGCGTAGAACTTCAGCGCGTTGCCACCGGTCGTGGTCTCGGGGTTGCCGAACATCACGCCGATCTTCATGCGGATCTGATTGATGAAGATGACGATGGTATTCGAGCGCTTGATGTTGCCGGTCAGCTTGCGCAGCGCCTGTGACATGAGCCGCGCCTGAAGCCCCACCTGCATCTCGCCCATCTCACCCTCGATCTCGGCCTTGGGCGTGAGGGCCGCGACGGAATCGATCACCACGATGTCGACCGCGTTCGAGCGCACGAGCATGTCGGTGATCTCGAGCGCCTGCTCGCCGGTGTCGGGCTGCGACACGAGGAGCTCACCGATGTTGACACCGAGCTTCTCGGCGTACGAAGGATCGAGTGCATGCTCGGCATCGACGAAGGCGGCCGTGCCGCCCGCGCGCTGCACTTCAGCAATCACTTGCAGCGTGAGCGTCGTTTTGCCGGAGGCTTCGGGTCCGAAGATCTCCACCACGCGCCCGCGCGGCAGGCCGCCGACACCGAGTGCGATGTCGAGCCCGAGGGAGCCCGTCGACACCGTTTCCATGTCGTAGCTCGCCGCGGCATCGCCAAGACGCATCACCGAGCCCTTGCCGAACTGCTTTTCGATCTGGCCGAGTGCGGCGGCGAGCGCCTTTTTGCGATTGTCTTCCATCTGCGAATTTCCCAAAGAGTTGGTCAGCGAGCGTGGAGATCCCCGCGACAATTATCCCATAAAGAGACGCCGTCGGTGCGCGCGCACGAGGCTGTTTCGCCGCGATCAGCGTGCTTTGTCCGGCTTACCCAGTGGATAGAATTCGACGACACTGTATATGGCGCCGCTGGCGTGGGTGCGGCTCGCAATCAGCGCGAACGCCGTGCAGCGCCAGAGCACGCTGTGGCGCAGTGCGCGCTCGCGCGGTGCGCGCAAAACCTTGCGCGCCACGGTGACATGTGGGCGGAAGGGCTTGAGATCCGGAGTAAAACCCGCAGCCGCCGCCTGGTCCTTAAGTGCGCCGGCGAGGAACTCGGTGGCGCGTAGTTCCCCTTCGCGCGGGTCCGCGCCCGCGCCAAGTTCCTCGGCGCCGAGCGCACAGAGGATCTCGGATTGCGACCAGTGCACGAGCCGCTCGAAGCGCAGCGCGAGCGGCTCGTGCCGCGCAAATGCATCCGCGGTCGCAAGCGCGAGCGTGCGTAGCTCAGGAACGCGTCGCACCGGCACGCTGCCGAGGAAGGCGAGCGTCACGTGCAGATTCTCAGCCGGCACCGGCCGCCCACCCGATGAGCGCACGGGCTTCGCCGCGGCGCGCGCGAGCGCTTCGCGCTCATCCTCAGCGGGCCAGAGCGCAAAGAAGAGGCGCTCGGTCGGTTCCCGCGGGGGTACCTCGGGCCCGCCCTGTCCACCCTGCGCGTGGTGCGGGTCGCTCAAGGCCGTGCGGCCGGGGCTGCGCTCTCGAGACGAACCGGCAGATCGAGCCGCAGAATCAGGGCGAGTGCGTGCTGCACCGAGCGGCTGCGGACGCTATTGCGGTCCCCGCCGAAGAATTTGAGCTCGGCGATGGTTTGCGTCGCCCCTTCCGCAATCGTCGTCGCGCAGAACCATACGGTGCCCACAGGTTTCGCCTTGGTACCGCCGTCAGGGCCTGCGATGCCGGTGACGGCGATCGCGACATCGACCGCGGCAACCCGCAGCGCGCCTGCTGCCATCTCGCGCACGGTCTCCTCGCTCACCGCGCCGAACTGTGCGAGCGTTTCCGCGCGCACCCCGAGGTCACGAATTTTCGCCGTATCGGAGTAGGTGACATAGCCGCACTCGAACCACTGCGAGCTCCCTGGGATGTCGGTGAGCGCCTTGGCAATCCAGCCGGCGGTGCAGGATTCGGCGGTGACGATGCGGCGCTGTGCGGCTCGAAGCCTCTGCCCGACGCGCGCGGCCAGCTCATAGAGCTCAGGATCGCTCACCATGGAGGCGAGGCTACCAAAGGAACAACCCGAGCCGGTAGCGGCGCTACGCCCGTGACCTCGGGAGTTCGCGGGTGGTCATTCAAACCCCATCTGCGAGACGTCTCACAACTTGGTCAAGCCGACCTCACGCGCGCCTCTCCGCCCCGCTTACACTCGCCCGGCATTCAATTTCGAAGCGAGGCCAAACCATGCGCCTTGTGTTCGTTGCATTACTCAGCACGATCAGCGCGGCGGCAATCGCCGACACGCACGAGGATCAAGCCGAGCGGGCCTGCGAGGCCGCCGGACGCTCCTTCTACACGGTTGCGGACGCGGCACACGGTCGCGTGAGTGCGGTGGATACCCCCGCCGCTCGCGACGCCTACCTCAAAGGATTTGCCCTCGAGTGGAACCGTTACCTGACAACCGACAAGACGCCCCCGCCCACCGAGTCGCTCAAGCCATGGCTGCTCGATGCATGGGCGCACGGCATCTCGACGCTGCATACATCGGACGACATCGCGAGCAGCTACGGAGCTAAGTTGTCGGCCCTGCAAGCGGAAAACATCAGGCAGTCCGTACTCGACGCACAGGACGAGCTGAATCGACACTGCATGTACGCGCTCGGCAAGCTCGACGGGGAAGGCCGTCTGCTCATATTCCTCGGCAAGACCCCGACGAGCGCCAGCAACTCGGCAGCAGCGAACGCTCCGCGCTCTAACCACCGCTAGATGCGGAGCCCCCGCTCGAGGCCGTGCACTCTTGGGGGATTAACGCCGAGGGCGGGACAAAGAAAGAATGAGTAACGTCACAAGGGCGAGACCACACGCCATGGTGTGCAATCGCGCATCGGCTCAATTTGGCCCGAGCAGCTCCGCAAGCGTGCAGGCAACCGTGGCCGTCGCGCCGCGCAGGTCATTCAAGCGCAGGCACTCATCCGCAGCGTGACCATGTGCGTCGGCGAGCGTACGGGGTCCGGCGCCATAAAGCACGGTGGGGATATTGGCGGCAGCGTAGTGGCGAGCGTCCGTGTAGAGCGGCACGCCGTGTTCGGCAATGGGCACGCCCAGGAAAGTCTCCCCATAGCGCCGCAGTGCGGCGCTCAGCCGCTCGGCACCGGGGACGGGCACGAGTGGGAGCGCGAGAAGAATACGGCGAATCTCTACGCGAACGCCGCTGCAGCCGCCTGCGGCACGCTCGATGATGCTGCGCAGCTCGGCTTCGGCCTGCGCCGGGTCCTCCTCAGGGATCACGCGGCGATCGATGCGAAAGCTGACGCGGTCTGGCACGACATTGGTATTGATGCCGCCCTCGATAAGACCCACGTTGAGCGTTGGGTGCGTGATGCCGGCAACATCAGAACGGCGTTCCAGCAGCGCCGCACGCGAATCATAAATGGCGGTCAGAATCGCGGTCGCGGCCGCGAGCGCATCGACGCCCGAATCGGGCATGGCCGCATGCCCCTGACGACCGCGCACCGTGACTTCAAGGTGCAGGCAGCCATTGTGCGCGGTGGTCACCGCGTAGGAAAAGCCCGCGCAAATCGCGTAGTCAGGCCGGGTCAAGCGCTGCTCGAGCAGCCAGCGCGGTCCGATATCCCCGCCGACCTCCTCGTCGTAGGTGAAATGCAGCTCGACGCTGCCCCTAAGCGGGTGTCCAGTTCCCGCGAGCACCTCGAGCACCCGTAACCCGTAAGCAAAAGTCGCGAAGTCGGATTTGCTCACCGCCACTCCGCGACCGTACATGGTCGGACCATGGACCGGGTCATCGACGATCTGCGCGCCGTACGGGTCCCGCGTCCAGCCCAAGCCCGGAGGCACGACGTCGCCATGTGCGTTCAGGGCGATGCACGGTCCGCGCTCGTCGAAGCGGCGCCGGACGATGAGGTTGGTGGCGGAAATCATGCCAGCCGCCGTGACCAAGGCGGGTGGCACCGGAAAACTTTCGACCTTGAAACCGAACCCTTCCAAGAGCCCACGGACCCGCTCCGCGTGTGCTGCGCAGTCACCGGGCGGATTGTCGGTCGGGACCTTGACCAGCGCGGCGAGAAATTCGCATTCGGCGGTGAAGTTGCGGTCGACGATCTCCGCTACCTCGGTCTCGATCGTGGAGCTTCCTGCAAGAGGTTTGTTCTTAGTCATCGTGGGGCGTTCGGGTTGGCGGCGGAGAAGTTGACGAGGAAGTCCCTGAAGGCCTGAGCCGCGAGGTCGGCGTCCTCGGCGCTGAGCGTCTCGGACGGGTGATGGCTGATCCCACCGTTGCCGCAGCGTACGAAAAGCATACCCATCTCGGTAAGTTGCGCCATCACCATCGCGTCGTGGCCGGCGCCGCTCGGCAGGTGCGGCGCCTGCGCGCTGCCGGTGACACGAACGATGCTCTGCGCCCAGCGCTCCTGCATACGGGGCGAACAAGCGACGCTCGCGACATCGAGAACCTTGCGCCACTCGATCGCGACCTGCCGGCGCGCCGCAATGCGTTCAGATTCAGCCACGATGCTCGTGAACGCCGCATCGCGTACCTCATCGCGATCGGCGCGGATATCGACGCTCAGCTCGCAGCGGCCGGGGATGACATTCATTGCGCCGCCCGGGACCTCGAGCCGTCCGACCGTGCCGACGAGCCCGGGCGTGCCGCTGCAGCGCTTCTCGAGCGCCAGCACCACTTCAGCGGCCGCGGCAGCCGCGTCGCGACGCAGTTGCATAGGAACGGTTCCCGCATGGCCCCCGAGTCCCGTAATCGACACGAGGCACCGAGTGCTGCCGGCGATTGAGGTCACCACACCAAGGGGCGCCCCGGCGTTGAGCAGCACCGGTCCCTGCTCGATGTGGACCTCTACGAAACCCAAGAGCCGCTGCGGCTCGAGTGCCGCGGTAGGAATGGCCGCCGGATCGAGCGCGGCCGCGACCATGGCCTGCCGCATCGTGATCCCCTCGGCGTCGCGCTGCTCGAGCACGGTGGCATCGAATCGCCCCGCGAGCGCGCGACTACCGAGGAAAGTCGATCGAAAACGTACCCCCTCTTCTTCGGCAAAGCCGACCACCATCAAGGTGTAGGGAAGTCGCACCCCGGCGCCACGCAGCCGCGCCATAACTGCTATCGGCAAGAGTATCCCGAGGCGCCCGTCAAACTTCCCGCCATTGATGACCGTGTCGTAGTGGGAGCCCGTCACGAGCGTCTCGGCGCTCGCCGCGCCATCACGCCAGCGACCGATGACGTTACCGACCGGATCAATTCTGACCTCAAATCCGGCCGCTAACATCCAGTCGCGCAAGAGCGCTGCAGTCGCGCGATGTGCCGGGGTCAGGTAGGTGCAGGTGAGAGCGCCGCTCTGCTCGCTCAGTCGCGAGAGCTCTTCCGCCATCGCGATGATGGCGCTGCCCTGCGGCTCCTCCACCCGCTCGGCCAGGCGAAATGCGGCGATGCGACTGATTTCGTGCAATGCCGTCGCGCGCTCCTGCTCCGGCGTGTTAGCAAGGCGGCACTCGAGCGCGGCGATGACCGCGGCACGATCGTGGCCCTTAACCGCCAATACGAACGGAAAGCCGAATCTCTGGGCGTAGGCGGCGTTAAGTCGCCTGAAGCGTGAGAGTTCCTCGGGCGTGCACGCGGCAAGCCCCGCGCCCTGCTGCTCCCGGGCCGACTCCGGCGTGAGCGCGCCACCGGTGCGCTCGCTCGCTGCAAGCTCGGGATGCGCCCGTATGAGCGCCATTTGCTCGTCGCTGCGCGCCTGCTCGACGATGGCGGACAGTGCCCGCTGCAGTTCGAACCGCGAGCGGAAGGGACGCAGCGCAGCGACGCGCTCGGCTACCCAGCGCGTGCGTTCAAAAACGCCCGACAACGCCGCCGCGAACTGCGGCGCCGGGAGTGAGTTGAGTTCTTCGAGAGAAATCACTGTCGCGGGGCGGCAAGCATCGTTCACGGTGCAAACGAGTGGGTAGCGATCCAATGCCGGGCGATGTCGATGCGCCGGCAGACCCACACACCTTCGTGCTCGAGCGCATAGTCGAGAAAGCGCTCAAGAGAGGCGATGCGACCCGGACGGCCGATCAGGCGCGCGTGCAGGCCGACGGACAGCATTTTGGGCGCATCGAGTCCGGCGGGGTCTCCCTCGCGGTACAGCGTGTCGAACGCATCGCGCAGGTGGTCGAAGAATTGGGTACCGGAGTTGAATCCCTGTGCCGTTGCAAAGCGCATGTCATTGCAGTCGAGGGTGTAGGGCACGACCAGGTGCGGAACGGCGCGTGTGCCGCCGGCAACGCTGACCTCGACCCAGTAAGGAAGGTCGTCAGCATAGGAGTCGGCGTCGTAGAGAAAGCTGCCGTGCTCGACGAGCAGGCGCCGGGTGCTCGGGCTGTCGCGACCGGTATACCAGCCAAGCAGAGCGCCACCGGTGAGCTCCTGCAGTATGGCGACGGCCTCCGCCAGATGGGCACGTTCGGTGGTTTCATCGATCAGCTGGTAGCTGATCCAGCGCAGACCATGCCCGGCGATTTCATGTCCGAGCTCGCGATACGCGGCCACCGCCTCGGGGTGACGCCTGAGAGCCACCGCGGTGGCAAAAATGGTGAGGGGCAGCCGGCGCCGCTCGAACGCCCGCAGCACACGCCATAGCCCCGCCCGCGAGCCGTATTCGAAGAGTGACTCCATGCTCATGTGACGCATGGGGAAAGCGGACGCGCCGATGATCTCGGACAGGAACGTCTCCGAGAGCGTATCGCCATCGAGCACGCAATTCTCGCTCCCCTCTTCGTGATTCAGAACGAACTGCAGGGCGATACGTGCCGCTCCGGGCCAGCGAGGGTGGGGCGGCGAGCGCCCATAACCCACAAGGTCACGCGGATACCCATCCCGAGCCTTACTCATATTGCACGTCTGCCATTGGGGAATACTGAATGCAGATCGATGCTCTTCGCAGCGACCTCCTCGAGCCGCAGATCGGCGCGGACCCGCTCGAGATGCTGCACCATGAGGCTGACCGCCCGCGACTGCCGTCGCTCGAGGGCACGGGCGAGCTCCCGATGCTCGTCCGGCGGGCAGCCGGGCGTACCGGGCACCCGGTACACGGCAATGATGAGCGACGACCGTGACACCAGATCACGCAGCATGTCGACGAGGATTTGATTGCCGGCGCCTTCGGCGATGATCAGGTGAAATTCGCCCGAGCATTTGAGCGAGGCGCGTCGATCGCCCTGGCGCCAGGCGGCATGCTCGCGCGTAACGTGCTGTTGAAGGCGTCTGCATTCCGCGCGCGTGGCGGACTCGATGAATCCCGCGACGGTGCCGGCCTCGACGACCTGCCGGGCGGCGAACACTTCATGCGCCTCGCGTACCGAGGGTTTGGAGACCGCGGCGCCGCGATTAGGCATGAGCGTCACCACCCGCTCGTGCGCGAGCCGCTGCAGCACCTGGCGGAGTCTCGTCCGCCCGAGCCCGAAGATCTCGCAGAGGCGCTCTTCGACGAGACGCGTCTCGGGCGGCAGGCTGTGATCGATGATCGCAGTCCAGATCTGCTCGTAGACGGACGCCACGTCGGCGCCGCCTCGGTTGCGCGTCTTTCGGCTTGCCGTCGCGTTCGCGAGGCTGCCGCGTCTTGCTGCCGGGGCGGGACGCAGGGGACGAAGGGGTAGCGGGATCGAGCTCATAGCCGTTGGGCGGCGCTGCCGGAGTCAGGGCGCGTGAGGGTACCCCGATGCGCCTCGCGGCCGAGGATGTAGGTGCGCGCAACCGCCCGATCGTCGCCCAACGTCATCAGCACCAGGAGCTTCTCGGTCAGCGTACGCGAGAGCGCGGTACGGCGGGCGAGCAACGCCGTGGCGCGCAGATCAAGGACGATGAAGTCGGCCTCGGTGCCGACCGCGAAGTGACCGATGCGGTTGTCGATGCCGAGCGCGCGGGCGCCACCGAGCGTCGCCAGATAGAAAGCACGCAACGGCGAGAGCTGCTGACGCGAAAGCTGCGCGACCTTGTACGCATCGCCGAGCGTCTGCAGCATGCTGAAGCTGCTCCCGGCCGCGACGTCCGTAGCAACCGAGAAACGTTGGCCGGCGGCGTCGGCGGCGGTGATATCGAAGAGTCCGCTGCCAAGACGCAGGTTCGAAGACGGACAGAACGCGGCCGACGCGCCCGACTGCGCCATGCGCAGACGGTCGGTCTGATCGAGGTGGATGCAGTGCGCGTAGATCGCACGCTCGCGCAGCAGGCCGTGGCGGTCGTACACCTCGAGATAGCTGCGTGCGCCGGGAAAGAGACGCTTCACCCAGGCGACTTCATCGGGGTTTTCCGCGAGGTGGGTCTGGATGAGCGCATCCGGGAAATCCCTGGCGAGTCTTCCGGCGCTCGTGAGCTGCGCATCGGAGGAAGTCGGGGCGAAGCGTGGTGTGATCGCATACAGCAGCCGCTCGTGTCCATGCCACGCCTCGAGCAGTGCGCGTGAGTCACGTTCGCCGCTCTCGGGAGTGTCGCGCAGGTACTGCGGGCAGTTACGATCCATCAACACTTTGCCCGCCGCCATGCGCAAGCGCCGGGCCGCGGCCGCCTGAAAGAAAGCGTCCACCGAGGCAGGCTGCACGCTGCAGAACACGAGCGCCGTCGTGGTGCCGTTGCGCAAGAGCTCATCGAGAAAGAACTCGGCCACCTCGCGCGCGTGTCCGGCATCTGAAAACCCACGCTCGGCGGGGAAGGTGTAGTTCTCCAGCCAATCGAGCAGCTGCTTTCCGCCCGAGCCGATGATGTCGGTTTGCGGGTAATGGATGTGGGCATCGACGAACCCGGGCATCAGGAGGCTCTCGGCATGCTCGATGAGCTCCGTACCCTGCGGCAGTGTGGCCAGCAGCTCCCTCGCCGGCCCGACCGCGGCGACCTGTCCCGCGGCAGTGACGAGCAGCCCATCGTCGAAAAACTCAAAGCTGGCCGGGTCATCGCGCGCCCCGGGGTCGGCACGGAAGTGCAGGATCGCGCCGCGATGCGCGCACAGCCCCGCCGCGGTGTCAGTGCGGAGCGCCACGATCGATCCAGGCGAGCATTTCGGCCCGCTCCTCCTCGGTGATGCCGGTCACATTGCCAACGGGCATGGCCCGGGTGGCGAGCTGCTCACGCATTTGCTGGGTGCGCGAGACGATGCGCTCGGGCGTATCGAGCAGCACGCCATTCGGAGCCGCGGTGAACCCCTCCTGAGTCGGCTGCAGCGAATGACAGCTGGCGCAGCGCCGGGCGATGATCGCCTCGATGCGCGCAAAGCTCCCGGGAGAGCTCATTACGGCCGCCGCGAGTTGCGGGGAGCGCGGCGGCAGCAGTGCCAGCGCCACTGCGGCGAGCGCCGCGACGCCGAGCGCTGCGGGGAGCGGTGATGTGCGCCCACCGCGATCACGAGCCTTGTGGCGGGCAACGAAATAGACGCGCAGCAGCACCCCAGCAGCACAGATAGCGATCAGCACCAGCCAGTTTTGGCGCGCGCCATAGGTCATCGGGTAGTGATGGCTGATCATCACAAACAACACCGGCAGCGTGAAATAGGTGTTGTGCGTCGAGCGCAGCTTCGCGGCGATGGCGTCGGTCGGATCGGGTTCGCGATTCCCCTCGAGCTCCTTGGCGCGTACCAATGCACGTTGGGCCGGAATGATGACGAAGAACACGTTCGCCACCATGATCGTCCCGAGCATCGCACCAAACTCCATGTAGGCACCGCGTCCGCCGAAGAGGTGACACAGCACCCAGGCGGCGGCGCTTAGCAGCACCGCGAGCACCGCCGCGAGTGCACGGGGACTGCGGCCGAGCGGCGAGCGACACAGGCCGTCGTAGACGATCCAGCCGCCCCCGAGAAATGCGATACCGATGGCGATGGCCGCCGGTTTCGACAACGCCGCCACCGCGGGGTCGATGAGATACAGCTCGGCCTGAGCGTAATAAATGAGCCCCATGAGAAAGAGGCCCGAGAGGAACGTGGTGTACGCCTCCCAGTAGAACCAGTGGAGCGACGCTGGCAGTGATGCGGGCGCGACGCGGTACTTTTGCGAGTGGTAGAAACCTCCGCCATGCACCGCCCAGAGTTCCCCGGCCACGCCCTCCTTTGCCAGCGCCGGATCGGCAGGTGCCACGAGGTGATCGTCGAGCCAGATGAAATAGAACGACGATCCGATCCAGGCAATGCCCGCCACCAGATGCAGCCAGCGGCCGAGCAGGCTCAGCCAATCAAGGAAGTAAGCGGTCATGGGGTCGGCGAGGAGCAGTGGGCACAACCCGATGGCGGACAGGCTTCTGCAGGCTCGAGCAGTGCCGGGCACCCCGCGAGCTTCTCCGGCGCAGACTCAAGACCCTGGAGCAGCTGCGCTGCCACCGCGACCGCGATGGCGGCCGGCCGCTTGCTGGCGACGCCCGCCACCCCTATCGGACAGACGAGTCGGCGAATGGCGTCCGGGCTCACACCATCCCGCGTGAGCCGCGAGCGAAATCGCGCTCCTTTGCTCTTTGAGCCAATGAGGCCGAGCCAAGCGAAATCGCCGCGCTCGAGAATGCGCCGACACAGCGCATAGTCCAAAGCGTGGTCATGGGTCATCACGAGGAAGCGCGCACCCGCCGGGGCAAGCTGCACGGTTCCGCTCGGTGCCGGCGGGCACAGCGGATGCACATTATCGGGGAGCGGCTCGGGCAGAAGCTCAGCGCGTGAGTCGATCCAGGTCACTTCGAAGGGCAACTCCCCGAGGATTCGGATCAACGCCTGTCCTACGTGGCCCGCACCATAGAGCCAGAGCGGCACGGGCTCGCGCGCCAGGGGCTCGACCAGAATCGTGCTCTCGGGGCTCGTAGCGAATTGCAGGCGTGGCTGCCCTCGGGCTGACATACCCTCGAGCCGCCGGCGTACGACACCCTGGTGCGAGAGTTCGGTGACGATCGCGGCACCACTGCCGCTCGAAGCCGCTGCGGTGGCCCGCCGCAGCAACGGCAAGTCGGCGGGCGTGAAGCGCTCCAGCCACAACTGCACCACGCCGCCACAGCACTGGCCCAATTCCCGACCCAACACCAGACGGCGCAGCGTGACCGAACTTGCCGCGCTCGCTCGGACCAACAACGCTTCGGCGGCTTGCAGCGCCTGCCATTCGAGGTTGCCGCCGCCGATCGTGCCCTCGATCCCGGAACGCGAGACCAGCAGGCAGGCACCCACCTCGCGCGGGCTCGAGCCACGCACCTCGGCGACGAGCACGCGAACGACCGCCGGCTCGCGCGCCTCGAGCAAGCGGCAAAGCGCACGCGGCCAGAGGACGTGCAGGGCTCGGAGCCATCGGCCCCGGGAGAGGGTGCGCGTTTCATGTCGCTTGAGGGGCCTCGTCACGCGCGCGTCCTTACACCGTCGATGGCGCCAAGTACCGCCTCGGGCGTCGCGGGCGACCTGAGTTGTGGCAACGCCCCGGCAGGCCCGCAGGCGGCACAGGCATCCCGGATGGCGTGAAAGACCGAGATGGCGAGCATCAATGGCGGTTCGCCGACCGCCTTGGAGCGGTGAATCGTGTCCTCGCGGTTCGGCGAGCGCTCAAGGAGCGTGACGTGGGCTTGCGCCGGCCAGTCGCGTGCGGTGGGAATCTTGTAGGTCGAGGGGGCGTGGGTCTGTAGCTCGCCCTTGCCGTCCCACCACAACTCCTCGCTGGTCAGCCAGCCCACCCCCTGCAGGAAGCCACCCTCAACCTGTCCGCGGTCGATCGCCGGATTCAGTGACGCGCCAACATCGTGCAGGATGTCGACCCGCAACAGCCGTGTTTCTCCGCTTAGCGTATCGACGGCGACTTCGGCGACCGCCGCACCGTACGCGAAGTAGAAGAAGGGACGACCGATCAGAGTGGCCCGGTCCCAATGAATCTTCGGGGTCCGGTAGTAGCCCGTCGCCGAGAGCGAGATGCGTGCCGCGTACGCCTCGCGCACGAGTTGCGCGAACGCGATGCTGCGCGCACCGAGGGATACCGTTCCGTCAGCAAAGCGCACCTGCGTGGCCGTAACGCCGTAGGTCTCGCAGGCATGCTCGGTGAGGCGTTGCCGGATGGTGCGCGCAGCGGCGCGCGCTGCCATGCCGTTCAGATCCGAGCTCGACGATGCCGCGGTCGCCGAGGAATTCGGCACTTTGCTCGTGTCGGTGGTGCTGACACGGACGGAGCCAAGCGGGACGCCGAGCTCGGCGGCCACGACCTGCGCCACCTTGATATATAGCCCCTGTCCCATCTCGGTGCCGCCGTGGTTCAGGAGCACGGTGCCATCGGTGTAGACCTGCAACAAAGCGCCGGCCTGGTTGTAGTGCGTCGCGGTGAACGAGATGCCGAACTTCACCGGAGTGAGCGCCAGGCCGCGTTTTACGAGTGCATTGCGCCCGTTCCACTCGGTGACCGCGCGGCGGCGCTCCCGATAACCACTCTCCTTCTCGAGGCGCTCGACGATGTCGTGAATGATGTTGTCCTCGATGGTCTGGCCGTAATGCGTGACGTTGCGGTCCTTGACGCCGTAGAAGTTGCGGCGCCGCACGTCGAGGGGCTCACGGCGCCGCGTGCGGGCGACATCATCGATGATCCGCTCGATCACCATCATCCCCTGCGGGCCACCGAAGCCGCGAAACGCGGTGTTGGATACGGTATGCGTCTTGCAGCGATGCGAGGTAATCGCGACGTGTTCGAGGAAGTAGGCGTTGTCGAGATGATAGACAGCGCGGTCATTCACTGGGCCGGAGAGGTCGGCCGAGTAACCGCAGCGCGATGCGAGCATGATCGTCAGTGCCAGAATGCGTCCCTGCGCGTCGAAGCCGACATCGTAGTCGGCGAGGAAATCGTGGCGCTTTCCAGTCACGATCATGTCGACGTCGCGATCGAGGCGCAGCTTCACCGGTCGGCCGGTCTTGCGGGCGAGCACCGCCGCGGCGGCGGCGATCAGACTCGGCTGGCTCTCCTTGCCGCCGAAGCCCCCGCCCATGCGGCGGCACTGGACGGTGACGCTATGCGCACGCAGACCGAGCGCGTGCGCGACGATGTGCTGCACTTCCGTCGGATGCTGGGTGGAGCTATGGATCAGCATCGCGCCATCTTCCTGGGGGACGGCGATCGCGATCTGTCCCTCGAGATAGAAGTGATCCTGCCCGCCGATGACCACCGATCCCTGCAAGCGATGGGGTGAGGCGGCAAGCACAGTCGCTGGCGTACCGCGCACGAGCGTGCGGCTCGGCAGGACATAGCTCTGCGCGGCGAGCGCGGCGCGAATATCGAGAAGTGCGGGAAGCTCCTCGTAGCTGACGCGCGCGAGGCGCACGGCCTTGCGTGCGGTCGCATAGCTGTCCGCGGCCACTGCGAAGAGCGGCTGACCCGCGTACTGCACGAGCTCGTCGGCGAAGATTGGATCGTCGTGCACGACACCGCCGTAGTTGTTCTCCCCGGGAATGTCGGCGGGCAGCGCCAAGGCGACGACTCCGGGAGTGGCGAGCACCGCCGTCAGGTCCCGCTCACGGATACGGCCGTGAGCGATACGGCTGATCCCCAAAGCGCCGTGTAGCGCGTTGGCCGGTAGCGGAATATCGTCGCAGTACAGCGCCCGGCCCGTGACGTGCAGGTGCGCGCTGTCGTGCGGGTAGGGCTCGCCGATCACCTCGCTGCTGACGGCAGCGTCGCTGGGCACGGCGACCATCAGGCGAATTCCCCGTCTGCCGCCGAATCAGTCACCCGCACGGCAGTGGCGGTGGCGGAGTGTTGCAGATAAAAGCGTCGCAGCATGCTGCCCGCGGCGCTCAGGCGATAGCCGCGGCTCGCGCGCAAGTCGGTGAGTGGCGTGAAGTCGGAGCCAAGTGCCGCGGCGGCGGCAGTCATCGTCGCTTCCGACCAGGGTTTTCCGCTCAGGGCCTGCTCAGCGTGCGCCGCGCGCGCGGGCACTGGTGCCATGCCGCCGAAGGCGAGGCGTGCGCTCGTGATCCGTCCGCCGGACACCTCTACCGCAAACGCGCCGCAGACCGCCGAGATGTCCTGATCGATGCGCTTGGCAAGCTTGTAGCTCGCGAACAGCTGTGCGGCCTTGG
This sequence comes from Steroidobacteraceae bacterium, assembly GCA_035623585.1. Lineage (GTDB taxonomy): Bacteria > Pseudomonadota > Gammaproteobacteria > Steroidobacterales > Steroidobacteraceae > 13-2-20CM-66-19. The sequence goes on along the minus strand of DASPTE010000097.1, from coordinate 4,958 downwards.
GCGGCGGGACGAGCACGCCGACGATGAATTCGCCGGGCGCCAGGTCCTTCTGCTGGTAAGCGCGGTACAGCCGCTCGAGCGGCAGGCGGCGCTCGCGCGTCCCGTGCCTCAGTTCGATCTCAGCGCCCAAGGCTATGAGCGCCGGCATCGAATCGCCGATGGGTGAGCCGTTGGCGATGTTTCCGCACAAGGTGCCGGAGTTGCAGACCGGCGGGGAGGCGAAGCGGCGCGCCTGCTCGGCGAGCGCCGGATAGTCCTCAAGCAGCGCCGACCAGGCGCTCGTGAGGGTCACGCTCGCCCCAATCCACAGGCCCGAGGCGCTCCTGCGGATCTGCTGCAGCTCCGCGACGTTGCCGAGATAGATGATGGGTGGCAGCTCGCGCAGCTGCTTCGTGGCCCAGAGACCAACGTCCGTGCCACCGGCCAGGAGCAACGAATCCGGGGCTGCGGCGAGCGCGGCGGCCAATTCATCGAGGCTGCGCGGCGCATGGAATCCGGGAAAGCGCAGCGCTGCATCGCTCGTCGTCCGTACGAGTGCGCGGAGCCGCTCAGCGCGGGCGACCGATTGCGCATCCGCCCGGCTCCAGTGCCCGGGCTCAGGATAACTCCCCATGCGCTCGGCGGCCTCGATGATCGGCCGATAGCCCGTGCAGCGGCACAGATTCCCCGACAACGCCGTCAGGATCTCCTCACGCGTCGGCGCCGTCCGTTGCAGGTAGAGCGCGAACAGCGACATGACGAAGCCCGGCGTGCAAAAGCCGCACTGCGAGCCGTGGCAATCGACCAGCGCGCGCTGCACGGGATGCAGAGAGCCGTCAGGGGCCTGCAGGCTCTCCACCGTGACCAGTTCTTTGCCGTCGATGCTGGGGAGAAAGCGGATGCAGGAGTTGATTGCGCGATACTCGACCCGCCGCGCATCTGCGGAGAGTTCCCCCAGCACCACGGTGCAGGCTCCGCAGTCGCCTTCGGCGCATCCCTCCTTGGTGCCGGTGCGGCCCGCACGGTTGCGCAGGTACTCGAGCACGGTCGTGGTGGGCGCCGCCTCGGAAACGCAGACGAGCTCGCCGTCGAGCAGGAAACGCGTCGCTGCGGCCTCGGGCGAAGGGCTACTCATGAGAGCCCCTCACATGAGCGCGTCTGCGTCAACTGCCGCGATAGGTCGAATAGCTCCATGGCGATACCAGCAGCGGAACGTGGTAGCTCTCCTCCGGGTTCGCCACGCCGAACGCAATGACTATCGCATCGACAAACGGTGGTTCGGGCAGTTGCGCTCCGCGTGCACGGAAGTACTCGGCCGCGTAGAAGGTGAGCCGGTAGCGGCCGGCGTGAAACGCGGGACCTTCGAGGAACGGGGGCACACAACGACCTTGCTCGTTCGTCTGTCGTTCGCCGAGGAGACGCGGCGGGTTCACTCCCGCATCGTGCAGCTCGACGCGCATGCCAGCCGCGGGAATACCCGCCGCAATATCGAGCACATGCGTTGTCAGCTTGCCCATGCTGATGATTCTTGTGCCGGCAGCATACGCGCCGGCAATATTGTGCACAATCGTGCGGCAGATTGTGCACCGTGCCTCTAGCCAGCGCCCGCCTAACACCACCTGCGTGCTCGGCTGCGCCTGTACCGCGCGCCGAGAGCTATGCTAGCTTAGGTTTTTATGGGTTCGATCGAGGCCTTTGTCCGCGCGATTCCCAAGGCCGAACTTCATCTGCATATTGAAGGCACGCTCGAGCCGGAGATGGTGTTCGAGCTGGCACGCAAGCACCGCGTGTCGCTACCGCAGCCTTCGGTCGAGGCGCTACGTGCGGCGTACCGCTTCCGCAATCTGCAGTCGTTCCTCGCGGTCTACTATGAAGGCGCGCAGGTGCTGCGCGACGCGGACGACTTCCGGGCGCTCACCTCTGCCTATCTGCGCAGGGCACACGCGGATGGTGTCGTACATGCCGAGATCTTTTTCGATCCGCAGACGCACACCGCGCGCGGCGTACCCGTGGAAGCCGTCATCGGCGGTATCCACCGCGCGCTCGTCGAGGGCGAGCGGACGCTCGGCATCACCCACCGCCTCATCATGTGCTTTCTGCGCGACCTGAGCGCGACAGACGCCATGCGGACGCTCGAGCAGGCGCTGCCGCACGCCGCGGCGATCAGCGCTGTCGGACTGGATTCCTCCGAAGCCGGCCATCCGCCGGAGAAGTTCGTCTCTGTCTTCGCCCGCGCCCGCAGCGAAGGGCTTCTCACCGTGGCGCACGCGGGCGAAGAAGGACCACCGGAGTATGTTTCCGAGGCGCTCGACCTGCTTCACGTGAAACGCATCGATCATGGCGTGCGCAGCGAAGAGGATCCCGCGCTGCTCGCCCGCCTGGCACGTGAGCGCGTGCCACTGACCGTGTGCCCGCTATCTAACGTGAGACTCCGGGTGTTCGAACGTATGGAGGATCACAATCTCAAGCGGCTGCTGCGGCGGGGACTGTGCGTGACGGTGAATTCGGACGATCCTGCCTACTTCGGCGGTTATGTCGCGGAGAACTACCTGGCGGTGTACCGCGCGCTCGATCTCACGACCGCGGACCTCGTGCAGCTTGCAAGTAACTCCTTCGAAGCCTCCTTTCTACCTGAGGCCGACAAGGAGGTATGGCTCCGGAGAGTCCGCGAGTTCGCCGCAAGATCCACGATCACTTAGGCAGCGATTCGGTCTCCAGGATGGGCGCTGGCTCGAAAAAACTCTCATCGACCGGTTTGTGCGCGCGGATCTCCTCACGCGTCAGGCCGTGTAGCTCGTGCGGGAACACGAGCCAACTGTCCGTCGTCCGCACGTAATAGTCGGGCTTGAGCGCGCTGCGGTTGCGCATTGGTTTGTAATAGACCGACGCGATACGGATCTGCTGCGCGAGGTTGCGCCGACAACGCCGCCGCAGTTCGACCATCACGGCCTCGAGACTGCGCCCCGAATCGAAGACGTCGTCGATGATCACCAGCTTGTCTTCGAACGAGAGGCGCGAGACCAGATAGTTCACCGCGTGGACCCGCACCACCTTGGCCTGCTGATCGATACCCGTATAAGACGAGGTGCGGATCGCGATGTGATCGGTGTGAATGCCGTGGTACTCGAGCGCCTCCTGCACCGCAATGCCGACCGGTGTGCCACCGCGCCAGAGTGCCACCAGAAAGGTCGGCCTGAACCCGCTGCGCACGATGCGCATGGCGAGCTCGATCGAATCGCGCAACAGCGATTGGCTGGAGACAAAGACCTTTTCGGCAGCGGGTGGAGCGCTCGGCAGCGGCATGGGTGGCTCTTGTCGCAACAGCGGCAAGGCATTTTGACACATGGCGCACGCCTCGTCGTTGACCGCACGGTCGCTGCGTTTAAACTCCGACCTCATCCGCCGCGCGGCAAGCGGCACCCGCCCGGACGCGCATGCCGACAAACGTCGAGATCAAAGCCCGAATCGCCAGCGTCGCGGCGCTCTTGCCGAGAGTGAGAGGCCTTGCCGAGCAGGGGCCCTGGGAAATCCGGCAGGACGACACCTATTTCGGGTGCGCCACCGGCAGGTTGAAGCTGCGCGTGTCCTCCGCGGCGGGAGGCGAACTCATCTACTATCGCCGCGACAACCAAAACGCTCCCAAGGAATCCTTTTACCTGCGCTCGGCGACCTCGGCTCCCGACACGCTGCGGGTACTGCTGACTCAGGCTTACGGTGAGATCGGTCGGATCGAGAAGCAGCGCACCCTGTTCCTGCGCGGGAGAACGCGCATTCATCTCGATAAGGTACGGGGGCTTGGGGAGTTCCTCGAACTCGAGGTGGTGCTCGCCGCGGACGAGCCGTCGGCCGTAGGCGCCAGCGAGGCGGACGAGCTGCTCAAACGCCTCGGAGTGGAACCAGCGCAGCTGATCGCGGGTTCCTACCTCGATCTCCTGGCCGACAGCTCCACACCCCGAGAGCCGCCCGCATGGGCAGAATCTCCCGTCGAGAACTGATCCAGTTCGCTGCAGCCGCTGCGGCCCTGCCGGATCTCAGCCTGGCGGCCGACACCGTGCGGCTCACGGCCGCGGACCGGCGGCGCACGCCGGAGCTCCTGGTCGCCGAAAAGATCTCCGAGAGCTTCAGTTCAATGCCGTTCGAGTCGCAGGAGTTGCGTGGACCGCTCGCCGAGCGCATGCGCATCAATGTGGAAGGACGGTTGCTGCGGATCGACGTAGATGCCTGCCTCTCGGGCTTCCGACACCGCGACAGTGCCGGCAGTTTCGATGGCGCCTGGGTGGGCGAGCACGCCGGCAAATTCCTCGATGCGGCCTGCAATGCGCTGCGTTACCGCGAGGACGACCGTTTGCGGCAGATCGTCGAGCGCATGGCGCGGGCGCTTATCGCGAGTCAGGAGCCGGATGGATATCTCGGAACCTACCCGGCGGCACGGCGCTGGACCGGCTGGGACGTCTGGGTACACAAGTACAACCTCATCGGTCTGCTCAGTTACTACGAACTGACCGCGGACCCCGCGGCGCTGCAGGCGTGTCGCGGGATGGGTGATTTGCTGGTGCGCACGTTCGGTGCGGCGCCCGGGCAACGCGACATCATTGCGGCGGGCGAGCACATGGGCATGGCCGCCACCGCGGTGCTCGAGCCGATGTGCAGACTCTACCGATTTACGGCGGATGGACGTTATCTCGAGTTCTGCGCGTACCTGGTAAGTGCGTACGAGCACCCGCACGGCCCGCGCATCGTGTCGACGCTCCTTGCGGGCGGCGGCGTCTACCGCGTCGCCAACGGCAAGGCCTACGAGATGCTGTCGAATTTCAATGGACTGGTTGATCTCTATCGTCTGACAGCGGACCAGATGCTGTTGAATGCGGTGCTGCAAGCGTGGGAAGACATTATTCGCCACCAGCTATACCTCACCGTCACGCACATCTCACCGACGTTCGATGACTGCAGCGTCAGCAACTGGCCCTCGGGCTGAAAGT
>DASPTE010000096.1:0-17059 GCA_035623585.1 Steroidobacteraceae bacterium | reverse complement strand
TTTCAGGTGTGTGACTGGTATGTAAGGGTATAGCGTTATACGGCGAATGGTACTATATTGGCCATGAACTGGTTCCAGTGAGGGAACGACCCGTGGGCTGGTTGTGATAACACCAACGCAGCCCGCCGGGATCGAGGGGAGGAGAGCGTTCAGCGCAATCCGCTAACGACAACAGCTCGGGGGCATACAGATCATGAGAATCGTAAGATCGACCTTGATCGGAACGGCAGTCGCGGCGGCACTATTTGGTCGCGAGGAGCCGAGCAGCGCGCAGGCCGCGGCCGCCGGGACAGCCGCGGCGGAGCAGCTGCAGGAAGTCGTCGTCACGGGCATCCGCGCCTCACTCGGGGCGTCGATCGAATACAAACGTAACTCGGATGAAATCGTCGATGTCGTCACTGCCGAAGACATCGGCAAGATGCCCGACAAGAACATAGCCGACGCGCTGCAGCGACTTCCAGGCGTCACGATCAGCTCCGCGGGCGCGACCGAAGGTGGCTTCGATGAAGCCGACCGCGTGAGTCTGCGTGGTACCAACCCAAGCCTCACGCTCACCCTGATCAATGGTCACAACGTCGGCTCGGGCGATTGGTTCGTCCTCGATCAGGTGACGACGGTCGGGCGCAGTGTGAGCTACACGCTTCTGCCATCCGAGATTGTTAAGGAAGCGGTCGTGTACAAGAGCTCCGAAGCCTCACTCGTCGAGGGGGGCTCTGCAGGCACGGTCAACATCATCACCCGCAAGCCTCTTGACCCCGGCTTCAACACCCCAACGACCGTGCAAGTCTCAGCGGGCGCGGTGTACGCGGACCTGCCGGCGAAGGCGGCTCCCCAATTTAGTGCGCTCGGTAACTGGTACAACGACAATCGTACTTTCGGTGTGCTCGGGCAGCTGTTCTACGAAGCACGCTATCTGCGACGCGACGGCTCGGAGCAGCTCGGCTACGAGACCATCAACGCGGGAACTCCGCTCGCACTCGCGCATCCCGATCTCGCCGGCGTCTCCTACCCGGTGGACATCGGTTCGGCGCTCTTTCAGCAGCAGCGCCAGCGTTCGGGCGGACTGCTCGATTTCCAGTTCAAACCGAATGACCAGTGGCAGGTCGATCTCAACGGCTTCTACTCCAAGCTTGAAGCCACGAACCAAAACAATAACTATCTCCTCTGGAATACCCACTACATCAACCAAGGCAACGGCTCAGCGCCGCCGGCCCCCCTGACCTGCGCCACCGCCCCGCCAGGAGCCTACAACGCCTGCTTGCCCGGCCTCGGTCTGCAACCCGGCTACGTGGTACAGAATGGCACCTTGACCAGCGCCACATTTGCGCCGGCTTCGAGTACCTTCTACGGCGTTTACGACCAGATCTCGCGACCCGACGAGAGCGCAACCAGCAGCTACGGCGACCTCGACATCACTTGGAACGCGACTGACAAGCTGAAATTCTTCGGGCAGTTTGGCGTGACCGAAGGGAACGGCAAGACCCCGACCCAGGACGTCTCCGAGACTCAACCCGGCTTAGGTTCGGGCGCTGGGTACACGCTCTATGGCATCACGAGCGCGCCGACCTGGAACCTCGGCAACACGATCAACACCTCGCCCTCCCCGGGGGGCGTGCCGGTGAGCTTCGGCTGGATCTTCGGCGATCAGAATGTTGATGTCCTCGACAAGGAGACCTACGGCAGCATCGATGGCGCCTTCAACATGAACGCAGGCTTGTTTCAGGACTTCAAGTTCGGCGTGCGCTATGCCGATCATCAACGCCACTCGTGGAATGTCATCGGTCAGGGGCCGGGCTGCAATGGTGAGGCGTGCCCGGCCGGGGTGCCGCCCGCGCAATCGCCGAGCAATCCTGCGAACTATCCCATCGGCAATGTGAATTATCCGTCGAACTACGGCTTCGGGCTCGGCGGGCCCTTCCCGACCAACATCTGGTACTGGACCGCGGGTCAGCTCGCGGCGTACGACGCATCCTACACGAACCGTGACCCGGTCACGCGCGCCGACTGGACATCTGATTACGGGCTGGAAGAGAAGGACGGCGCCGTATACCTCCAGTTGGACTTCAAGGGCTCACGATGGTCTGGCAATCTCGGGCTCCGTTACGTAAATACTAAGGAGAGCGTGATCAACAATGTGGGCGTGACGGCGCCATATCCCCCGAATGCCATCACGACTTCGGCGTTCGGACCCTATGTGCAGGTAACTACGGATAATACCTACAACAACGTCCTGCCGAGCGCTAACTTCAAGTTCGATATCGCCCCGGATCTGATAGCACGTGCTGCCGCTTCGCAGACTCTATCGCGTCCGGATTACTCGGCCCTCGCGAGCTCCACAAGCCTTGGGGCACCGCCTCCCATCGGAGGTACGGGCAGCGGTTCGGGTTCCAACCCGAACCTCAAACCGATCCTGGCCACGAACGCGGATCTGGGACTTGAGTGGTACTTCGCACCACGGGCACTGCTTGCGGGCGACGTGTTCTACATGGATCTACACAACTACGTCACCTACGGCTCGTCCATCCAGACCTTTTTCACCTTCAGCGGTCAGTGCCCGCAGGGCTGCAACTTGAGCTACAACATCACATCGCCCGTCAATGCTGACGGCCAGGTGTATGGCGCGGAGCTTTCGTGGCAGCAGCCCCTCGGGAGGTACTTCGGCTTTATCGCAAACTACACCTACGCGGACGGCAAGCAGACCTCGACGCTGCCGCCGAACGGCGACGACCGGCTCGTTGGCACCTCGAAGGACACCGGAAACTTCATCGGCTACTTCGAGACCACCCACTTCAGCGCGCGCGTTGCCTACAACTACCGCTCAGCGTTCTACAGCGGACTCGACCGCAGCACCGCGTTCTCGCAGGGCGCAATTGGCACCTGGGACGCCTCGCTCGGTTGGTACGTAAACGATAATTTCGCGGTCACACTCCAGGGGCTGAACCTCAACAATCCGAGGCTCAAGTACTACGCGAACAACGAGTCGCAGCCGCGGGCGTTCTACTTGAACGGAGCACAGTACTACCTGAACCTGGTCTTCAAACTCTGATCGTCAGGGGGGTCTTCGGCGGGGCGGGCGGCGCGGATCCGCCGTCCGCCCCTGACCGGCGCGGAGCACGAGGATCGTGGCGGGAGGTGGACTCTTCCACTACGCTTACCGGTGCGTGCGCGCCGATGGGGTGGCTTTGACCACCCCCGGTCGCATGCACGAGCACAGCATGCAGCACGCCCCCTCACCGATCCGTGACTTCCCTTCGCTCGACACGGACACGCTGCGGCGCGAGCTCTTCGCTTCGGGAGAGCCCGCGGTCCTGCGCGGACTCGTCAGCGAGTGGCCGAGCGTCGCCGCAGCGCGCCGCTCGGCGCGTACCTTCGTCGAATATCTGCGCCGCTTCGACCGCGGCCACCCCGTGGATGCGCTCCTCACCCCGCCCGAGGTCGAGGGGCGACTCTTCTATAACGAGGGGATGACGGGCTTCAACTATGTCCGTAATCGCCTGCCGATCACCCAGGTGGCCGAGCAGGTGCTGCGCTACTCCCAGGGCGTGCGGCCGCCGGTGGTCGCGGCGCAAAGCGCGCTGATCCGCGACTGCCTCCCGGGCTTTGGTGCCGAGAACGTGCTCCTACTGCTCCCTGAGAGCATCCTGCCACGCATCTGGCTCGGCAACACGATCACCACCCCGACCCACTTTGATGAGTGGAACAACATCGGCTGCGTCGTGAGCGGCCGGCGGCGCTTCACGCTCTTTCCGCCCGAGCAGATCACGAACCTCTACATCGGCCCCATCGATTTCGCGCCGACCGGAGCGCCGATGAGTCTCGTGCGACTGCATGAGCCGGACTTCGATCGCTTCCCGCGCTTTCGTGCGGCGCTCGGGGCCGCCCTCACAGCGGAGCTGGCGCCCGGGGATGCGATCTTCATACCACCGCTTTGGTGGCATCACGTGGAGTCGCTCGCTTCCTTCAACGTGCTCGTCAACTACTGGTGGCACCCCGGTGGTGGGCCCTCGATCGGCGCGGCTTCGGGCTTCGACAGTCTCCTGCACGCGATGCTGAACCTGCGGGAGCTTCCCGCACCGGCACGCGCGGCCTGGCGCGCGGTCTTCGATCACTACGTGTTTGGTCCGCAGGAGGAGATCACCGCCCACATTCCCGAGCAGCGGCGAGGACTTCTCGGCACTCTTGAGCCCGAGAGCCTTGCGCGGGTGCGCGCCGAGCTCGCGCAGCGTCTCGCGCCGCGCAAGTGACCTGCGCCGTGCGGATGATTCTTGCCTGCGTCACCCTAGCGGGCGGCGCGAGCAGCGCGCCCGCCGAGACTCCCAGTGCGGTGACCTCTCATGAAGTCGTCCTCGCGAACGTAATCCCCCGGCCCGCAGACGTCACGCCTCGCGCTGGCGAGTTCCTCCTGCACGACCAAGCCGAGATCTTCGCGAAGGATGTCGAAGCGGTTCGGATCGCGGCCTACCTCGGTGAGCTTCTTGAGAGCACGGAGCACATCACGCTCAAAGTCGTGCAACACCCAGTCGCTGCGAAGGCGCGCGCGGCGATTGCGCTGCGGCTTGATCCGACCGCCGCCGGTGGCGCGCCCGAGGGCTACGCGATCGAGGTGACGCCCTCGCAGATCTTGCTCACCGCCGCGAAGCCCCGCGGACTCTTCTATGGTGTCGTCTCGCTTTGGCAGCTCGTGAGCGCCAAAGCGGCGAGTGGCCCGGGCATCGCCATACCCGCGATGCGTATCGTCGATGCGCCGCGCCTTCCCTGGCGCGGCCTGATGCTCGACTCGGCGCGTCACTTTCAGTCGCCCGAGTTCATCATGCGGTACATCGACTGGCTCGCGCTCCATAAGCTGAACGTCTTCGGGTGGCACCTGACCGATGACCAGGGCTGGCGGCTCGAGATCAAGAGGTATCCGCGCCTTACCGGTGTGGGCGCCTGGCGCGTGCCGGCGGGCAGGGCGGCCGAGCGCGACATCGATCCCGCCACACACCGTTCGCGCCTTTACGGTGGCTTCTACAGCGAGGCGGACGTTCGCAGGATCGTTGCGCACGCCGCCGCGCGCTATGTCACCGTCGTGCCCGAGATCGACATGCCAGGTCATGCGAGCGCTGCGATCGTCGCTTACCCCGAACTCGGCGTCGTAGCGCCACCGCCCGCCGTGCCCGCCGACTGGGGCATTTACCCGAATCTCTTCAACGTCGAGGAATCGACGTTTGCCTTTCTCGACCATGTACTCGCCGAGGTCATTGCGCTCTTCCCCGGCCCCTACGTGCACCTTGGCGGCGATGAGGCGGTGAAGGATCAGTGGCTCGCATCCGCGCGCATCGCCGCGCGCATGCGTGAGCTCGGTGTGAAGGATGTCGAGGCGCTGCAGGGATATTTCACGCACCGGATGGGCGAATACTTACGCGCACACGGTCGGCGGCTCGTCGGCTGGGACGAAATTCTCGCGGGCGGAGTTCCGAAGGACGCGATCATCGTCTCGTGGCGCGGGATCGAAGGGGCGATCGAGGCCGCGAAGAGCGGGCGCGATGCCGTGCTCTCGCCCGCGCCCACACTGTACTTTGACAATCGCCAGAGCGGTGGTCCTCTCGAGCCCCCGGGTCGCGGCAAGGTCGTGACACTCGAGGATGTCTATCGCTTCGATCCACTTCCGGCAGCGCTCTCTCCCGACCGTCAGTACGTGCTCGGACTCGAGGCGAACGTCTGGACTGAGCATGTGCGTACCGAGGAGCGCGTCGCGTACATGACCTGGCCGCGCGCGGCGGCGGTGTCCGAGGTCGGGTGGTCGAGCGGTGAGCGGCTCGACTGGTCGGACTTCCTCAGCCGGCTGCCCGCCGAGTTTGACCGTTATCGCCTACTCGGCATTCACTACGCCGACGAGGTTTTCCAAGAGCGGCCAAGCGTTGCTCCCTACGCTCGCCATATGAGTCAGGACCTCAAAACCTGCACCGACCACCTGGTGCTCAATCTTGAGGATGATGCACCGCTCGAGGGCCCGCGCGCGGTGTTTCTCATCGATATCGCCAATCCCTGTTGGATTTTTCCGAGCGTCGATTTCACATCCCGCATGCATCTCACCGCGGCCGTCGGCCAACTGCCCTTCAACTTCCAGATCGGCAAGGATCGCGAGGCGATTCACTTCAAGACGCCGCATTCCGCTGCCGGTGAACTTGAAGTGCGTCTCGATGGTTGCGAAGGCGATCCCCTCGTGACGCTGCCGCTCGCACCAGCAGCCGACAACGATGCGGTCACCGTGCTGCCAAGCGTCGCGCTTCCTGAGGTTGCGGGGCGTCACGACCTTTGTTTCACCTTCACCCAGCGCACGCTCGATCCGCTCTGGGCCATCGATTGGGTGCAGGTCTCCCGATGAGCGCAGCGCAAACCACGGCAATCCTCGCGCCCCTTGGCGGCTGGAGCACTGCCCTCGATGAGGCGCCCGATGAGGTGTTCGCGACGCGCATCCTCGGCGATGGCGTCGCGATCGATCCGACGGAAGGCATCGTGCGCTCGCCCTGCGACGGGCAGCTCATTGCAGTCGCCGGAGCGCGCCACGCGGTAACGGTGCGCTCCGCGGGCGGGTGCGAGATTCTCATGCACGTAGGGATCGATACTGTCGCGCTCGCGGGGGTTGGGTTCGAGCTGCACCTGCAACCCCCGGCGGCCGTTCGCGCCGGCGACAAGCTCCTCAGCTTCGATCTCGATTTCGTGGCGCAACGGGCCAAGAGCGCACTCACACCGATCATCATCACGGCCGAGAGCGGCTTTCGTATCGCGCAGCGGATCCTGAACCGCGGGGTCGCGGCCGGGGAACTACTCATGGAAGTGGCGCCGGCCGGCGCTGCGGTCGCGACCGAGGTGCGTCGGCCTGCCGCCGCGGCCCTCAGCCGCAGCGTCAACGTCCTGCTCGAGCATGGCATTCATGCGCGCCCGGCGGCGCTCCTCGTCGCCTCGCTCAAGAATCTCGCGAGCGATGTGCGTGTTGCCGTGCGCGGCCGCGAGGCGAACGCGCGCAGCACGGTCGCTCTCATGGCGCTTGGCGTGCAACACGGCGAGCGGGTTGAGATCCGTGCCTCGGGACCCGATGCGGCGATTGCCCTTGAGATGGTGGCGGCGGCGCTCGGCACCGAGCGCCCGGGCGGTGCGGCCGCCGCGCGCCGCGCGCCCGAGCCCACCGTTGTCCCGGCGGCTGCGCGGACCCGCGGGCTCCTCTCGGGCGTCATCGCGAGCCGTGGGCTCGCGGTCGGGCAAGCCTTCAAACTGGCGCGTCCCGAGCTCACCGTGCCGGAAGTGGGTCGCGGGGCAGCCGCGGAGAACGCGCTTCTCGATACGGCGCGTGCACTCGTGCGCTCGCGGCTCGAGCGCCGCGCAGGGGCGGGTGGCGGAGCGGCACCCGCGGAGGAGATCGCCGCGGCGCATCTTGAGTTGCTCGAGGATCCCGAGCTCCTTGGGGGTGCGCGCGCGCTCATCGCCCAAGGCAAGAGTGCGGGGTTCGCCTGGCGCTCGACGCTGCGCTCGAGTGCGGCGGCGCTCGGCACGCTCGAGGATCCACGCCTGCGCGAGCGGGCCGATGACCTGCTCGATCTCGAATCACAGGTGCTCGCAGAACTTGCCGGAGGCGGCGCGGGCGCTGCGCCCGAACTCCCTCCGGAGGCGATCGTTCTCGCCCGCGAACTCCTTCCTTCTCAGCTCTCGCTCCTCGACAGCTCGCGCCTTGCCGGCATCTGCATGGCGGCGGGCGGCCCCACATCGCACGCTGCACTCATCGCCGCCGCGATGGGGCTGCCTGCGCTCGTGGCGCTCGGACCCGAGCTCCTCTCGCTTGCGGACGGCAATGCGCTCGTACTCGACGCCGAGCGCGGCGTACTCGAAACCGAGCCTACGCCCGCGCGGCTCGAGGACGCGCGCGCCGAAGTGGCGCGAAGGCTCGCGCGCCGCAGCGCCGCGCAGCGTGAGGCGCAGCGCGAAGGCCGCACGGCCGATGGGGTGCGGATCGAGGTGTTCGCGAACGTCGGCTCGGTGGCGGAGGCACATGCCGCGGTTGCAAATGGCGCCGAAGGCTGCGGGCTCCTGCGCACCGAGTTTCTCTTTCTCGATCGGCAGTCGCCGCCCTCGGAAGCCGAGCAGACCGCGGTGTACCAGGAGATCGCGGATGCGCTCGGGGAACGCCCCCTCACCATCCGAACGCTCGATGCGGGTGGCGACAAACCGATCGCGTATCTGCCGCTCCCGAGCGAGGAGAACCCAGCCCTCGGATTGCGCGGGGTGCGCACCGGGTTTGCACACCCCGAGCTCCTGCGCACGCAGTTGCGCGCCGTGCTCGCGATGCCGGCGCGCGCGCGTTGCCGGTTGCTCCTGCCGATGATCACCGACGTCGAAGAAGTACGCGCCGTGCGCGCGATGCTCGGCGAGCTCGATCAGGAGTCCGGGAGAGGCGAGCCCCTCGCGGTTGGCGTGATGATCGAGACGCCGGCATCCGCGCTTCTCGCCGAGCATCTCGTGAAAGTCGCGGACTTTCTCTCGATCGGCACCAACGATCTCACCCAGTACACCCTCGCCATGGATCGCGGCCATCCCGTGCTCGCGCATCGGCTCGATGCATTGCATCCGGCCGTGCTGCGTCTCATCGCCCGCGCCGCCGAAGCCGCGCAGGCGGCGGGCCGGCACGCCGCGGTGTGCGGTGGGCTCGCCTCCGAACCGCTCGCGGCGGCGATCCTCATTGGGCTTGGCGTGCAGGAGCTCTCAGCGCTGCCGTCGGTGATTGCCGAGCTCAAAGCGCGCATCGGGAGTGTGACGCTCGCGGACTGTCGCGCTCTCGCGCGCGCGGCGCTCGCCGCGGAGAGTGCGGCTGAGGTGCGCGCGCTCGCGGCGCGCGCCTTGCCGGTGTCGGAGGAGACGGTGCGATGAAGGCGTATCTCACCGGCCTCCAGAAAGTCGGCGGCGCGCTCATGCTGCCGATCGCGGTGTTGCCGATCGCGGGCCTTCTCCTGCGTCTGGGGCAGCCGGACCTCTTCAATGCTCCTGAGGTCGAGGCCGCAGGGGCGGCGATCTTCTCGAACCTCGGGCTCCTCTTCGCGATTGGTGTGGCGGTTGGGCTGGCGCGCGAGAACCATGGCGCCGCGGGGCTTGCCGGCGCGGTCGCCTTCCTCGTTGCGACCAAAGGGGCGGAAGTCCTGATTACGGTGCCGGCCGCGGCGCTTGCGGACTTGAGTGGCCGCGCGCGCGAACTCGCAGGAGCGGCCTACAAGGCGCAGGAGCTCTCAAAGCTCAGCGTGCCCGTCGGCATCCTCTCTGGGCTCATCGCCGGAGGGCTCTACAACCGTCTCTACAACCTGCAGCTGCCGAGCTACCTGAGCTTCTTCGGCGGCCGCCGGTCGGTGCCGATTGCCAGCGGCTTCGCGGGGCTGGTCCTTGCGATCGCCTTCGGCACGCAATGGCAGCACCTCGAGCACGGCATGGACGTACTCAGCCACACCGTGCTCGATGCCGGATCGCTCGGGCTCTTTGGCTATGGCGTTCTCAATCGCGTGCTGATCGTCACCGGCCTCCATCACATCATCAATAACATCGCCTGGTTCCTGCTCGGGGACTACCACGGGGTGACGGGCGACCTCAAGCGCTTCTTCGCCGGCGACCCGAGCGCCGGTGCCTTCATGGCGGGATTTTTCCCGGTGATGATGTTCGGGCTGCCGGCGGCCTGTCTTGCCATGTATCACACCGCGCTGCCCGAGCGACGGCGTGCCGTCGGCGGACTTCTCGGCTCGATCGCGCTCACCTCCATCCTCACTGGCGTCACTGAGCCGATCGAGTTCACCTTCATCTTCCTGGCGCCGATCCTCTACGCCGTACACGCGCTCCTCACCGGCGTCGCCTTCGTCATCATGAATGCGCTGCACGTGCGGCTTGGCTTCGGGTTCTCGGCCGGGCTCTTCGACTACGTGCTCAATTTCAGACTCGCCACACGGCCGCTGTGGCTCCTTCCGGTCGGCATCGGCTACTTCGCGCTCTACTACACGCTCTTTCGTTTCTTCATCGTCAAGCTCGATCTCAAAACCCCGGGTCGCGATGCGGCGGAGCTCGGTAGCGCGCCCAGCGCGCCCGCTGCCGCTCCGGGTGCGCTCGGGTGGATCCAGGCGCTCGGTGGGGCAGAGAATCTGCGCGCCGTCGATGCCTGCACGACGCGGCTGCGGCTCGTCGTCGCCGAGCAGTCCCGGGTGGATGTCGATGCGCTCAAGCGGTTGGGTGCCCGAGGCCTAGTGCGCCCGGCCCCGGATGCGCTTCAGGTCGTGATCGGTGGTAACGCCGAACAGGTCGCAGGAGAGATCCGCGATGCTCTCAGGCACGCTGCGCCCGCATCCGTGGCGCCCGCAACAGGCGCTGCCGCCGATGCGAACGGGCTTCTTGCGGCACTTGGCGGGCGCGCGAACGTTCGCAGTGTGGAAACGCTCGCAAGCAGGCTGCGCGTGATGGTCGCGGACCCAAAGCGCCTCGACCGCGCGGCGCTCGTCAAGCTCGGTCTGCGCGGTGTCGCCGTGCCGCTCCCCGACTGCGTTCACCTGATCGTCGGGCCCGCAGCTGCCGAGGCGGGCCGGGCACTTAGACTACTTCTCGACTGAGGGTTCGATCGGACGCATTGGTTCCGATCGTGACGGAAGGATTCAAGAGGGGCCGATTGCGCAGAATTTGGCTGTCTCACTTACATTTTTCTTTAGCGCGGTTTTTGCGTACTCTTAGCGGAAGAATAAGAAGAAACAATTGGGGGCGAGACTGCTTCGCCGTGGCTGACTGTTACAACGACAACGGCAAGGAATTCGAAGATGCTCATTCTCACACGACGGGTTGGCGAAACCGTCATGATCGGCGATGACGTGACCATCACGGTTCTGGGGGTCAAGGGGAACCAGGTACGCGTCGGGATCAATGCGCCAAAGACCGTCGCAGTGCATCGCGAAGAGATCTACGAGCGGATCAAGCGCGAACAGCAAACGAACGGCCAGGCGAATGGCCACGCGGAAAAGACCAAGGCTGAGGAGTTCGTCCCGGCCTGACACGCAGGCGGCTTGAGAGGCCGCCCGAGTGTTATGTAACGCGCGGCGGCTGCCGCGCGCTTGCAGCGACCTTTAGCGGAAGCTCGGTAAGAGCGAGTTCGCGAGCGACTGTACCTCCGGGCGGCGTAGCGCGGCCGTGGACGCGGCGATATCGAGCGCGAGCAGTCGATCGGCTTTGGCGAAAGGCACCGCGAGCCGCAGCGCGTCGTGTGCCGCGCGCAAGCGTGCCGAGGTCTTGAGCGGGGCGCGAAAATCGATGCCCTGAGCGGCGGCGAGAAACTCGATCCCGACCACATTGAGCGCGTTCGCGGTCATGGCAAGCAGGCGTCGCGCACCGTGCGTCGCCATGCTCACGTGATCTTCCTGATTTGCCGATGTTGGAATGCTGTCGACGCTCGCCGGGTGACAGAGCATACGGTTCTCAGCCACAAGCGCCGCGGCCGTCACCTGCGCCATCATCAAACCCGAGTTCACCCCGCTGTCGGGGGTGAGGAAGGCCGGCAGCCCACTCATCTTCGGGTCGATGAGAAGCGCAATGCGCCGCTCGGTGATCGAACCGACCTCCGCACAGGCGAGCGAGAGGATGTCCGCCGCGAACGCCACGGGCTCGGCGTGGAAGTTGCCTCCCGAGAGCACCTCGGCCGACTCGGGGAAGATGAGCGGATTGTCCGTGACGGCGTTCGCCTCGGTCGTGAGCGTCGCCGCCTGCTGCGTGATGAGATCGAGACACGCCCCCATCACCTGCGGCTGACAGCGCAGCGAATAGGGATCCTGCACCCGAGCGCAATCGCGATGTGATTCGCGGATCTCGCTGCCGGCGAGGAGCTCGCGGTACACCTGTGCGACGCGCGCCTCGCCGTCGTGGCCGCGCAGGTGATGAATGCGCGGATCGAACGGGGTATCGCTGCCGGCGAGCGCATCGACCGAGAGCGCCCCCGTCACCACCGCACCTGCGAACACGGATTCGAGTTCGAAAAGTCCGGCGAGCGCGAGCGCGGTCGAGACCTGCGTGCCGTTCAAGAGCGCGAGCCCCTCCTTGGGTCCGAGCGCAAGAGGTGTGAGCCCTTCCTGCGAGAGCACCTCAGCGGCGGGCAGCACCTCGCCATGGCGGCGGACCTCCCCGAGCCCAAGGAGTGCGAGTGAGAGGTGTGCGAGCGGGGCGAGATCCCCCGAGGCGCCGACCGAGCCCTGCGCGGGCACGCAGGGCAGGAGCCCGAGGTTGATCAGCCGCTCGAGGAAGCGCGCGAGCTCGACGCTCACGCCCGAGAATCCCTGCAGGAGACTTGCGAGCTTGAGAACGAGCGTGAGACGCACGATCGCATCGTCGAGGAGAGGACCGACGCCGCTACTGTGCGAGAGGATGATGTTCCGCTGCAGTAGCGTCCGCTGCGCGGGTGGGATGCGCTTCTGTGCGAGAAGCCCGAAGCCGGTGTTGATGCCGTAAGCGGGCTCCTCCGCAGCGGCGAGGCGCAGCGTGACTGCGTGCGCATCGCGCACCGCACCGAGCGCAGCCGCATCGATCGCGACGCTCACCGGCCCCTGATACACGCGCCGCAGATCGGCAAGACGCAGGGGCCGGGCGCCGAGCTTCAGAGGCTCAGGTTGGGCCATCGCAGTACCTCCGCCGCACGGACCACGGTCCGACGGGGGTTGAAGCCAATCCAGTAGCCGAGCTCTTCCAGTGAGCGCACGTTCCAAACGACGAAGTCCGCCACGAGTCCCGGGGCGAGCGTGCCGCGCTCGCGCTCGATGCCAAGCGCGCGCGCCGCATGCCGGGTAACACCAAGCAGCGCCTCCTCCGCGGTGAGCCCGAAGAGCCGCGTCGCCATGCTCATCGCGAGGAGAAGCGATGCCGAGGGCGCGGAGCCCGGATTGCAGTCACTCGCGATGGCGATGGCGGCTCCCGCTTCCCGCAGTGCCGCCAGCGGTGGTTTGCGTCCCTCGCCGAGACTGTAGTAAGCGACCGGCAGAAGCACCGCCACCGTGCCCGCCGCGGCGAGCGCGCGCGCCTCCGCAACGCCTGCGTACTCGAGGTGATCGCAGGAGAGGGCCCCCAAGCGCGTCGCCATAAGGGTGCCGCCCAGGTTGGAGAGCTGCTCGGCGTGGATCTTCACCGGCAGCGCGAGCGCGCGCGCCGCCTCGAAAAGCCGCTCGGACTCGGCGACGCTGAACGCGATGCGCTCGCAGAAGACATCGACCGCATCGACGAGCCCCTCCGCGGCGAGCGCGGGAAGCCACTCGCGCGCGATCGTATCGATGTACAGGCCCGCACGGCCCGCAAATTCCGGCGGCAGGGTATGCGCGGCGAGGAGCGTCGTGCGCACGCTCACCGGAAACGCGCGCCCAAGACGGCGCGCCACCCGCAGCATCTTCGCTTCATCTTCGAAGGTGAGTCCGTAGCCCGATTTGATCTCGAGCGTCGTCACCCCCTCGGCGAGCAGCGCCGCCAGGCGCGGCGCGCTCTCATCGAAGAGCTGCTCCTCGCTCGCCGCGCGCACGGCACGCACGCTCGAGAGGATGCCCCCGCCCGCACGGGCGATGTCTTCATAGCTCTTGCCGCGCAGCCGCTCGGCATACTCCGCGGCGCGCGTGCCCGCGAAGACAAGATGCGTGTGGCAGTCGATGAGGCCCGGGGTTACCCAGGCGCCCATGAGGTCATGCACCTCATCGGCCTCACAGGGCGGAAGCGCGCGCTCCTCGCCCACCCATTCGATCTGGGCACCGCGGGTGATCATGGCCCCGCCCTTAAGCGAGCCCAGCACCGCATCGCAAGTCGCGAGGTGCGCGTTACGCCAGAGTCTGAGCGGGGCCGCCATCGTCAGGGGTGCAGCTGCCGCTAGCGGGCGCGGCCGAGGAAGGGGAGGTTCAATCCTTTCTCGCGCGCGCACTCGATCGCGCTCGGGTAGCCCGCATCCGCGTGACGCATGACGCCCGAGGCCGGATCGTTCCAGAGCACCCGCTCGATGCGGCGCGCGGCCGCTTCCGTGCCGTCGC
The DNA here is from genome assembly GCA_035623585.1 of Steroidobacteraceae bacterium. Lineage (GTDB taxonomy): Bacteria > Pseudomonadota > Gammaproteobacteria > Steroidobacterales > Steroidobacteraceae > 13-2-20CM-66-19. The sequence continues at coordinate 3,023 of DASPTE010000096.1, read as the reverse complement.
AGACGATCACCACCCCGGCGTGCTGACTGTAGCCCATGCCGACGCCACCGCCGTGGTGGATCGATACCCAGGTGGCGCCGCTTGCGGTGTTGAGCAGCGCATTGAGGAGCGGCCAGTCGGAGACCGCATCGGAGCCATCGCGCATCGCTTCGGTTTCTCGGTTCGGGCTCGCCACCGATCCCGAGTCGAGGTGGTCGCGGCCGATGACAATCGGAGCTTTGAGTTCTCCGCGCGCCACCATCTCGTTGAACGCGAGGCCGAGGCGCTGGCGGTCGCCGAGCCCCACCCAGCAGATGCGCGCCGGCAACCCCTGGAAGCGGATGCGCTGTCTCGCCATGTCGAGCCAGTGATGCAGGTGCGTGTCTTGCGGCAGCAGCTCGCGCACCTTTGCATCCGTGCGGTAGATGTCCTCCGGGTCTCCCGAGAGCGCCACCCAGCGGAACGGGCCCATGCCGCGGCAAAAGAGCGGGCGGATGTAGGCGGGCACGAAGCCCGGGAAGGCGAACGCGTCTTTCACGCCCTCATCGAGCGCCACTTGGCGGATGTTATTGCCGTAGTCGAACACCGGGATCTTCTGGCGATGGAAGGCGAGCATCGCCTCCACATGCCGTGCCATGGAGCCGCGCGCTGCGCGCGCGACCTGCTGCGGGTCATCGCGCCGCAACCGCTCCCACTTCTCGAGCGTCCAGCCGCCCGGGAGATAGCCGTTCACCGGATCGTGCGCCGAGGTCTGATCGGTGAGCGCGTCGGGCCGCACGCCGCGGCGCAGCAGCTCGGGCAGCACCTCGCAGGCGTTGCCGAGCAGCCCGATCGAGACGGGCTCGCCGCTCGCGCGGGCGCGCTCGAGGAGCTTGAGTGCCTCATCGAGGTTCTTGGCCTCGACGTCGAGGTAGCGCGTCTCGAGGCGCTTCGCGATGCGCTCGGGCCGGCATTCCACGGCGAGGAGCGATGCGCCCGCCATGGTCGCGGCGAGGGGCTGCGCGCCGCCCATGCCCCCAAGCCCGGCGGTGAGAATCCAGCGCCCGGCGAGATTGCCGCCAAAGTGCTGCCGGCCCATCTCGACGAAGGTCTCGTAGGTTCCCTGGACGATCCCCTGGCTGCCGATATAGATCCACGACCCTGCAGTCATCTGCCCGAACATCATGAGCCCCTTGCGGTCGAGCGCGTTGAAATGCTCCCAGGTGGCCCAGTGGGGTACGAGATTCGAGTTGGCGATCAGCACGCGCGGGGCATCCGGGTGGGTGCGAAAGACGCCCACGGGCTTCCCCGATTGAATAAGGAGTGACTCGTCGTCCTTGAGCGAGCGCAGCGCCGCCACGATCTCATCGAAGCACTGCCAGTTGCGGGCCGCCTTGCCGATGCCGCCGTAGACGACGAGTTCCTCGGGCCGTTCGGCGACCTCCGGATCGAGATTGTTCATGAGCATCCGCAGCGGCGCCTCGGTGAGCCAGCTGCGGGCGGTGCGTTCGGAACCGCGCGGGGCGCGTAAGGGTGCTCGGGGGGTGGAATCGGACATGGGGGCTTACCTCGAGGGGCTGCTCGCGGCGAGTTCGTAGCGCGAGCCGGGATGATAAAGATCGGCGATGCTGGCGACGCGGCCGTGCGAGAACGTGCGCCGCCGGATAAGAAGACAGGCATCGCCTGGTTCGAGCCGCAGGAGGCGGCGAATGCGCCGCTCGGGGACGAGTGCGCGCACGGTGTGCTCGGCGCGCTGCAGCGGCGCTACCTTGATGAGAAACTCGTGCGGGGTGGTGCGGGTGAAGTCGTTGCGCAGGTATCCGGGGGCGACCTGCGGATTCACGTAGCGCTCTTCGACCTGAAGGGGGGCGCCGTCCTCGAAATGGGTAATGAGCGAGTAGTCGAGCGCGGTGCCCTCGGGGACCCCGAGACGTTCGGCGAGCTCGCGCGAGGCGCTTACCGAATCGAGCGCCACGACCTTGGCGCGGTACTCGTGGCCGCGGGCGCGGATCTCATCGGCGATGTTACGCACCTCCAGCGGGTGCGCGTGCACGCGCTGCTCGGCGACGAACGTGCCGACGCCTGCGATGCGCACGAGCACCCCGTCCGCGGCGAGCTCGCGCAGGGCGCGATTCGCGGTCATGCGCGAGACGGTGAGCTCGCGCACGAGCTCGTTCTCGGAGGGCACCCGTTCGCCCGCGCGCAGTGTGCCGCCCGCGATGCGCTCGAGGATGAAATGCTTCACCTGCAGGTATCGCGCGCTCGCCTGCGGTATCGAGAAGATGCGTGCTGCCTCGGCCATGGAAAACCCACCGCGCCCGCCCCATAAAGAGGAGTGGGTCCGGGGGGCGTATGGTGGCATCCGGGTCCCTATCTTGTCTATACAGGTCCAGTGCGGAAGTCTGGCTTGGGGCGCTCTCGAGTGGGGCTCGCGGGCGCGCGCGAGGTTTCCCCCCGCGGCGCTTTCCGTTAGAATCCGCAGCCCCGCATCGGGCTGCATGCCGTGCGGGGACGGGTGGCTGGTGTCGCGGGAAGTTTCTTCAACGCGGCACCCCCGAGAGCTCTTGACCGGAAAGCCCCCCGCGGGGCTTTTGTTTTTTGGGTGGGCCTCTGGGCCCATTTTTGTTTCCGAAGCGGCCAATCCCCAGGGCCGCGGGGGCTGAAGGTGACGACGAACCTGCGCGAGCGCCTGATTACGCTGCTCGAGCCCGTGATCGGGCGGCTCGGGTATGAGCTTGTGGATCTCGAGTACACCTCCGCGCGCGGCCACGGCCTCGTGCGGCTCTTCATCGACCGGCCCGAGGGCGTGACGCTCGATGAGTGCGCGCTCGTGAGCCGCGAGGTGTCGTCCGTGCTCGATGTCGAGGACCCGATTCCGAACGCGTACACGCTCGAGGTGTCCTCGCCGGGCTTCGATCGGGTGCTGCGCACCCAGGCACATTTCGGCCGCTTCGTGGGGTCGCGCGTGTTCGTCGAGCTCAAGGAGCCGCGCGAGGGGCGCCGCCGTTACACCGGCAAGCTCCTGACCGTCGACGATGGCGGCATCGCGCTCGAGGTCGATCAGG
>DASPTE010000094.1:0-11307 GCA_035623585.1 Steroidobacteraceae bacterium | reverse complement strand
GAGAGGATGTCGATGAGCGGAATGAGATTGAGCTGCGCATCCGCGCGGTGCCGGATGTGATGCTGCGCCATGCGGCGCGCGCGGCTCGACATGCTCATGGGGATGCGCCTCCCGCGGGCGCGGCCGCGCCCGAGGCATCGGCCGTGGTGAGCGCCGGGGCATCGCCGATCGAGATGTCGGGGAAGAGTTCCGCCTGCACCACGTTCGCGCCTTCACCCGCTTCAAACACTCGCACCCGATCCATCACCTGCACCAAGGTGTCGTAGGGCGTATCGGGTTCGAGGAGGATGCTGGCATCGGTCTTTTCGGGGAACTTCGCCTTCACCCGCTTCAGGTATTCCGTGAGCCCCTCGTAGTCGTAGCCGCCGCCTCTGCTCGGAAAAACGGCGAGCGGTCCGGTGTTGCGGTCAGCCACCTGCAGCAGATCCTTGCGCACCATCACCTCGAGCTGCAGTCCGGGCGGCGGCTCCTTGAACTCGGTGGTCGGCGGCGGGAGGTTCAGTTGCAGGATCACGGTGCGGGAGAACACCGCGGTCATCAGCAGGAACGTGACCAGCACCGTGAAGATGTCGATCATCGGCACGAGCAGCAACTCCGCGGGCTTGCGCGAGCGGCGTTCGAGCTTGCGGTACTGGTAGGAGCGGCGCATCGGGGTTCTTCAGCCGTCGAGCTTCTTCAGGCGGCCGCCGGCGCCGGGGCCGCCCGCTCGGTGATCGCATTGAGGAACTTGACGGAGGCCATCTCGAGGCTATCGATCAGCTCGGTGGTCTTGGTCTGCAGCCACGCGTGCGTGAACAGCAGCGGCACCGCCGTCATCAGGCCGAACGCCGTGCAGTTCATGGCCACCGAGATGCTCGCCGAGAGCAGGTTCGCCTTCTCCGCGGGATTCACCGTCGCGACGGCGGCGAAGGCGCGAATGAGACCCATCACGGTACCGAGCAGCCCGAGCAGCGTTGCGAGGTTCGCGAACGTTGCGAGGTAGTGCGTGCGCTTCTCGAGCCGCGGCACCACCTCCATCAGGCTCTCCTCCATGGCCTTCTCGATGTCGTCGCGGCGCTTGGCGGATTGAATGCGCGCGAGCCCGTAGTTGAGGATGTGGCCGATCGCAGACCCCGACTTCGAGGTCTTCTGGGCGACCTGCCGGAAGTTGCCCTGCGCGAGCAGCGGCACGATGTCGTTCCACAGGCCGCGGTTACGCGCGGCTGTCGCCGTGAGATAGATGTAACGTTCGATGGCGATCGCCAAGCCCACCACGAACACGAAGGCGATCGGGTACATGAAGTCCCCGCCGCCCTGGAAGAACCGCACGATCATGTTCCAGAGGTCCATCTGACACTCCCGCTCAATTTAAAACCGACCACACGAGCGCAAAAACACTCGCAAAATGAATGACATAAAACCAAAAAACTGCGACCCAGCTCTCATCCTGATATTGCTACCGGCATATTTCAGGGCTTGTCGCCCGAACCCTGAACGGCGCCCGCCTTCGGGGCCACGGCATCGGGCTTCAGAGCGTCGTAATAGCGGTTTTCGCGCTGAAAAACATCCCGATCGAGCGGCTGTAGCACCTCGTCGAGGAGGCTGTTCACCGGCTTGCCGACGAGATCGCCAAGATCGGAGCGCTTCCACGGCACGATATAGAGAACTTTCGGCAGCTCGCGGTTCCCGGTGATATCGGTGGCATCGAGCTCGAGCCGATCCGCGCGTGGATGCGGAGCGGTCTTTGAGGTCGCGGCGGAGGTGCGCGGGGCGGCCGCTGCGCGCGGCACCGCGCCACTCCCGCTTGGCGCGGGTGGCGGCGTCGCGGCGCCGCTGGCGCCACTGCTCGCGGGCACGGGCTTCGTGGCGGACGATGTCGCGACGGCGGGTTCAAGTTGGTCCGGGCGCGGGATGTCGCGCGATTGCGCCACCCCAGCGCCTTCCGCGGAAGCGGGCGAGGCGCTCTGGGCGAAGCACAACGCGGGCGCGCAGAGTGCGAGCGCCACCGAGAGCGAGCATACCGGGCTGTGTTTACGGACGGGCGCGCGTTGCATGCTCAACCTCCGGCGCGTGGTGCCGCGGTTGGCGCCGCGGCGTTCGCAGGACTGGACGCGGGGGCGGGCTGCGGCGCAGGCGGCGGCGAGCCCGCCGGTGCGACACCGGGCGCCGCCGGCGGAGCTGCACCCGGTGCGGCTGGTGCGGCTTCGCTCGGCGTGCCTTCGGCTCCCGGCGCCGCGCCCGGGCGTTTCGCGGGCGGCAACCCCAAGCGCTGCCGGAGCTCGGCTATCCAGCCACTCACGGGCTTCTCCTCGCCGGTGAGCTCGCGATACTGCTCAAAGGCGCTTAACGCACCCCGCGGGTCACCGAGGTACAGATCATCGAGCACCCCTAAGTTTCGCCATGCCGGCGCGTAATGCGCATCGGCAGCGATGGCTCGCTCGTAGGAGCTCGCGGCCGCCTTGAACTCGCCGCGCATCCTTTCGGTGGCACCCAGCTCGGTCCAGGCGACTGCGCTGCCGCTCTCGTGGGCGACGGCGCTCTTGAGAGTGTTCTCGGACTCATCGAGCCGTCCCTGCTTGCGCTCGAGAATCGCAAGGTTGACGAGCGGAGCCGCGAATTGCGGATATTGGAGTGCGATTTGCTTGAAGCCGAGCTCGGCCTCGGTGGCGTTGCCGGCGCGCATGTAGTTCACGGCGCGGTTGAAATCCGCGCGCGCGGCGGGCGGCACATCCAGATGGACGATCGGGGCCGCAGCGCTCGCAGCGCTCGCGCCGGCAGTTGCCGCGGCGCCGACAGGTGCGGTAGCGCCCGCAGCAGCGCTCTTCGCGGGCACCGCGGGCGCGGTAGCACCCGCAGGCGCGCTCTTCGCCGGCGCCGCGGGCGCGGCGGCAGGCGGCTTGGTGCGCGGCGGAGAGGAGCTGCAGGCGGCGAGCGCGCCCAAGGTGAGCAGCCCGAGCACCGCAAGCGCGCTGCGCTTATTCGAGGCTCGTGACCACATCCTGCGTCAGCTCCGTCTTGCCGTAACGCGCGGGCTTGAGTTCCGCGAGCGCCACAAAACTCTTGCGCACCCATTCGTCATATACGCCATCGCGCGCGCGTACGGTGTTGAGTTCGTGCGCCTTGATGGCCTCCTCCTCAAACGGAAACACCTGCTCCTCGAGGAGTGAGTTGTATTCCTCGAGCTCATCGCCCTTTAAGTTTCGCGGCCGCTCGGAAGCGAGCAGATCCTTCGCGAGCGTGCGGTAGAGATCGGCGATCTCGTAGGTTGCCGCGGTCGTGACCTCGGCGACCTGGTATTCGGCGGCGCGCTTGTAGCCGTCCATGGCGGTCTCGAGCGCGTTGCGTTTGACGACGAGGCTCTTCTTGAGCGGTGCGGTGAGCTGCACCGAGCGGAAGTAGTCGCGCGCGGGTTGCGCGAGCGCGAGCTGCGCTTTCGCGGCCAGATAGTGCGTGCGCGCGGTGCGCTGCGCGCCCGCCGACTCATCCGCGGCGATGATCTCGTGGTACCAGTGATCGCGCCGCGCGCTCTCCCCGCCCTTCATCGCGTACTCCGCGAGTCGCTCGCGCGCCTCCTCCGCATCAGTGAGCGGAACGGGGTTGGCTGCCACGTACTTCTCAAGCATCGAGACTGCTTTGGTGTTGTTGCCGGCCTTGGCGTAAAGATCCGCGGACTGCATGAGCGCCTCGCGCTGTACCGCGCGGTCCTCGGTTGGATTGGTGGCGATGCGCTCGAACTCGGTCGCCGCCTCGCCCGGGCGGCTCGCGGCCGTGTATGCGACCGCCAGCTTGCGGGTCACTTCGGGCTGCAGCGTGCTGTGCGGGTACTCGCGACGGAAGTCCTCGAGCACCGCGATGCTTCGGTCCCACTGCTTGAGCTTGAGAAGCTCGGTGGCCGCATCGTATTCGGCGTTCGGCCGGACCTTGGATTCGGGTGCGACGCGCGCAACGCGCAGGTAGTCCTCGACCGCCCCCACATCATCGCCGGCCTTCTGTTTCGCTTCGCCCTGCTTGTAAACGCTCGCGGCCAGGCGCTCGGTGAGATCGCCGCGCAGCTTCTCGTCGCCACCGCTGAGCTGGCGCGCCTGCACGAAAGCCGGCTCGGCCTGCGCGTACTCTCCGGAATCGAAGTGCGACTCCCCGATGATCGTCCAGGCGATGCGTTGCTTGGCGAGGTCGACCGGCGGCTGCCGCGTGAGGATCGACTGCGAGATGCTGATGGCGCGCGGCCGATCGCCGGCGGCGAAGATCTCCTCGGCCGAGCGGGTGAGGACGCCCGCGCTGTCTGGATGTTCGGGGAACGTCTGCGCGAACTTGACGCCGGCGTCGGTGCCGCGCGCGTGCCAGGCGAGCTTCTCGGCGCCGCTGAGCTCCTGCTCGCCCTTCTGGTAGGAGACGAGCGCGGCATAGGCGGCGCTCGCCGACTTGTCATTGCGCGGGTAGCTGTAAGCGGTGTGCTCGTACTCGGTAGCCGCGTCGGCGTACTGGTGGCTCGCAAAGAGCGTCTCGGCGAGCAGGTAGTTGGTGTTCGCCGAGTCCGCATCGCCCGGGAAGGACTTGAGGTAATCCCGATACCAGCGCGCGGCCTCCTGGTAATCGGCGACGCGTCCGCTTTTCTGCGCACTCGCGTGAAAATAGGTCGCCACGTCCTTCAGGTTGGTCTTGAGTTCGCCGACGACGCGCGGGTTGTCGGCGCGGCGGCGCGTTTGCCAGTATGGTGAATCGAAGTTGTAACGCTCGACGAACTCGTGCTTGCCATCGAGCACGAGCTGACTGAAGCCACCCCTGCTGTAGGCGTCGATCGCGGCCATGTCGAGGTCAGGGGCCTGATCGCTGTAGGGTGCGCGCGCCACGTAGGCGCGGTAGACGGTCGCGGCATCCTGAAAGCGCTGCTTGTCGACGTACAGATCGCCGAGGCGCGCATACAGCAGCCACTCGTAACTGCGCTCCCCGTGCTGGCGCGTGTACTGCTCGAGCGAGGCGGCGCCGTCGTTGTAGGAGAAGGTGATGCTCATCACCCGCAGCGTATCCTCGACGAGCTCGCGATCGGCACGCTTGAGTCTCTCGAGCCGTACCGACTTACCGTTCGCGGAGCTGCCGAGCTCCTGATCGAGGACGCCACCGAATGAGGGCAGGCTCTCGAGCGTGAGCGACTGCTTGAAGAGCGACCAGCCGTGCTTGTAGAGACTTTGCTGGTAGAAACCACTGCGCGCACCGCGATCGATGACCGCCGCGTAGGCATGCTGGGCGTCCGCGTAGCGCTTGGCAGAGAAGAGGAGCTCACCACGGCGGAACTGCACCTCATCGATCTGCGGGCTCTGTGGATAGCGCCGCACGATCTGATCAAGCGTCGCGAGCGCTTCGTCGGGGCGGCCGGTGGTCTCGTAGGCGCGCGAGAGCTGATAGAGCACCTGATCGTTGCGTGCGTAGTCGGGGTAGGCCTTGAGCAGCGTCGTGTAGAGCTTGACCGCTTCCGCGCCCTGCAGGTCCACGTTGCTCACTTCGTTCTCGAGCCGCTCGAGCTCACCGGCGTCGAGGTTGAGATCACCGAGGCGGCGCATGGCCTCCGCGCGCAGCTTGGGATCGGTGTTCTGCAGTTCGAGGAAGTGTCGATAGTTCTCCATCGCCCGCGAGACGTCGGCACTCGCCGGAGTGTCCTTGCGCACCTCCACGTGGCGAGTGCCAAGATCGCCGACGGTCGCGGGCACACTCTGGGCCGGCAGCTCGCGCACCGTAGCGAGGCACGCGAGCGCTGTGGCTGCGGCGAGCGCGCACCTGAGACGCTGCGCGCTCATCGCGGCGGCTCCGGCGCGGGCGGCGACTCGCTGCTCTCATCGGCCGCCTCGCCCTGCTGTTTCGGGGGCGCGGGCTTGACGCGTGCGGCGGCCGCCGCGTTCGCCGCCCGGTCGTACATGGTGGCGAGCGCGAAGCGCGCCTGTACCTGGTAGGTGGCGAGCCGGTCTTTTTGCTGCTCGAGCTCGTGGACCGCGACCTGGGCGAGATAGTTGCTTTGCTTCTGCTCGGCGAGATCGAGATGCGCCTGCAATGCCTCGATGCGCCGCTTGAGCGTCGCAATGCGCTCGGCGAAGACACCCGTGTTGAGCGGCATTGCCGTACGAGCGCGCTGCACCCGAATCCAGCGGCTGCGGGTCTCGGCGAGTGCCAGGTTCAGATCCTTGAGCCCGCGGTGCGCCTGCCAGAGCCGCGCACTGTAGGCCTCATCCAGCTGGAAGAACAACACGCCCTTAACGAGCGCAAGGCGCGCGCGCAGATCCGCGTTCTCGGGAGCATCGGGGGCCACGGCGAGCGTCTCCTCGATGCGCTTGATGCGCGCCCATTGCTCGCGCTCGGTCGCCGTGCCCAGCGAAGCTGCATCGTGCTGCTGCTCGATCGTGCGCAGCTCGTTGTCGAGCGCGACGTTGCGCTGTTGCAGCTGATCGAGAGTGCCGCTGGCGAGGAGCGCGTCGACGCGCGGCAGCCGCTCTGCGTAGGCGTGCTCGCGCGTGTCGATCATGTCCTGGAAAGCATCCATGCTCTGATCCCAGCGCCCGAGCGAGCCACTCATGTAGATGAGGTCGCGGTAGTTCTTTAGCCCTTCCTGAAAATCGTGTCCCGCGAGTACCGCGTACAGGTAGCGTGATTCGGGCGCATCGGGCAGGTTCTTGAGCTGCCAGAACCAGCCCGAGTGCGTATCCTGATCGCGCGCGAGCACCCGCTCGAGCATATCGCCCTTCTCGATGCGCGCGATCGCCTGATCGAGCTGCGCCCCTTCGGCATTGAAGGATTGAACGGCGCTCTCGTAGTACTCGGCGGCCTGCGCATTGGCGTTCAACTTGCCAAACGCGTACGGCACGGCGAGATAGGCTTCCTGGACCGCCGCATCGAGCACGTTGCGATCGCGCAACTCGAGCCAGGGGGTGAGCGCTTGTTGGTAGTTGCCGAGTGCCGCATCCGCCCAGCCGGTGCCAAGGAGCGCCTTGTTCGCATACGGACCCGCAAGACGCACGCGCGCGAGTGCCGGCCGCGCCTTGTCGGGTTGATTGGCCTGCAGGTACGCAAAACCGAGCGCGAGGTTCGCGCGATCCTTGAGCGTGGCGAGCTCGGGGCTCTGCGTGTACATGGTGCCGACCGCGACCAGGAACGGATCGGCATCGTGCAGGCGGTTGTCGCGCACGAGTGCAACCCCGAGGTTGTAGCGCGCATAGGCCGACCAAAGCTGCGAGCCGCGCCAGCCTGAGAGCAGACTGATCGCCTCGTCGAAGCGATTCTCGTGCATGAGCACGTTGGCGAGCAGCAGCTCCTTCTGCGACTCGAGATCGGGCGACATGCGGCCGTTGATCTTGCGGAGCGCGCCCTCGGCCTTATCGAGATAACCGCGTGCGTACCAGACCTGCGCGAGGTAGAACCAGGCGCGATTGCGCACCCCGCTCGGCACGTTGCGCGTCAAGAGCGCGGCAAAGCGCTCGCCCGCCTCGTTGTGCATGCCGAGCGAGAGGAACAATCCGCCCTCGAGGAGCTGCGCGTCATCGATGTGGTGCGGCATGAGCCGCCAGTGCTCGTAGGCGAGAAGCCGGGTCAGCGCCTCGAAGTCCTCGTTCTGGTAGAAATAGAAGAGCGCATCGCCGTAATGCAGATCGCGGATGCGCGTGACCGGCAGCTTCTCGGGGTCATGCTGCCGTGCGTGCACCTCGCCGCAGGCGAGCACCGCAACACTCGCCGCCAGCAGCAATGCACGCACGGAGGGCACGCTCCTCACCGGTCATTCCCAGTCTTTGATTTCGAATTCCGGCTGCTGCTTTCTCTGCCGGTCGTCGATTTTGAGCTCGAGGTACTTGGCACCCACTCCCTTTTCGAACTTGAGCGATGCACCGCGCTTGTACGGTCGATCGTAGGGACCCTTGCCGTTGAAGAAGGCGACGAGCTCGTGTGGCCCGACCTTCAGATTCCCAAGATACAGCCGCTGCACACCGCCCTTGAGTAACGCATCCACCTCACGCGGGGTATACAAATAGTCGATCACCTGTTTCTGATCGATCTTGAGCTGTACCGAATCGAGCGCGAAGAAATCCCCCACATCCACCGAGAGGAACACGGCCACTTGAGTGTTGGCGGGAAAGAGCAGCTCCTCTTCGAGAATGAAGAGGTCCTTGTTGAGATCGACCACATCCTTCTTCAGTCCCTGGATCTCCTGATCGAGGCTGCGCGTATCGGTCGGCGTCTCGGCCGGTGTCGGCGTCTCGGAACCGAGCTTGGCGGCCGCGGCGGCTTCGGCCGATTCGGCGGCCTTCTTCAGGTCCTGGAGCTTCGGTTCGTCGACGATGCGGGTGCCGGCGGGCGCTCCCGGGAGCGCTGTGCTGCCGGGCGGCGCCGTGAGCGGGGTGGGCGCATTGGCGTCGGATCCCTGTGGCGGTGGGTCGGCGAGCGCAATCGTAGCGAGCAGCGCGAGCGCGGGAACGAGTGCACGCCGCCAAGCGGCGGTTGCGGATCTGCGAGAGGTCTTCTCTACCATGGAGCGTTCCGATCATTCATCCAGCAGTAAGTGCAACTGCTGCAGATAAAGCGCATCGTTGGCACGGTTGAATTCGCGCAGCACGTAGCGCACGGTGCCGTTGCGATCGATGAGGACCGTCATCGGCAGATTGTCGACCTGATAGCTGCGCGCCACGGCCTTCGCCGGATCAAGAAGCAGCGCGAAGCTGAGCGATGCCGAATGGGCAAAGTCGAGCGCCCCGGCCGGATCATCGTCGACGTCGACGCCGTAGACCGCGAGCCCCGCGGAGCGATAAGTGGTGAAACTGCGATCGAGCGCCGTGAGCTGCGTGCGACAGGTCCCGCAGTGGCTCCCCCAAAAGCTTAGCACGACCACCTGGCCGCGGTGCTCGGAGAGGCGCACGTTACCCGCAGCGACCGCATGGAGTGCGAAGTCGGGCGCGCTCTGGCCGATGAGCGCATAGGGCGGCTCTGAACTCGCCGCCGAGGCGCACGCCAGCGTCAGCGCCGCGACACAAAGCGCTGCACCTGGTACGGCGCGCGAGCGACACCCGCGCCATATGGGGCCGTTGGGCCTTCGGAAGCTCACTGATGATCCTTCGCGACGGGATGCGACCTGCGCCCGCGCCACGCGCCCCAAAATTGCACAGCGCACTTAACACTGTCAACGAACTAACCGGCGATTTGAGGGCTGGGGCGCACGCGCCGCAGGGTCCGCAGGCGTCGTCGTGCGGCGACAGGAGCCCCACGCGCGCCGCCGGAGCGCGCCGGGACGTGCGCTGCGTCACCTCACGCGATGGGTGTGAACGCCGTAAGCGCCGCGAGGGAGCTTGCGGGTCCTAGTCCCTGCGTGGGGAACAGCGTCGGGAACTGGGCGTCGGTGCCAATGAGGCCCATGTAGTTGAGGATCGCGAGTTCAGCGAGCTGGGTCACCGAGTTGGCGGCCGGACTCGAGGTGCTGACGACGTTGCCGTCGGAGGTGAAGTAACCGATCTGCTGGCCGGCCGCGCCGTTGCGCAGCGCCGGGCGGCCGCTCGGGCTGTACACGAGGAAGAAAGTCGACGCCACCGAGGAGTTGTCTCCCTGCCAGCCGAGCTTGCCGCGACCGTTGACGCTGCTGTCGACCATGTTGTTCGAATTGAGCGAACCGTCACTCAGCACGTAGATCATCACCGGGGTCTGTTTGCGCTGCGCGTACTCGAGCACGGCGCCGATCATCTGCCCGGCCTTGAAGTTCTTCTGCTCGCCGGTCGCGCGCGTGCCATCGTGGTAATCGTAGCCGCCGAGCGTGATGGTGCCCGCCCCGGCAAACCCGTTGATCACCAGCTTCATGACGGTCGCGGTCTTCGCGATGTCCGAGTCCGAAAAGTCGGTCGGCAGGAAGATCGGTGTCGTGCCGCCGACGATGAGCTGATCCTGGGTCGGATCGAGGGCCGAGGGGTCACCGAACTTGTCGGCCGTGTGCGCTGCCTTCACGTAGTTGCAGCGCATCTGGTTCTTGAGCGTCGTGTCGGCGGTCGGGTCGCTGTAGAGCTGCACGCCCGGAGTGGAGCCGTTTGGCGGGCTGAGCACGCCGCTGAAGGCCGCGGTGTCCTGCGGTCCTGACAGCGGCGTGCTGCCGCTACTGATACGGGTCTGTGATTCGAGCGTCGCCACGGCGAGCGGATCGGGGGCGCCGCCGCCCGGTGGCATCGGTACAAGCGCAACCGAGTCCGAAGGCTGGCTGATGGTGGTCGGTTGCAGCGCCGGGTCGATCATGTACATCGGCGCCTGCGAGTTCCCGCCCGAGACGGATGACTCCGTGCCGATGAGCGTGAGCAGAAGACCCTGCGCACCTGCCTTGGCGATGCCGTACATCGGGTTGTGCGGGTTCGTCTGCGTGTCGTTTTGCGACATGGCGCAGAACACCGCGCCGTTCGTGCCGAGCGCAGTCGCCGGCGTGGTCGCCTTGCTGAGGATGCCACGCTTGATGGCCCCATCGGCGTGCCAGAGCAAGCCGAGGGACGCGTCGATGTTGGCGCTCGAGCTTGGCACCATGTTGCCCGGCACCCCGAGGCGTCCGTAACCGGCAGTCGAGAGAAAATTCGTCTGTCCGCCTTGCACCCCGACGAGGGCTTCGGAGCCGACCAGATTGGCACCGCCGGCAAGGTCGAAGACGATGAAGGGCAGCGCACCGAACGCGGTCGGCACGTTGCACTGGCCCGGCGGCAGCAGCGCGGAAATATCCGCAGACAAGGCCGCGTCTGCGCGGCTCGCCTTGAGCAGCGCGCCGAGCCAGGCGGGCGCCAAGACCACCGCCGGTGCAGAGAGAAAGCCGGCAGCGACGAAGTCGCGGCGCGTCACCGGGCGCGGATGGTTCTCGTGCCGGAAAGGTTCTCCGGGCGCATGCGCTCGTGGCGGCTTCTTGTAGATAAACATCGCTCTTAACTCCTGATCGCGCTCACTGCAAGGTCACAACCGCGCTGCCGAGCACTGCGGTGCAGGCAGCTACCGTCGCCTGCTGCACGGTGGCAGCGGGATTGAGCTGCGGGATTCGCGTCGACAGCATCGTGTCGATTTCACTCTGTACGGCGGTCGCCGCCTGGGGTAGCGCGCTGCCGACCGCGTTGGCGACCAGCGCGTTGATGACGATGCTGCGGTTGGCGGCCGTGCCGAAGTAGGTCGCAGCACTCGCCGAAAGGTTCGCATCGAGTGCGTTGCCGCCGAAGAACGCATCGCGCAGCGTCTGGCTGGCCAGCAGTTCGCCGCAGTACGTGTTCGCGAGCTGCGAAACCGCCGTTTGATTCGAGGGCACGAAGGCCGCGAGCAGCGGCGCTGCGGGCATCGACTGCTGCGAGGCGA
>DASPTE010000066.1:0-22666 GCA_035623585.1 Steroidobacteraceae bacterium | reverse complement strand
CGGTCGAGAGTCTGCGCCAGGGTGTTGAAATCCGCGGGCGCGAGCGTCTCGGGGCGGGCGCCGGGATCGATTCCGCTGGCGACGATCTGCTCGCGGGTCAGAAGCCGCGCGAGGGCATTGCGCAGCGTCTTGCGCCGCTGTGTGAACGCGGCGGAGACCACCGCCGCGTAATGCGGGCTTATGGCAAAGAGGGGCCGCTCGCGCACGGTGAGCCGAAGCACGGCGGACCAGACTTTCGGGGGCGGCCGGAAGGCGCCCGGACCGACGGCGAAGAGCAACTGCGCTTCAAGAAGCGGTGCCAGCATCACGCTCAGTCGGCCGTACGCTGCATCGCCCGGCCGTGCGCTGAGACGGGCCGCGACTTCGCGCTGCAGCATGAGGTGCAGGTCGCGGATCGCAGGTGCCTGCGAAAGGAGATGAAAGAGGAGCGGCGTCGAGATGTTATAGGGCAGGTTGCCGACGATGCGCAGCTTTGCGCCGCGCGTGCGCTCGAGCGCGCCGAAATCGAATTCGAGCGCATCCGCTTCGTGGAGCCGCGCGCGCGGGCCGGCCGCGGTGAACTCCTCGTGCAGCGCTCGCGCGAGATCGCGATCGATCTCGATCGCATCGAGCGTGCAGTCGGCACACTCAAGGAGCCGCGCGGTGAGCGCCCCACCCCCCGGGCCGATCTCGACGAGGTGATCGCCGGGGCGCGGTGCGATCGCGCGCACGATCTGATCGATGACCGCCGGATCGTGCAGGAAATGCTGGCCGAAGCGCCGGCGGCGCGGCGGCCGCAGCGCACGCGCGCCGCGCCGCATCAGGGTCGCTGCGCGGCGAGCC
The DNA here is from genome assembly GCA_035623585.1 of Steroidobacteraceae bacterium. Taxonomy (GTDB): domain Bacteria; phylum Pseudomonadota; class Gammaproteobacteria; order Steroidobacterales; family Steroidobacteraceae; genus 13-2-20CM-66-19. The sequence continues at coordinate 21,844 of DASPTE010000066.1, read as the reverse complement.
GCGCGGCGAGGGCCACCGCCGCGCCGAGGCTACCCGGATCGGCGCGCCCGCTGCCGGCGAGCTCGAGCGACGTGCCGTGATCGGGCGAGGTGCGCAGCACCGGGAGGCCGAGCGTCACGTTGACCGCGCGCTCGAAGGCGGCGTGCTTGACGACCGGCAGCCCCTGGTCGTGATACATGGCGAGCACGGCGTCAAAGCCGCTGAGCACCCTGGGCACGAATACTGTGTCCGCAGGCAACGGCCCCTCGGCGCGGATGCCGCCCGCGCGCATGCGCGCGATCGCGGGTGTGATCACCCGCGTCTCTTCGTCACCGAGATAGCCACCTTCGCCCGCGTGCGGGTTGACGCCGCACACCGCGATGCGCGGCTCGCGGATCGCCCACCATTCGTTTAAGGCCCGCGCCAGGATCCGAGCCGTCTCAGTGAGCCCATCGATGCTCAGCGCCTCAGCCACCGCCCGCAGCGGCAGGTGCGTGGTTGCGAGCGCGACGCGCAACTCGCCCGCCGCGAGCAACATGACCGGGTGCGCGCTGCCGGTGCGCACGGCCAGGTACTCGGTGTGCCCTAAGAAGGCGATGCCGGCGTCGTTGATGATGCCCTTGTGAACGGGGGCGGTGACGATCGCGTCGAACTCGCCCTCGAGCGTGCCCGCAAGGGCGCGGTCGAGAAGTGCGAGCACATAGCGCGCGTTGGCCGGCTCGAGTTGGCCGGCGACACTTGGGGTAGCGAGCGGCTCGTGGAGCACGGTGAGCGTGCCCGCGGTGTGGGGCACGGGGGGCTTTGCCGTTCGGCCCTCGTAGGGCCGCAGCGTGATCGGCAGGCGCAGCGCATTCGCCCGTGCCCGCAGCAGTTCTGCATCGCCAACGCAAACGAGCTCGCAGGGCAGAGCGCCGCCCGCCACTGCGAGACAGAGCTCCGGGCCGATGCCGGCCGGTTCTCCCGATGTCAGAACAAGACGCGGAACCTTAGGACTTGTACTCGACGTAGGCTTCGTCCCGCATCCGCCGCAGCCAGAGCTCGGTCTCTTCGTCCGCTTTGCTGGCGCGAATCGCCTCGACCGCCTGTCGTCTCTTGAGCTCGTCGGTGGTGTCGTACTGACGGCGGCCGAGCAACTGCACGATGTGCCAGCCGAACTGAGTCTTGAAGGGCTCGCTGATCTCACCCTCCTTGAGCCCCCCGACGGCCGTCTCGAACTCCGGCACGAACGAGCCCGGACCCGACCAGCCGAGATCGCCGCCCTCGACCGCCGATCCCGGATCCTCGGAAGTGGTCTGCGCGAGCCCTGCGAAGTCCTCACCCGAGAGAATTCGCGTGCGCACCGCATTGAGCTTCTGCTTCACGGTGGCGTCGTCGGCGAGGTCGTTGGTCTTCATGAGGATATGACGCACGTGAATCTGATTCTCGACGGCCTGGCTCGCGACGCCGCGCACGTCGTTGAGCTTGACGATGTGGTACCCGGTCGGCGTGCGTAGCGGCTCGCCCACCTCGCCCGGGTGGAGCTTGATGACCACATCGGTGAGAAAGGTCGGGAGTTCGCTCCCCTTGCGCCAGCCGAGCGCGCCTCCATCGAGTGCCGTCTGGCTATTCGAGTAGGCGATCGCGAGCTGCGCGAAGTCCTCCCCGCCCTTGGCGCGCCGGTAGACGTCCTGGGCACGCCGGTCGGCTGCGTCGAGCTGCATCGGGGTCGCCTCCTGGCTGACGGCAATCAGGATGTGCGAGACGTTGTACTCGAGCCGTTCGGAGGGGGTCTTCGACTGCTTCTCGAGGAACTGATCCACCTCGCGCGGGGTGACACTGATGTGCTGCAGAACGTCGTGCTGATGCAGCATCTGCAGCGTGATCTCCCTGCGGATGTCATCGCGATAAGTCGTGTATTCGATGCCCTGTTTGGCGAGCGCATCGGGCAATTGCGAGAGCGTCATATTGTTGCGCTTGGCGATGTCCTGGAGCGCCGCGTTCAGCGTCTCGTCCGACACCTTGACGCCGGCGTGATTGGCGCGCTGCATCTGGATTTCCTGCAGCACGAGCCGCTCGAGTACCTGCTGGCGCAGGACACTCTGCGGCGGCAGCTCGACCTTCTGCTGTCGCAGCCGCTCGGTGACGGCATCCATTTGCGCCTCGAGATCGCTGTCGAGCACGACCCCGTCGTTGACGATCGCCACCACCCGATCGAGCAGCTCGCCGCTCGTCGCGAGCTCGCGGGTTTGCGCGAAGGCGCGGCCACCGAAGCCCAGGGCCGAAACGCCCAAGGTGAGCCACAGGGACACCAGTATCACTGTCCGCCGCATCGAATTTCCGCCCCTACCAGACACCCACCAGGTGGGCCTCATTTGTCGGAATTTTTGCTCCCGGGGGGATATAGCCCCGAACCTCGGTCTCGAGCGAGGCGTCCGACGCCGATCCGACACTGGCCAGGCCCGCAAGTTCCAGCTGCAGCCAGATACCGGTGCTCTGGGTACCGTCGTGATTACTCACGTACCGGCGGGCCCCGAGCCGCACCCGCCAGCAGCACGCACGGTACTCGAAGCCGAAGAAACGCTCCAGTTCCTCGTGGTCGGGGAAGGAGTAGACGTCCTTCAGGAACACGTTCCACTTGTGCCCGATCGGCCAGGCGAGCGAGCCCTCGAGCTGCTGGAATCCGGGCTGTGGCTGGCCGAGTACCTCCTGGGTTGCCTCATATCGGTAGTTCAGATTGATCACCGCGCTGTTCGAGGGCTTGTATTGGAGGTTGACTTGCGAGCGCACGCTGCTTTGGTTCTGGGGGTCCCATTGCACGGCGGCGCTCGCATTGAAGTGCTGCCACGCGGTCACGACGAGCTCCGCGACCAGATCCGAGCGGTTCTGAGTGGTCGGAATTTCACCGGGCAGCGTCACCTGCGGCGGCTCGAAGTAATAGGCCTGACCGAACGTGAAGGCGAGGAACTGCCTGCCGTCCGAGGCGTTGAGGAGACGGCTCGTGATGCCAACGGCTAGCTGGTTGGCATCGCTCACGCGGTCGGCACCGACGTAACGGTTGGTGCGGAAGAGCTCGACGGGATTGAGATCGGGAAGCGCGGTGTCGAACACCGGCAACTCATCCTGGTTCTTGTAGGGCACGTAGAGGTAGAGCAGGCGCGGCTCGAGCGTCAATCTGTGCTGATTCTCCGAGCCGCTGTCGCGCTCGAAAACCAGCCCCGTATCGAAACTCGCGATGGGCAGTGTCCGCACTGGGGCGGCCGGCTCCCCCGGCGCGAGGTTCGAGAGCTGGTACTCGGTCGCGCGCCAGGCGAGCGCCGGGCGTATGAAGTATCCGGGCCCGGTGAAATCGAGCGAGACCGCGGGAGCGATGTCGAAGCGCCACCCGGTGACTCCGGTCCCGCGCTGGAAATCGACGAACTCGGAGTTGAAACCGTAGTGGAAGACGCCCTCGGGACCGAGCGTATAGAGGGCGTCCGCGACGATGCGCGGCACGCGTGCGTAGGGGCGATCGTCGGGCGCGAGCGTGTAGTCGATGGTCTGAAACTGCTGCGCCTCGGCGACGAAGTTCCAGTGCTCGTCCCGATAGCTGAGCGCGACCTGCCGATTGAGGAAGGCGGTGCTCGCGCCCTCGGGGCCGGTCGAAAAATCCTCGAAATAGGAGGTGTCGCTCACGTTGGCGGCGTTGATGGTGAGGCGAAAGTCCGCCGGCAGCTCCGCGACGTCGACGAGATGTTCGAAGTTGCGCTGCGCGCCGTAGAGCTTGTCGTAGGGCAGATATTCGAAGTTGAGCTCGCCGCGGTTGTTCTCGGTGAGGAGCCGCAGATCCCCGCCAAGGTCGATGCCACGCTTGCTGTATTCGGTGGGCTCGAAGGTGAAGTCGTAGTTGGGCGCGAGGTTGAAGTAGTAGGGCACCGAGAGCTGGAAGCCGCTGTTCGAAGTGCTGCCGATCGTCGGATAGAGAAAGCCGCTCTTGCGCTCGCTCCCGAGTGGGAATGACACATAGGGGGTATAGAGGATCGGTACGCCCATGAAATCGATGGACGCGTTGTGTCCGGTGCCGAGCTTGTCGCGCGTGTCGAGCGTGATGGAACTCGCCTTGAGCTCCCAGGAGCTGTCCTTGGCGGGGCAGGTCGTGAACATGACCCGCGTGAGCTGCATCACACCCTGGGGTGTGAGCTTCATGTCTTCGGCGCTGCCGCGCGCGGCGCGCTGTTGCAGCGCGAACTCGGCGGATTTGAAATCGGCGCCGCCCGCCGCCGAGTAACTGCCGCCCGCGCCCGTGACGTGCACGAGCGGATCGCGGTAATCGATGTGGCCCTCGGTTTGCAGCGACTGGTCCTTCGGGTCGTACTGGACCTCGTTTGCACGGATCTCGCGCGCGCCTTGTTGAACGATGACGTTGCCCTTGAGAGTCGCGCGACCATCGACGCCCATCACAGCCTGATCGCTCGTGACATTGATAGGCTGGGAGTTCTTTGACGACTCGCTCGTGGCGGGCGCCGCGCCTGCACCGGGTGGGGCGTTGGGAGCGGGAAGAGTGCCCTCCGCAGGGGGCACGGCGGGTGAGACGCTCGTCGCCTCGGGACGGACGCTCGCCGAGTTCAACACCGGGGCTTCTGTTGGACAGGGAGGATCTGCGCCCCAGGCGGCTGTGACCGTGCTGCCGAGCGCGACGATCACGATCCGAGATGTGCTCGAACGCAGCATTAAGGGCGGCATTATAATGGTGCGCCGCATTCATACGGGCCGAAAAACCCTGACGCTTCACATGCTTGAGACCGACGCGCGACTTGCGCTCATTCATGCTTGGCTGTCGCGCGATCTTCGCCTCGAAGTGCTGCGCATCGAGCCGGCCTCGAGCGATGCGAGTTTCCGGCGTTATTTCCGCGCGTTCTGCCCGGAAACGACCTACGTCGTCATGGACGCACCTCCAGGCAAAGAGGACGTGCGGCCGTACCTGAAAGTGGCGGCGCTGCTCGAGTCGGTGGGCGCTCACGTACCGCGGGTGCACTCGAGCGATCCCGATCGCGGGCTCGTCTTGATCGAGGATCTCGGCGGCACGCTGTACCTCGAGCGCCTCGCCGCGGGTGATGATCCCGACCCCCTCTACGCCGACGCACTCGATGTGCTCGCCGCCATCCAGGTGCGCGGGCGCGCGGCGTGCGCGGCGCTCGCCCCTTACGGGCGGGCGGAGCTCCTGCGCGAGATGGCACTCCTGCCCGAGTGGTTTCTCGCCAAACACCTCGCGCTGACCCTGACTCCCGCGGAGCGTCAGCTGCTCGATGACACCTTTGAGTTCCTGATCCGCGAGGCACTCGCTCAGCCGACGGTGTTCGTGCACCGCGACTATCACTCGAGAAATCTCATGGTGGTCGGCGAGCGCAATCCCGGGATCGTCGATTTCCAGGACGCACTCTGCGGACCCGTCGGCTACGATCTGGTGTCGCTTCTCAAGGACTGTTACATCAGCTGGCCGCGCGAGCGGGTGCTCGGTTGGCTGAGGGGGTTTCGCCAGCGGCTGATCGCGATGGGTGGAGAGGCGGGCGCAAGCGAAACCGAGTTCGTGCGCTGGTTTGATCTCATCGGCGTGCAGCGTCACATCAAGGTCCTCGGTATTTTCTGCCGTCTTTGGTACCGCGACGGCAAGAACGCTTATCTCGGAGATCTGCCGCGCACGCTCGAATATGTGCGCGACGCCTGCGCTCGCTACCAGGAACTCACCCCGCTCGGCCGCTTCCTCGAAGCACGCGTGGTAGGTCAGTTGCCGCGCGTCACGACGCTGCCTCCCGCCATGCGGCAGAGCCGCGCGTGAAGGCGATGCTCCTTGCCGCCGGGCGTGGTGAACGCATGCGCCCGATCACGGATACGCTCCCCAAGCCGCTCGTCGCGGTCGGCGGCCGTCCGCTCATCGCCTGGCATCTGCTTGCGCTTGCGCGCGCCGGCGTGCGCGAGGTGGTCGTCAACCTCTCGTGGCTCGGGGCGAAGCTGCGCGAGGCGCTCGGCGATGGACGCGAGTTCGGCGTGTCGATTATCTACAGCGACGAGGGACCGGTGCCGCTCGAGACCGGCGGTGGGATCCTGCGCGCCGTGCCGCTTCTCGCTCCTGGCCCCTTCCTCGTCGTCAACTCCGACATCTGGACCGACATCGATTTCGGCCGTCTCGCGCTCGAAGGCGATGCGGATGCTCATCTCGTGCTCATTCCAAATCCCCCGTACCACCTGCGCGGTGACTTCGGCCTCGATGGCGCCTGGGTGGTCAACCGCGACAAGGATCGCTTCACGTATTCGGGGGTCGGGGTCTATCGCCCCGAGTTCTTCGCCGGCTGGAGCGCAGAGCGTTTTCCGCTGCTCCCGCTCCTCAATCGCGCGATCGACGCGCACCGGGCACGCGGGGAGGTTCATCGTGGCGACTGGTGCGACGTCGGTACCGCGGAACGGCTTGCGAACCTCAAGGCACGCCTCTCTCACCTATAATCGAGGGCGATGGCGGAACTTAGGGGCATCCGGGTCGTGACCGAGACCGCGCGGACGCGCAGCGGCGAGAAATACGTTACGCCTCAGGGATTTACGGCGGTCCGCGATGGCGTCAAGGCGCGCGCGGGGACCTCCGCCGAGCCACTCGCCCGCAAGCCCCCCTGGCTCAAGGCGCGCGCGCCGTCGGGCGTGGGCTTCGAGCGCGTGAGAGGTCTCGTCAAGCAACACCGCCTGGCCACAGTCTGCGAGGAGGCCAAGTGTCCCAACATCGGCGAGTGCTGGAACGCGGGCACCGCCACGATCATGCTCATGGGGGCAGTGTGCACGCGTGCCTGCCGCTTCTGCTCGGTGGACACGGGCAACCCGCACGGCTGGCTCGACGCGGGGGAGCCCGAGAATGCCGCGCGCACCGTGGAGCTCATGGGGCTCAAGTACGTGGTGCTCACTTCCGTCGATCGCGACGATCTGCCCGATGGCGGCGCGGCGCACTACGCGGCTTGTGTGCGCGCCATCAAGCGCCGCAATCCGCACACCGCCATCGAGGCACTGACGCCTGACTTCCAGGGAGTGGCGGCGGACGTGATCACGGTCGTAGATTCGGGGGTCGAGGTGTTCGCCCAGAACATCGAGACCGTGCGGCGACTCACGCACCCGGTGCGCGATCCGCGCGCCGGCTACCAGCAAACACTCAATGTTCTTGCCACCGCCAAAAGGCACCGCCCGGCAGTGCTCACCAAGAGCAGTCTCATGCTCGGGCTCGGCGAGAGCGATGCGGAGATCGAAGCAACGCTCGCGGATCTGCGTGCCGTCGGTGTCGATCTCGTGACGCTCGGTCAGTACCTGCGGCCGACGCGCAATCATCTGGCGGTCGAGCGCTTCGTGACGCCGGCGGAGTTCATGCGCTACCGGGAGCGGGCGCTCGCGCTCGGATTTCTCGAGTGCGTTGCCGGGCCGCTCGTGCGCTCGAGCTATCGGGCCGAGCAGGCGCTCCATCGCAATAACGCGGGTCTCGACAACCAAACCCCCGCCGAAATCTCATGAGCACCGCCGCATCAGAGGCCGTTGTCTCGGCGGCCGATCCTGCTTCGCGGCGGCAAGCGATGCTGCCGATGCCCTTCATCCGGCGTCTCGGGCTCGCCGAATACGAACCCACGTGGCGCGCAATGCAGCGCTTCACCGAGGAGCGCGATGCGCTCACCCCCGATGAGATCTGGTTTCTCGAGCATCCCGCGGTCTTCACGCTCGGACTCAATGCGAGCCGCGCACATCTCCTTTCGCCTGGCGATATTCCCGTGGTGCAGATCGATCGCGGCGGCCAGGTGACTTATCACGGACCGGGGCAGCTCGTGGTTTATCCGCTTCTTGATCTGAAGCGCCTCGGGCTTGGTATCCGCGATTTCGTGATTGCGCTCGAGCGCGGTGTGATCGCGCTCGCGGCGCAATTTGGAATTGTTGCCGAGTGCCGACGCGGCGCGCCGGGCGTTTATGTCGCCGGGCGCAAGCTCGCGAGTCTTGGGGTGCGCGTGCGCCGCCAGGGCAGCTATCACGGTCTCGCACTCAATGTGGCACTCGACCTCGAGCCCTTCCGCCGCATCAACCCTTGCGGCTATCAGGGGCTCGAAATGACACAACTCGCCTCACTCGGTGGACCGGCGAGTGTTGGCGCATGCGCCGATGCGCTCGAACCCCACCTCCTGCGCGAGTTAGGGTACACACGCTCTGCGATCTAACAGCCGGGTGCCTGTGCCGCTCGGCAGGGCTCAGGCTCTAATCGCAGCGTTGCCGAAGGCGCGCTGCTAGGCGTTGCGACTTCGTCCTAGCCAGCGGTTCACCCTTTGGCAGTACGCCTGGTAGTTCGTGCCGAACTGCCTGCGGAGCGCCTGCTCTTCCGGACGAATCTGAACACGCTGGATGAGCGGCACGAAAAAGAGCGGTCCGGCGAATGAGACCAACGCCCCAAGCTTGATCGCCCAGCCCAGAAGCAGAATGCTCAGGCCGAGGTACATGGGATTTCGCGTCCAGCCGTAAACACCAGAAGTGACGAGCGTGGTCGCCGTCTCGGGTTTGTGCGGGTCGACGGTCGTGTGTGCGCGCCTGAACTCCGTGAGCGCTGCGATGGGTGCCAGGGGAGCGATCGCCATGACAAGCCACCCGAGCCGGCTCCAGGGGTGGGGAATGATGATTTGGAGCGGGCAATAGCGGTTCAATGCCCACATCAGCGCGCCGACGATCAACATCCAAAGCGGAGGGGGTACCGGGGATGGGCGCACTAGCGACATCGATCGACGCGGCGTGAGCGACCGACCCCGCTAACGACCGCGCCGGAAGACTAAATAAGCGAGGAGCGCGACGCCGACCGAGATGGCGCTCGTCCAGAACTCCGCGCGATGCGAGGGGGTGACTGCCATCGCGATCAACACCAATAGCATTCCCGCAATCGCTACGTAACTCAGCCACGGGAAAAACCACATCGGGAGCGAGGGCGGTGGATCACCCGCGCGCTCGCGGGCCCGTCGCGAGCGCACCTGCGACACGGCGATGGCGAGATAGATGACCGCGATGATGGCGCCAAAGGATTTGACCAGGAAGGCAAACACGACGCTCGGCGAGAAAACCCCGGCCATGACTCCTGCAAATCCCACCACACTCGCGAGCAGCACGGCGCGCGCGGGCACGTGGCGGCGATTGGTGCGTACGAGCCAGTGCGGCGCATCACCGTGACTCGCGAGAACGAAGAGCACTCGGGAGGCCACGTAGAAAGAGGAATTGAGGCACGAGAGCACCGCCGTCAGAATCACCGCAGCCATGAACTCGCTCGCGTATGGAAAGCCGATTCCATCGAGCGCGAGGGTGAACGGCGACTGGCCCGACACGACGCGGTTCCAGGGAACCGTGGCGACGATCACGAAGACCGAGCCTATGTAGAACAGGAGAATGCGGGTGATGATCGTGGACGTCATCCTCGCTACGGCCCGTGCGGGCTCAGGGGATTCGGCTGCCGCGATGGTCACCACCTCCGCGCCCATCATCGACCAGATAACCGTGACGACGGCGGCGAGCACCGCGAACACGCCGCGCGGCGCAAACCCGCCGAAGTCGACGAGGGTCGAAAACGTTGGGCCGCTCGGGGAACGGTAGCCGAAGGCGTGTGCGCCGACGACGGCGATGAAGGAGACAATCGCCGCGACCTTGATCGAGGAAAACCAGAACTCGAACTCCCCGTACGCACGCGCGGGCATGAGATTCACAAATGTCATGAGGAGCATCAGCGTGGTGCCGATCTGCCACATCGGCAGCGGCCACCAGCGCTGGATGATCCCCGCCCCGGCGATCGCCTCGACCGGGATCACGACCACCCAGAAGTACCAGTAGAGCCAGCCGACCGAGAATCCCGCCCAGTTCCCGAGCGCGGCGCGCGTGAATTCCGTGAACGAACGCACCTGAGGCATGTCGACGGCCATCTCACCGAGCATGCGCATGATCAGCAGTACGAGCAGTCCCGTGAGCGCATAGCTAATGATGATGGCGGGTCCGGCGGCGGCGATTGCCACGCTGCTGCCGACGAAGAGCCCCGCGCCAATGATGCCGCCGATGGTGATCATCGCGACGTGCCGCGGCCGCAGCGAGCGGCTGAGCTCAGTCCGATCCTGATCCACGGCAACGGTTGTCAATGCTTCATTCATAAAAGCGCCGGCGGCAAGGTACCATCGTTGGAAAATCCCTGCATAGACAATGCCCGCAGGTCGCGCCGCTCGGGTGTGATCGCGGCGAGGCCGCGGTGCCGCGGCGTCCCCTGGCTCGCGGGCGTAAAGCCGCGCGTGCGGTGTCCTTCGACTGAAAGCGCCTCAGAGCACAAAGGGCAGCAGCATCTTCGTACGCTGCATATAGGCCCGATAGCGTCCCGGAAACTGCTCGCTCAGGTATATCTCTTCGCTCCGAGCGCTGCGGATGAAATGCGGCCCGTACACGATGAGCGGCAAGAGCCAGAGCGCGCTCTGGCCGATGGCCGAGCCGAGCATCGCAAGAAGCGTGCCGCTATAAATCGGATGGCGCACCCAGGCATAGGGGCCGCTCGTAACCAACTCGGCTTTGTCGTGTGTCTGCGTGGTCGTGGCGCAGCTACGGTTTAGATAGGCCCGTGCCCGGATGGCAAGCGCGATCCCTAGTGCGGCGAGCGCGAAGCCAATGAGACCTGCCAGGGTGCTCGTGTTGAACTCGTATCGGCCCGCGGCCGGCAACGCGTGGCCGGCAACCGCAATTTGCAATGCCAGCACCAGCAGGGCGAAGAAGCCAAGGCGTACCGCGATCTCACGCCACCATATCCATCTGACGCCGGCAGCCCGTTTGAGGGCAGGGGCGGATAGGCCCCAGTACGCCACGAGAGTGAGCCATAGCGGGAATATCAGCCAGCCGTAGAGCGTCATGGTTCTCTCAGACATCGTAGTGTTCTGTCACTCAAGCCTCGGCAGCGTGACCTGAAACGGCAGTGGACGCGTGTCTTCTCGCCCAGTGAGGCGGCTTCAAGCCTTGAACGTACATATGTACTATAGTACCTTGGTACCAAGGGGATTTGTGCGTAAAGCCATCGAGATTGAGAGGGTTCAGACCGGTGTCCGCCTCGAGCGGCGGATATTGAAGGTTCTCAAGGCCGTCGCCGAGTTCAAGAACATGACGCTCGGAGATCTCCTCGAGGGCATCGTCCTGCATGCCTTCGAGGGTAAGGCACCCTTCAGCAGCGAGACCCTGCACAAGATCGCGGAGCTGAAGAAGGTATACGAGCTCGATCTCGATGCCCGCTCGAGCCATCGGCTGAAAGAGAAATCATGACCGACGCCGAGTTCCTCTCGGCCTTCGAGCGCTGCGAGCTGCCGGCGAGCGAGTTCAGGCACTCCGATCACGTCCGGGCGGCCTATCTTTACCTGCGGGAGCTTGAGTTTGCGCAGGCGCTCGATCGCCTGCGCAGCGCCATCCGTCGCTTTGCCACCCATGCAGGGCAGCCCGAGAAGTACCACGAGACGGTCACCGTCGCATATCTCGCATTGATCGAGCAACACCGCGCGGAGCGCGGCGATGGCGGCGGGTGGAGTGGCTTTCAGCGAGAGAACCCCGAGTTGTTCGAGAAGGATCTCCTGCTGCGCTTTTATTCCAAAGCACAGCTCGAGTCGGATCTCGCCCGGCGAGTGTTCTTGCTGCCGACCCCTGAAAGCGCTCGCTGAGGTGAGGCCCTAGCGCAGACATGCGGTACCAGTGCCGGGCTGATATCGTATGAGTCTGCCGAAAGACGCAGAGAACCTCATTGCCTGAGGAGGTGCCCTATGAAAACGGCACTTAAGGCTCTAGCTGTTTGCTCAAGTTTGGTGTTTGTCGCCACCAGCGCACCTTCGGTCACATCGACCAGCCGCGCGAGCCACGCCACTCCTCTCATCCTCGAGAAGAACGAGGGCGAGCGCCGCGTCTGGAGGCCGATCGAAGGGGCGAAGGGCTGGGAGGCCGAGCCCGGCCCATTCATTCTGAAAGTCGATCAGCGCAACGGTGGCTCCTCGCACATGGTTTTCGGAAGCGAGGATTTGCCGCCGGGGGCGGCGATCGAGCGCCACAGGCACCCGGGCGCGGATGAGATCATCTTTCTGCTGAACGGCACGGCACGGGTACTCCTGGGCGACAAGACGAGGGAGGTGCACGGCGGTGCGACCGTCTTCATCCCTGCAAGCACCTGGATTGAGGTGACCAATATCGGTGCTGACCCGATCAGTCTGGTCTTCGTGTTTTCAGCACCCGGCTTCGACGCTTTCATGCGCGCGGAATCCGTGCCCGAGGGCGAGAAGGTCACCCCTCTCACGAAAGCCGAAGACGCGCAGATCCAGAAGGAGCACGCACACGCGGTGATCTACGCCGAGCCCTAAGGGGGGCGGCCCCCCTGATCGCAAATCTGACGGCGGCGCGGAGCCCTCGTTCACCACGGTGTGCCGGCGAGCTCGCGCTTGTAGGCCTGTAGCTCGAGATAGATGCGCCGCCAAAGTGGCCCGGGCATACCGTTGCCGACCGCCTCGCCGTCGATCGAGGTCACGGCCTGCACTTCGCGAGTCGCCGCCGAGACCCATACCTCATCCGCGGCGCGCAGCTGCGCGGCCGTCACCGGCTCGACGCGCCAGGGGATCTTGGCGCGCTCTGCAACCTCCTCGAGTGCACTGCGCGTCGTGCTCAGAAGAATCTCATGCGAGTTCGGCGGCACATGCACCGCCCCCCCGAGCACCACGTGCACGGCGGACGCCGAGGCTTCCGTCAGTTGTCCAGCACGCAAGAGAATAGTCTCGCTCGCACGCGCGTCCACCGACAGCTGCCGCAGAAGTACGTTGGCGAGGAGCGCGGTGGACTTGATGTCACAGCGCGCCCAGCGGGTGTCCTCGGCGGTGACACAGGCGATGCCCTTGTCGAGCATCTCGGCCGTGGTCAGCGGGAATGGCGCGCAGAACGCAAACACGGTGCGCGGGATGCGCGGAAGCGGCGCGTGGTTGCGGCCGCGCTCGGCGCCGCGCGTGACCTGCCAGTAGACGTACTGGTCGCCGCCGCCGTTGCGCGTGATGAGATCGCCGAGTATCGAGCGCCACTCGGTGGGCGCGTGAGGATCTTCCATGCTGATGGCGGTGAGACTGCGCCGCAGCCGCTCGAGGTGCGAGGCGAAGCGGAACGGCCGTCCGCCGTATACCGGCATCACCTCGTAGACGCCATCGGCGTAAAGGAACCCGCGATCGAGCGGCGAGATGCGCGCTTCGGTGAGCGGGAGGTAAGTGCCGTTGAGATAGCACAGGGGCAGTGGCTCGGCCATATTTTGCGTGCGACTCCTCGCTAGCTTCTCAGTGGAACCACAATGCGACGCTGTCGAAGGCGCGTGTCCAGAGACTCCCAAGTGGCGCATCCGTGGCGGGCACGAGCGGCGTGCGCGCGATCACTTCCCCGCCGGCACTCTCGACCGTGAGTTCCCCGACGATCTGCCCGGCGGTGAGCGGTGCGATCAGGGGTTCGGTGTTCAGATGGGCGCTCGTCTTGAGCCCCGCGCCCTCGCCACGCGTGACGGTCGCATAAACCTCGTAAGGCGGCCCCACCGCGACGAACTCATTCGCGGATTCCCAGACGCGCGGTTTCAACACCGTCTCGTGCGCCGCCTTGACGTGCACGGTCTCGTAGAAAGTGTAGCCGTAGTTGAGGAGCGTGGCGCTCGCCTCATCGCGCAGGCGATCGTTCGGCGCTCCCATCACGACCGACACGAGCCGCATACCGTTGCGATTCGCGGAGCTGACGAGGCACCAGCCGGCGCTTTCGGTGTGTCCGGTTTTCAGTCCATCCACTGACGGATCGCGACCGAGCAGCCCGTTGCGGTTGCTCTGACGGATATTCTCCCACTGGAACTCGCGGATGCTGAAAAGCGGATAGTACTCGGGAAAATCCCGGATCAGGGCATCCGCGAGCCGCGCCATATCGCGCGCGCTAGTATAGTGATTGGGGTCGGGAAGCCCGTCGCTGTTCGCGAAATGGCTCGCCTGCATGCCGAGCTGCTGTGCGCGGCGGTTCATGAGATCCACGAATTGCCCCTCGGTCCCCCCGAGCCGCTCGGCGAGCGCGATCGTGGCATCGTTCCCCGACTGCACGATCATGCCCTTGATGAGGATGTCGACCGGCACCACGGCCCCGACCTTGACGAAGCTGCGCGAGCCCTCGGCCCGCCAGGCGTGCTGGCTGATCGTGACCAGGTCGGTGAGCTTGAGGCGCTGCTCCGCGAGGGCCGCGAACACGACGTAAGCGGTCATGAGCTTGGTGAGGCTCGCGGGCTCGACGCGCTGATCGGCGTGGTAGGCGCCGAGCACCCGGCTGCTGAAATGATCGACGAGGATGTAGGCGCGCACATTGACAAGAGGCGGGCTCGGGACGGGCGTCGCCGCCTCGGAGAGCGATGCTGCGAGCGGCAGCGCGAGGCAGCTGAGCGCGGCGCAAGAGAGTGCGCGGATCACTGGCGTCAGATTCCCTTCGCGTGGCCGTCGGGGCGCGCATTCTAACAAAGAGAGTGCGCACGCCGGACCAGCGCCCGCATCCGCGGCCACGCTTGCGCTCTCAGTCGAGCGCGAGGCGCGCGTCCGCGAACCCGAGCGCGCTGAGGCGCGAGCTCAGCTCATCGAACTCGGCGACGCTCCCGATCGGACCGAGGCGCACACGGTAAAGATGCGACTGGCCCTCGAGCGGGGAGAGCACGAAGGCACTCGCGAGGCCCCCGGCGTGCAGCCGATCGAGCACCCGCTGCGCGTTCTGCGCATCCGCGAACGCTCCGGCCTGCAGATAAATCGCGGGCGCGGGGAGTTCCGCAGTGCGCGTGAGCACATCCGGCACCCCGGGGGTGAGCGAGCGCACCTCGACCAGCGTCGTGCCCTCGCGCAGCATGTCGAGTTTGGCGGCTGCGGTGTAGGAGAGGTCGATCAGGCGATTCGCTACGAAGGGACCGCGGTCGTTGATGCGCACCACGACGCTCTTGCCGTTCTTGAGGTTGGTGACGCGCGCGTAGGTCGGCAACGGCAGCGTCTTATGCGCGGCCGTCATCCCGTACATGTTGTACGGCTCGCCGCTCGAGGTATTGCCGCCGTGGAAGGTGGGTCCGTACCAGGAGGCGACACCGCGTTCGAGATAACCATCCGACACGGCGAGCACGAAGTAGCGCTGGCCGAGCACATCGTAGAAGGGTGGATTGCCGTGAGTGCTGCGCGGCTCAGAGCGTGGCACGGCATCGGGGGTGGCCTCGATATTGGCGGGGGGCGGGGGCGGTGGTGAGGGCGGCGGTGCGGGTCGAGGCGCAGGGTGCGGTCGATGCGCGGCGCAGGCTGCAAGCGCGAGAGCTGCCACGACCGCTGCGCCAGTGCGCAGCGTCCGCCATGGCGGCCTTTTTGGCCCTCTCATAGCGGCGCGGCGAGCACGCGCTGCGCGATAGCCTGCGCGAGATCGTTCACGGCCATGGCGTAGCGGGCGCTATGGTTGTAGCGGGTGATGACGTAGAAGTTGTGAAAGCCGACGCGGTAGGAGGGTCCGTCGCGCTGTTCGGCGGAGACGAGCACGACGGGCACATCGCCCGCGACCTGCGCGTCGACCCGAACGCCGTGGGCGCCGAGGCCTTCGACCGTTTCGTTGAGTTCGACGTTATGCGGGTCGATCTGGAACGAGGGCTCCGGGTCGAGCTGCGCGTCGGCGAGCACTGCTCCCCCGGGCGTCCAACCGGCCTCGTGCAGGTAAAGGGCGACGCTCGCGAGGATCCCGTCCCAGTCGGTCCAGAGGTCGATGGGCTTGTGGGTGTTGGCATCGACCGCGTAGCGGCGGTAGGCGGAGGGCATGAACTGCGGCGCGCCCATAGCGCCTCCATAGGAACCGGTCACGTTGAGCGCATCGAGGCCGTTCTCCTTGGCGAGGAGCAGAAACTGTTCGAGCTCGCCGCGGAAGAAGCCGTGCCTTGGGGGATAGTCGAAGGCGAGCGTTGCGAGCGCATCGAGCACGCGGTAGTGGCCGGTGATACGTCCGTAGAAGGACTCGACGCCGACGATCGCGACCAGATACTCGGGCGGCACCTGATATTCGAGCGCGATCTGCTCGAGCGCGAGCTTGTGATCGAGCCAGAAGTGGGCGCCGTCGTTGATGCGCTCGGCAGTGAGGAAGCGCTCGCGGTACTCCCACCAGGGCACGAAGCGCTCGGGCGGGCGGGTCATGATCTCGAGGATCTTCGGCTGCGGCTGCGCCTGCTTGAGGAGCGCGCGCACGTCGGTGCGCTTGAGCCCATCGCGGCTCACGACTTCGTCGACGAAACTCGAGATGTCCTCGCGGTCAAGGTTAAAGGCGGCCGCCACCGGCGCATCGACCGACTGCGCGGACGCTGCCGCGCTCGCGAGCACGGCGAGCAGAACGAAACTACCCCTCATCCCTAGGACCCGACGAGCTTCCGCCGTGAATACAGCGCCATGAGAATACCGAAGCCGGCGAGGACCGTCACGACGGAACTGCCCCCGTAGCTCACAAGCGGCAGCGGCACGCCGACGACCGGCAGGAGCCCCGTCACCATGCCGGCGTTGATGAACACGTACACGAAAAAGGTGAGCGCGAGCGAGCCGCCGAGGAGCCGCGAGAAGGTGTCCTGCGTCTGGGTGGCGAGATACAGCGCGCGGGCGACGACGAATGCGTAGAGAAGGAGCAGCAAGAGCAGCCCAAGGAGCCCAAATTCCTCGCCGATCACCGCGAAGATGAAATCCGTGGAGCGCTCGGGAAGGAAGGCGAGCTGCGATTGACTGCCGTTCATCCAGCCCTTGCCGAAGAGCCCTCCGGAGCCGATCGCGATCTGCGACTGGATGATGTGATAGCCGGCGCCGAGCGGGTCGGCTTGCGGGTTGAGAAACATGAGGACGCGCTTGCGCTGGTATTCGTGCAGGAAATGCCAGCCGAAGGTGGCCGCGAGGACGCCGAGCAGGATGAGCCCGAGCATGACGCGCACGCGCATGCCGGCGAGCACGATGACGAGTCCGCCGGCGACGGCGATGAGCGCCGCGGTGCCGACGTCGGGTTCGAGCACGACGAGTCCGACCGGCAGCAGGATCATGAGGCTCATCACCCCGAGCGAACCCCAGCTCGGGGGGAGCGGGCGCTCGCGCAGGTACCAGGCGCACATCATCGGCACGGCGAGCTTCATGAGCTCGGACGGCTGGAAACGAAAGAGGCCGAGATTCAGCCAGCGGCGCGCGCCCATGCCGACGTGACCGACGGCGGCGACGATCACGAGCAGGAAGATACCGATCGCGTACAGCCAGGGCGAGGCGCGGCGCAGGAAATTCGGGTTGACGCGCGCGAGCAGCAGCATGGCGATGGTGCCGAGCACGAGCCGGGCGCCGGTGCGCACCATGGTCGCGACGCTCTGACCCGAGGCGCTGTAGAGCACGATGAGGCCATAGAGGGCGATGAGCGCGAGGCCGACGACGAGAGGCCCATCGATCTTGAGCGCGAACAGCACGCGCGCGGCGCCAGTGAGCGTGCGGCGGGCGCGGGAACTCGAGAGGACTTCTTCGTACATCAGCTTTGCGGCTTGAGTTGCCCCTCGTCGTCGAGGAGATAGGCGTCGAGGACTTTGCGGGCGATCGGCGCCGCGGCGCTCGCGCCCTGGCCGCCATTCTCCTGGATCACCGCGAGCGCAATCCTCGGGTCGTCCGCGGGCGCGAAGGCGATGAACCAGGAGTGATCGCGCAGCCGCTCGGCGAGCGCGCTCGCGTTGTATTTCTCGTTCGGGGCCAACGAGAACACCTGCGAAGTGCCGGTCTTGCCGGCAAAGGTGTAGGGCGCATGGATGCCGATCGCGGCCGCGGTTCCCCTTGTGGTGACGCCGATCATGCCGTGCACGACGCGCTGCCAATCCTCCTCCGCGATGCCCTCGACCTCGCCCCCGGGAATCGGGGCGATCGGGTGGACCTCCCCGGTGCGCGGATCGCGAAAGGCGGCGACGAGACGCGGCTGCCAGATCCTGCCACGCGTCGCGAGGATGCTCGCGTAGTGCGCGAGCTCGATCGGCGTCACGGTGAGATAACCCTGGCCGATGCCCAAGTTCACCGTCTCGCCCGGGAACCACGTCTGATCGACCGGGCGCGTGAAGGCCTTCGTCTTCCACTCGCGCGAGGGCAGGATCCCAGGCTTCTCGCCCCCGACGTCAATGCCGGTCACCTTGCCAAAGCCAAACGGCGCCATGAACGTGGCGATCCGGTCGACGCCGAGGACGTCGGCGAGGCCAAAGAAATAGATGTCACAGGAGCGCGCGATAGCCTCGTCGAGATCGACGTAGCCGTGCTTCTCGTGATGGAACTCGTGAAACACGTGCGTGCTGCCCGGCAGATAGAACTCGCCCGAGCAGTAGTGCTGCGCCTTCGGATCCACCACGTGGTAGGTGAGTCCTGCGAGTGCGATCACGGGCTTCACGGTGGAGCCGGGCGCGTAGGTGCCGCGCAAGGCGCGGTTGAAGAGCGGCGCATCGATGTCGCTTTGCAGCGCCGTGTACTCGTCCGCGGTGATGCCGCGTGCGAAGAGCGAAGGATCGAAGCCCGGGAGGCTCACGAGTGCGATGACATTCCCGTTGTTCGGATCGAGCGCGACCACCGCGCCGCGATGACCTGCAAGGGCGGTCTCGGCGACCCGCTGCACCTTGAGGTCGATCGAGAGCACGAGATCCTCCCCCGGCGCGGGCGCCTTGGTGCGCAGCTCGGGTGTGAGCGCCCCCTGCCGCTCCACCGAGCGTCCCTGCGCGTTGACGAGCACCTCGCGAAAGCCATTCGTGCCGTGCAGCTCCTTCTCGAAAGCGCCCTCGACGCCGAGTTTGCCGATGAGTGAGGTGCCGGCGTAGGCGGCGCGGTCGATGTGCTTGAGATCCTGCTCGCTGATCGCTCCCACGTAGCCGAGCGCGTGCACGGCGAGATCGCCGTTTGGATACCAGCGGGTCTGGCGCGTCTTGATGTCGAGTCCCTGAAACTCGAAGCGCCGCACCGCGAAGCGCGCCACGTCCTCGTCCGACATCCGCAGCATGATCGGCACGGAGTCGAAGCTGCGGCTCGAGTTGATGGTACGGCGGATCTCGGGGACCTCTTCGGCGCGAATGAGCTTGAGGTCCACCAAACTCGCGAGCGTCTTCGTGAGGTTCGGTACCTCCTCGGGCACGAGTTCGAGCTGATAGGCGGGGTGGTTGCCGGCGATCAACTCCCCGCGGCGATCGAGAATCAAGCCGCGGGCCGCCGGGATCGGCTCGGTACGCACGCGATTGCCCTCGGAGAGCTCGCTGTAGTAGTCGTAACGGGCGACCTGCAGCACAAAGAGGCGCACGATGAGTGCGAGCGTCGCGAGCCCCATGACCGCCGCTCCGGCGAGCGAGCGCTGATCGAAGAGGCGCTGCTCGCGCCAGTGATCTTTGATGCGCACCGTGCGCATGGTCAGCATCGGTTCCACCGTCTCCTTAGGACGCGAGGATAGTTCCGCTCAGACGCGTCTGCCAGCGCCATGGCCCGCTCCGTAGGCGAGGAGCGCCGCGGCTGGCGGCCAGATCAGCGCCCCGGTGATGGTATGAAGCCAGCGCAGTGGACTCGTGAGCGGATGACCGGTCCAGCCATCGATCGCGAACACCACGAACTCGTACATGATCAGTGCTGCGAAAACGATCAGCGCCTGCTGAAACGGCGGCTTGAGACGGATCCGCTGGTGCTCGCGCACGAAAATATAAGCGAGGAGTGAGAGCGCAAGTGCGTGCTCCCCGAGCACCGGGCCCTGAAACACATCGAGCATGAGCCCGGCGACGAAGCCGAACGCGATGCCGCCGGTGCGCGGGGCATTCATCGACCAGTAAAGCACCGTGAGCACGAGGAAGGCGGGGCGCACGACATCGAGCCAGGGCGGCAGGGGCAGCACCGTAAGTACGAGCGCGAGGAGCGCTGTGAGGGCGAGTCGTCCGCGTGAGTCAACGTTCACGGCTTCACTCCGCTCTTTGGGGCGCTCGCGGCGATCGCCTGCGGCTGCATCGCGGGATTGCCGTTCGCGAGATCCCCATGCGCATCGGGCGTCGGGGCCGGGGCGGAGGGCTGACCGGCGCGGAACCAGATGAGCATCACCTCGCTGTCGCTGTCGACGTGCGCAAGCGGGGCGGCCCGCACCTGGGCGAGCGGCTGGATGGCATCGCGGTGCACTTCGGTGACGCGCGCGACGGGATAGCCTTGCGGAAACACCCCGCCGAGCCCCGAACTCAGGAGCAGATCGCCGTTTCTGACGTCGGCGTTGGCGGGTAGATACGGGAGCGCGAGCGATGTGGCATCGCCGACTGCGATCGTGCGCAGGCCCGTGCGTTCGATCGTCACCGGCACGGCATGCTCGGGGTCGGTGATGAGGATCACTTCCGCGCTCCAGGGGCCGACGTGGGTGGTCTGGCCGATGAGGCCCTCGTCATCGAGCACCGCCTGTCCTTTGAAGACCCCGTTGACGGCACCGCGGTTGATGAGGAGGCGTTGCCTCAGGCTATTCAACTGGATGTTGACGATCTCGGCGGTGAGGAAGCGATCCGCGACCGGCGGCAGCGCCTCGCGCAGCCCGCGCAGCTCGCCATTCTCGCGCGCGAGCGCTTCATA
The DNA here is from genome assembly GCA_035623585.1 of Steroidobacteraceae bacterium. Classification (GTDB taxonomy): domain Bacteria; phylum Pseudomonadota; class Gammaproteobacteria; order Steroidobacterales; family Steroidobacteraceae; genus 13-2-20CM-66-19. Next base: position 1,250 of record DASPTE010000066.1, on the reverse strand, counting down.
ACGCATCGCGCGCAATTCGAGGTCGCGCTGCTTCTCGCGCAGCCGGGTGTTCTCGGCGCGCAGCGCGTTACGGGTTTCGAAGCTCTCCTTGAGCGAGTGCCACGCGGCGGCCGGGGAGCTCACGGCGAGCTGGATCGGATACGCGGTCGCCTGCAGCACATAGCGCACGCCCTCGAGGTAGTGCTGGCGCTGATCGAGGTACATGGCCACGATCGAGAGTGCGGCGTAGAGCGTGAACTGCAATCCCGGCGAATTGCCCCGCCCCTGCAGTGGTCTGCCGGCTCCTGTCCCGAAGGCGGCCACTTGCGATTCGCGCGCTCCTCGCGCTACTCGAGTCCGAAGTGTCCGGGGCCGAGCTCGTCCATCAGTTCGAGGATGCGCCCGCCCCCGCGTGCCACGCAGGTGAGCGGATCATCCGCGACCACCACCGGGAGGCCCGTCTCCTCGGTGAGGAGCTTGTCGATGTCGCGCAGCAGCGCCCCGCCGCCGGTGAGCACGATGCCGCGCTCGGCGACGTCGGCGCCGAGCTCCGGAGGAGTTTGCTCGAGCGCCTGCTTCACCGCGCTCACGATTGCCTGCAGCGGCTCCTGCAGTGCCTCGAGGATCTCGTTGCTGTTGAGCGTGAAGCTGCGCGGCACGCCTTCGGAGAGATTGCGTCCCTTGACCGAGAGCTCGCGCACCTGCTGCCCCGGGTAGGCGGTGCCGATCTCGATCTTGATGCGCTCCGCGGTCGCCTCGCCAATCAGGATGCCGTAGTTGCGCCGCACGTAGTTCATGATCGCCTCGTCGAAGCGATCGCCACCGATGCGCGCCGAGTTGGCGTAGACGACCCCGTTTAGCGAGAGCACCGCGACCTCGGAAGTGCCGCCGCCGATATCGAGCACCATCGAGCCGCGCGCCTCGTGCACCGGGAGCCCCGCGCCCACCGCCGCCGCCATCGGCTCACTCACGATCGCGACGTTGCGTGCGCCCGCGCCTTCGGCGGATTCGCGGATGGCGCGCCGCTCGACTTGCGTCGAACCGAAGGGCACACATACCAACACGCGCGGCGAGGGCCTGAGCATGCGGTTGCCGTGCACCTTGTTGATGAAGTGCTGCAGCATCTTCTCGGTGTAGGTGAAGTCTGCGATCACCCCGTCCTTCATCGGGCGCACCGCGGTGATGTGCCCGGGCGTGCGCCCGAGCATGCTCTTCGCTTCCGAGCCCACCGCGACGATCACCTTGCCGCCGCGCGCCGGTTCATCCTGGAC
>DASPTE010000058.1:0-15450 GCA_035623585.1 Steroidobacteraceae bacterium | reverse complement strand
GCTGGGCGCCCAGGAACTCGACGCCATCGCGGCGCACACCCGGTGCGCTTTTGTAACCGGGGTTGCCGACGACGAGACGCAAGGCGGGGATCGCGCGCTTGAGCGTCGCGAAGACGTCGAGCGCAAAATGCAGTCCCTTGTTGGGAGAGGAAAAAAAGACCAGCTTGTTCGGATCCACGGGCGTGGCGTCGGGCACGAGCGCATCATCTACCGGGTTATAGAGCGTGACGGCCCGCACCCGTCCGGCAACACCGATGCGCTCGAGCGTCGCCTCGACGCCGCGGCGTTGCCAGTCGGACACGCACACAGCCGTCACCGCCATGTCGCGCAGAATTGCGGCCGTGCCCGCGAGCCAGCGCGCCCGGCGCGATCCCGGCCGCAGCCGATCGTGCAGCCAGAGGTAACTGCGCGCGTGCGGATAGCGCTCCCGCACCCAAGGCAGAGCGCGCGAATCACGGACGACGATCACGCGCTCGATTCCCTCGATGCGCTGCGGGCTGCGGTAACGCCCCCAGTCCTCGGTGCGGTTGTGTTGGATCACGAACGCATCGAGCGCATCCGCGATGCGCGTGAGGGTCGATTCGGTGCCACCGAGGGCAGTCGTCGCGAGGTTACGCGTGTCGTAGGGCCGCTGGCACAGGGGGTCGTAGAAGAGTATCGAGGACATTAAATGTATTCTACGGCCTGGCCGCTTCCGGCGATGGCGGAGTAACCGTGGCGAGTGACAGCGCTTTGACGGCGTGCGTGATCACCTACAACGAAGCCGACCGCATCGAGGAGTGTCTACGCTCGGTGAGCTTCTGCGATGAGATGCTCGTTGTCGACTCGCACTCCACTGATCGCACGCGCGAGCTTGCCGCTGCGCTCGGCGCCCGCGTCATCGAGCGCGACTGGCCCGGCTACCGCTCGCAGAAGCAGTTCGCGGTGGAGGCGGCGCGGCACGACTGGGTATTGTGCGTCGACGCCGACGAGCGCGTGACCGAGCAGCTGCGCGCTGAGATCAGCGCGCTCCGCGCGGGGGGTTTCCCCGCTGCCGCGGGCTGGTCCGTGCCGCGCATCACCGATTACTTCGGTCGCTTCCTGCGCCACGGGAACGCCTACCCCGACCGCCTGGTACGACTCTTTGACCGGCGGCGCGGGGGCTGGAGCGGCGAGGAAGTGCACGAGAATACGCGTGTCAACGGGCCGGTCCGCCGCCTGTACGGGCGCCTCGAGCATTACTCCTACCGCAGCCTCAGCGATCACGAAGATCGCATGCGCCGTTACGCGCGCCTCATGGCGCAGGCGATGTATGAGCGCGGCAAGCGATGCGGACTCGCCAAGGTGCTGATCAATCCGCGCTGGCGCTTCTTCCGCGGGTATTTTCTGCGGTTGGGATTTCTCGACGGCTGGCGCGGACTCGTGTTCGCGCTCGTCGAGGCGAATTACGTGCGCGAGAAGTACCTCGGCCTATACATGCGCAGCCGGGGGCTGCCGGGCTGAGAGCTCGGCAACCGCCGCAAGGCGCGCGAGCGGGTCGTCGAGCTCAAGGAGTGCGAGCTTGCTCGCGGGCGGCAGCGGCAGAAGCTCGGCCCAGCGGTTCGCGACCCAGCCGGCGTCTGCGTAGCGGGAAGGAATGCGCGCGTAGGCGCTACCGAGTTGCGGCAGGAGCTCGCGCAGCAGCTCGCCAAGACGCGCATGCTCGTGAGGCAATGCCAGCGCTCGCTCCTCAGGCAGATAGGTAACCTCCGCGAGGTGCAGTCCATCTTCCTGCTGCCAGCGCCGCAGCACGCGGAAGCGGCGCTCGCCGAGGCAGCTGATGCCGAGGAGACCATCGGGCAGCTGGCTGAAATCCACGAGCCGCGCGGTCGTTCCGCAGGAGGCAACTGCCGAGATCGCACCGGCCTCGGCACCTTCAATGATGAGGAGCACGCCGAAGGCGCTGCCGTCCTTGAGCGAGCGGCGCACCATGTCGAGATAGCGTGGCTCGAAGATCCGCAGCGACAGCGGTCCCCCCGGGAACAGCACCGTGTGCAGGGGGAAAAGCGCGAGGCTTTCGCTCTCCATATGCGTTCAGGTGCGGCCTCTGAGTGCGGCGAGCAGCTTCTCGTGCAGTCCCCCGAACCCGCCGTTGCTCATGATGAGGACATGATCGCCGGGGCGAGCCGCGCGCGCGAGTTCGCGCGCGAGCTCATCGATGTCCTGACTCGAGTGGGCACGCGCACCGAGCGCGCTGAGCACTGTGCCGGTGTCCCAGCCAAGATCGGGCGGGGTGTAAAGCCACACGGCATCCGCAGCGGCGAGCGCCGGGCCGAGCGTGTGCTGATGCACTCCCCTGCGCATCGTCGCCGAGCGCGGTTCGAGCACGGCGATGATGCGCGCCGTGCCGCCGACGCGCCGTCGCAGCCCATCGATGGTGGTGGCGATGGCGGTTGGGTGATGCGCGAAATCATCGTGAACCCGAACGCCCCTCACCTCCCCGCGCAGCTGCAGCCGGCGGGCGATGCCCGTGAATTTCGCGAGCGCCTTGAGCGAGTTCGCGGGAGCAACCCCCGCGTGGCGCGCGGCAGCGAGCGCGGCGAGCGCATTGTCGAGGTTGTGCGCACCGATCAAAGACCAATCCAGCGTGCCCCGTGGCACATCGCCTTCAAGCACCTCGAAGCGCGAGAAGTCCTGAACGTGGGGGAGCGGGCGCGCGCTCCAGAGCGCCTCGGGTCGGCTCTCGCGCGCAAAGCCCTCCCGCGGCGTCCAGCACCCCATGGCCAGCACCTCTTCGAGGCGGCTGTCGGTCGCATTCCAGATGATGCGTCCGCTCCCTGGCACGGTGCGTACCAGGTGATGGAACTGCCGTTCGATGGCGGCAACGTCCGGGTAGATGTCGGCGTGATCGTATTCGAGGTTGTTAAGGGCGAGGGTGCGCGGGCGGTAATGCACGAACTTGGCGCGCTTGTCGAAGAACGCGGTGTCGTACTCGTCAGCCTCGATGACGAAGAAAGGGGGCGCGCCAAGACGCGCGCTCACGCCGAAGTTCGTCGGCAGGCCACCGATGAGAAACCCAGGCGCGAGCCCCGCGTGATCGAGAATCCAGGCGAGAAGCGAGGCGGTCGTAGTCTTGCCGTGTGTGCCGGCGACCGCGAGCACCCAGCGGTCGCGCAGCACTTCGCGCGCGAGCCACTCGGGTCCGGAGAGGTAGGGCAGGTCGCTCTCGAGCAGCGCTTCGATCACCGGCTGGCCACGCGTCATGACGTTGCCGACGATCACCAAGTCCGGGCGTGGCGAGAGCTGCGCCGCGCCGAAACCCTCGGTGAGCGCGATCCCGAGCGATTCAAGTTGGGTGCTCATCGGGGGGTACACGTCGCGGTCGGAGCCGGTGACGCGCACGCCCTTGGCTCGTGCCAGCGCGGCGATACCGCCCATGAACGTGCCGCAGATGCCGAGAATATGAACGTGCATACGCGCGATCAGGTGTTGGCGGGAGCAAAGAGCGCGATGAGCAGTAACTCGGTGGCGACGATGCGCAGGATCACGAGCGCGACGCTCGCGGCAAGTGACCATTCGAGCGCCGCGCGCACCACGTGCGCATTGGCGGCAATCAGCCAGATGACCAGCAGCAGCCCCACGACTGCGATCGGCAGCTGCCAGGTGGTATCGGTGCCAAAGCGCCGCATGAGCCACTCGCACACGATGAGCGGCGGGGAGAGCAGTGTTTCGAGTCCGAAGACCGCACTCACGGTCTGCGCAATGCGTTCGGGCCGGCCGACGAGGCGCAGCACCACGATGTACCAAAGCAGCGTGAAGAGCGCGCCGATCAACAACTGCATCGGCCAACCGCTCCCCGGCGGCAGCGCCGTGGCGATGACAAAGTTCACTGCCAGGTAGGCGACGATGCTCAGCACCGTGAGGAGTGGCGATGCCGGCAGGTCCTGCGGTCCGCGACGCAGGAGCGTGATCTGCGCAAAGACGCGAATGAGCTCCTTCATGTCTTTCGATACCGGCGCGGCCCCGCGCATAATGCACGGGAGATTGTACAGATCATCCCCTGCCGCCGTTTGCAGCCCCTAATCACCACCCCGGCCGCTCTCGCCGAACTTGCCGCGCGCCTCGCCCGAGAGCGGCGCGTGGGGCTCGATACCGAATTCCTGCGTGAGCGCACGTACCGCGCACAGCTGTGTCTGCTGCAGCTGGCGACGCCCATCGAGGCCGTGTGCGTCGACCCTTTGCTGCTTGCAGATCTCACAGCGCTCAAGCCGCTCCTCGGCTCGGGTCCGCTCGTCAAGGTGATGCACGCCTCGCGGCAGGACCTCGAGGTGCTGCTGCCCGTCGTCGGCCTTACGCGGCCGGTGTTCGACACCCAGGTCGCTGCAGCCCTCGCAGGGCTTCCTGCGCAGATCGGCTACGCCGAGCTCGTCGCGCGGCTTCTTGGAGAGAGGCTCACCAAGTCCCACACGCGCACCGATTGGTCGCGCCGCCCGCTCTCGGGCGCACAGCTCGAATACGCACTCGATGACGTGCGCTACCTGCTCCCGCTCGCCGACGAACTCGCGCAAACACTCGAGCGGCTCGGGCGCTCGGGCTGGCTCGCCGAGGAACTGAGCGCTCTCGAGGACGCCCGTGCACTCACGATAGATCCCGACAACGCGTGGCAGCGTCTCAAGGGGATGCGCGAGCTCGATGCGCCGCGCGCGCGCCTCGCACGCGCGCTCGCCGCGTGGCGCGAGCGCAGCGCCGCGGAGCACAACCGGCCGCGCGGCTGGATACTCGAGGACGCGTTGCTGCGGGAGATCGCGCTGCAGGCGCCGCGCTCGCTCGCAGCGCTCGCGGCGATTCCGGGCATGCCCGCGGGCCTTGTGAAGCGTCGCGGCGCGCAGCTACTCGCCTGCGTCGAGGCTGCCGCGGTCCCCGACCCTCCGCCCCCTCTGCCCGCCCGCGCGCGGCCCGATCCGCTCAAGGCGGCGCTCGTGAGAAAACTCGGCGGCATCATCCAGGGGGTGGCCGGGGAACTCAGACTCGTCCCCGAGGTGCTCGCGACGCGCCGCGATCTCGAGCAGCTCGCCGACGGACGACGCGATCTTACGGTGCTGCGGGGTTGGCGCGGCGCGCTCCTCGGCGAGCAACTGCTCGCGGCGCTTTAGTCCGCACGAGGTTGTCAGCGTGGTCCGCGCTTGGGCTTGCGGCCACGCCCGGGCGTGCGCCCGGGCCGGCGCGCGGCCGCCTTGCCACGCGCGCTCACACCCTTACGGCGTGCTGTGCGGGCGGCGCGGCGTTTCCCCCGTGCCGCGCCCGCGCGCGTGGATTTGGCGCGCCGCGCGGGCGCGCCAAGCGCCTGCATCAGGCGGCGCGTGACGACGTCCACATCGCCCGTCGCGTCAATCACGCGCAGCAGGCCGCGTGCGCGATAGAAATCGATGAGCGGCCGGGTCTTCTCCTCGTACACGCGCAGCCGCTCGGCGACGGTCGCTTCATTGTCATCGGGTCGCTGCACCAGACGGTGCGCTGCGTTCGTCTTCGGGCAGCGCTCGGCCGCGCCGCGGGCCGAGGGCGCGCTGGATACATTGAACACCTTGCCGCAATCGGCGCACGTGCGCCGCCCGGAGATGCGGCGCACGAGCTCCGCCGCATCGACATCGAGCTGCACCACCGCATCGAGTGGCTGCCCGAGCTCCCCGAGCAGCCGCTCGAGCGCGTGCGCCTGCGCCAGGTTGCGCGGGAACCCATCGAGGATGAAACCGCGGCGCGTGTCGCGCTCCGCGAGACGCTCGCGGATCATGCCGAGGACGAGAGAATCCTCGACCAGCCGCCCCCCTTCCATGGCCTCCTTCGCCTGACGGCCAAGTTCGGTGTCGCGGGCCACCGCCGCACGCAGGAGGTCACCCGTGGAGATCTGCGGGATTCCAAAGCGCTCGACGAGACGCTGAGACTGGGTGCCCTTGCCGGAGCCCGGCGCGCCCAACAAAACGATGCGCATGTCTGTGTCAGGCGAGGAAACTCTCGCCGCTCTCTGGCCACAAAGGTTGGCAACGTTACCGGCCGCTCCGCGAGAGGTCAAACAGCGGCCGCAGCGGGCGCTGCGCGGGCCCTGCGCGAGCGCGAGGCGTGCGTTATTCTTGCGCTGTAAGCTATTCCGACAGGTGCCAGCCTCCATGAAAAAGAGCACGGCCCCCCGCAACGCCTTCTACGCCCAGTCCGGGGGGGTCTCGGCCGTGATCAACGCGTCGGCGTGCGGGGTGATCGAGACGGCACTGCGTTCAGCGCGTATCGGCAAGGTGTACGCGGGACGCGACGGTATCGTCGGCGCCCTCACCGAGGATCTGATCGACGTCGGCCGCGAGCGCCCCGCGACCATCCGCGCGCTCAAATACACGCCCGCCGGCGCCTTCGGTTCGGCGCGCTTCAAGCTCAAGGGCATCGATGAGAACCGCGCCGAGTACGAGCGGCTGATCGAGGTGTTTCGCGCGCACGACATCGGCTACTTTTTCTACAACGGCGGCAATGACTCGATGGACACAGCGCTCAAGGTGTCGCAGATCGGCGCTTCCTTGGGCTTTCCGGTGACTTGCGTTGGCGTACCGAAGACCGTCGACAACGATCTGCCCCATACCGATTGTTGCCCCGGATTTGGTTCGGTCGCGAAGTACGTCGCCGTTTCAACCCGAGAAGCCGCGCTCGATGTGGCCTCGATGGCGCGCACTTCCACGAAGGTGTTTGTACTCGAGGTGATGGGACGTCACGCGGGCTGGATCGCGGCGGCCGCGGGACTTGCCGGCCACGGCACCGCCGAGCCACCGCACATCATCCTCTTCCCGGAGGTCGCCTTCGAACGCGACCGGTTTCTCGGGCGGGTGAAGGACTGCGTGAACGCATACGGCTATTGCGTGATCGTGGTTTCGGAAGGCGCCGCCTACGCGGATGGCAAATTTCTCGCGGAAGCGGGCACGCGCGATGCCTTCGGACATACGCAGCTCGGTGGTGTCGGCCCCCTCATCGCCAACATGGTGCGCGAGGCTCAGGGTTATAAGTATCACTGGGCGGTCGCCGACTACCTGCAGCGCTCGGCGCGGCACATCGCCTCGCGTATCGACGTCGAGCAGGCCTACGCGGTCGGCAAGGCGGCGGTGGAACTCGCGCTGCGGGGTGTGAACGCGGTGATGCCGATCATCGTGCGCAAGTCCTCGAAGCCCTACCGCTGGACGATCGGCCACGTGCCGCTCTCGGAAGTTGCCAACAAGGAGAAGAAGCTGCCGCCTGAATACATCCGCGAGGACGGCTTCGGGATCACTGACGCTTGCCGCCGCTATCTCGAGCCGCTGATCGCCGGCGAGGCCTACCCTCCTTACAAGAAGGGGCTCCCGGACTACGTTCACATCAGGGGCGTTTCGGTACGCCGAAAACTCGCGAGCGACTTTAAGGTTTGAGTTGCTGCGGCGCGGTCGGCAAGGACCGAGCCGCCCGCACCGAGCGCCCGCGACGCCCTGAGAGGGCGTGATCGCCGTGCTATAGTGCGCGGCCTTTTTTCGGGGAGGTTCACTCGATGGACGCCACGGGGTGGCTCTGGGTCGCGATTGCGGCCGGCGTGCTCGCCGTACTGTACGGCGTGTTCTCAACCATGATGATTCTGCGCCTGCCGACGGGCAACACCCGCATGCAGGAGATCGCCGCCGCGGTGCAGGCGGGTGCCGAGGCGTACCTCAACCGCCAGTACCGCACCATTTTCATGGTCGGCATCGTCCTGTTTTTCCTCATCGGCTTCTTACTCGGCTGGCCCACTGCCGGTGGCTTCGCGGTCGGCGCGGTGCTCTCGGGGCTCACCGGTTACATCGGCATGAACGTCTCGGTACGCGCTAACGTGCGCACGGCGCAGGCAGCCACCGAGGGGTTGAACGCCGCACTCCAGGTCGCGTTCCGCGGCGGCGCGATCACCGGCATGCTCGTGGTCGGACTCGCTCTGATCGGCGTCGCCGGTTACTACGCACTGCTGCGCCAGATTCCTGCGGTCGGCCCAACCGGCGCGCTGCAGGCGCTCATCGGCCTCGCCTTCGGCGGTTCCCTCATCTCGATCTTCGCGCGCCTCGGCGGTGGGATCTTCACCAAGGGAGCCGACGTTGGAGCGGATCTGGTCGGCAAGGTCGAAGCGGGCATCCCCGAGGACGACCCGCGCAATCCCGCCGTGATCGCCGACAACGTGGGCGACAACGTTGGCGACTGCGCCGGCATGGCCGCAGACCTCTTCGAGACTTATGCGGTCACGATCGTCGCCACCATGCTCCTTGGCGGGCTGCTCTTCCTCAAGGATGGACCCGATGCGGCACTGCGGGCGGTGATCTACCCGCTCGCGCTCGGGGCTGCTTCCATCGTCGCCTCCATCATCGGCACATTTTTTGTCTCGGCGCGCGCGGGCGGAAAGATCATGAACGCTCTCTACAAGGGCGTGATCGTCTCCGCCGTCGTCTCGGCCGTCGGGTTCTACTTCATCACGCGTGCGCTCATGCCGGGGAATCTCGCCGCGCACTTCGGCTGCACGCTGATCGGGCTGGCGCTCACCGCGGCGATGATCATGATCACCGAGTACTACACCTCGACCGAGTACTCCCCGGTACGAAAGATCGCAGCCGCCTCCCAGACCGGTTCCGCCACCAACATCATCGCCGGACTCGGCGTGTCGATGAAGGCGACGGCGCTGCCCGTGATCGCGGTATGCCTCGCCATCTGGGGCTCCTACACGCTCGATGGCCTCTACGGCATCGCGATCGCCGCGACCGCGATGCTCTCCATGACCGGCATGATCGTGGCCCTCGATGCGTACGGCCCGATCACTGATAACGCCGGCGGCATCGCCGAGATGGCGCACCTGCCGAAGCAGGTGCGCGATGTCACCGACCCCCTCGATGCGGTGGGCAACACGACCAAAGCAGTAACCAAGGGCTATGCCATCGGCTCGGCGGGGCTCGCAGCCCTCGTCCTCTTTGCCGACTACACCCGCAATCTCGCCTCCGCCGGCAAGCTCACGAGCTTCTCGCTCTCCGATCCCGCGGTGATCATCGGACTCTTCATTGGCGGACTCGTGCCCTATCTCTTCGGTGCGCTCGCCATGGAGGCGGTCGGGCGCGCCGCAGGCGCGGTCGTGAATGAAGTACGGCGGCAGTTCCGTGAGATCAAGGGCATCATGGCCGGCACCGAGAAGCCCGATTACTCGCGCGCCGTGGACATGCTCACGCGCGCGGCGATCGGCGAGATGCTCGTGCCCTCGCTCATGCCGATCGCGGTGCCGATCGCGCTCGTCTGGATCATGAATATACTCATGGGCCCCGGGGCGGGAGTGAAGGCGCTCGGCGGACTCCTGATCGGCACGATCGTCACCGGACTCTTTGTGGCCATCTCGATGACGACGGGCGGTGGCGCGTGGGACAACGCCAAGAAGTACATCGAGGAAGGCCACTACGGCGGCAAGGGCTCGGAAGCGCACAAGGCCGCCGTCACCGGCGACACGGTGGGCGATCCCTACAAGGATACGGCGGGACCTGCGATCAACCCGCTGATCAAGATCATCAACATCGTGGCGCTGCTGCTCGTGCCGCTGCTCTGAGCGGCTCGCCGGCGCTTCTTACGCCGCGAGCGGCAGGGGTTGCGGTCGCCCGATCGCATAGCCCTGCAGGTAATCGACACCGATGCGCCGCGCGGCATCGACGGCGGCGGCGTCCTCCACCTGCTCGGCGATCACCTTGAAGTTGAGGGTGCGCGCGAGTTTGATCATCGCGGTCACCATCGCCTGATTGACCGTATCGCGCGCCAGGTTGCGGATGAAGGAGCCGTCGATCTTCAGGTAATCGAGCGGCAGGGTCTTGAGGTTCGAGAACGAGCCGACCCCCGAGCCGAAATCATCGAGCGCAAATTGGCAGCCCATGCCGTGCAGCACCCCGACGAAGCGGCGCGCGTGATCGAGATTGGCGATGACGGCGCTCTCGGCGATCTCGAAACACACCTGCGCGGGCGTAACGCCGGTCGCATCGAGGCACTCGACCACAAACTCGAGGAACTGGGGGTCGCCGAGCGTCTGACCCGAGACATTGATGGCGACGCTGCGGTTGCTCTGTACGGGAATCGCCCCGCGCCCGAGCGCGGCGAGGGTGGTCTGCACCACCCAGCGGTCGACGAGGCCCATGAGGCGGTAGCGCTCGGCGGCGCGCATGAATTCCGCCGGCGGCAGCTCCTGTCCCGACTCGTCCTGAAGCCGCACCAGCACCTCCATGGCCGGTCCGCCATTCGAACCGTGCGCGGCGACGATTACCTGGTGGTAGAGGTGAAAGCGGTCCTCCTTGAGCGCGCCCTGCAGCCGCTGCAGCCACTGAATCTCGCCCGTGTGGCGCGCGAGCGCCTCATCGCGCGCGGAATACACCGCGACGCGTCCCGAGCCCTGTTTCTTGGCCACGTAGCAGGCGGTATCGGCCGCCGCGAGCAGCTCCTCGAGCGTGCCGCTTTCGCGTGAGATCTCCACGAGCCCGACCGAGACTCCGATGTTGAAGATCTTGTCCCGCCAGACGAAGCGGTGATCGCCCACCGCGCGGGTGAGGTCGTCGGCAATCTGCCGTGCCTTCTCGAGCGGGCACCCAATCAGCAGTGTGCCGAACTCATCGCCGCCAAGTCGCCCGACCGTGTCGCTGTCGCGCACCGCTTCGCGCAAAAGTTTCGCCACCTCGCGCAGCATGCTGTCGCCGGCGAGATGCCCGCTCGTGTCGTTGACGACTTTGAAATGATCGAGGTCGAGGTAGCAGAGCACGTGCTGCCCATCTCCCCGCTGGCCGCTCTCGATCGCTTCCTCGAGCCGCCGCTCGAACTCGCGCCGGTTGACGAGCCCGGTGAGGGCATCATGGGTCGCCTGATACGACATCTGGCGCGCAAGTCCGCGCACCTCGGTGACATCGTGCAGCAGCACCACGGCGCCCACCACCTCCTTCGCACTGTTGCGTATCGGTGAGGCCGAGAGCTCGATGGAGCGCTCGTTGCCCGTGCCGCGCGCGAGCAGCAGCGCGCGGCGACTGAGGTTCACCGGGGCGCCGCTCGTGAGCGCCTGGTGCACAGGATCTGAGAGCAGCCGCCGGTCGGTTTCGTCCACGAGCCCGACGATCTCCTCGAGGAGCTTGCCGGTCGCACTCTCGGCTTCGGCGCCGGTGAGTTGCTCCGCCGCGGGATTCATGAAGGCGATGCGGCCGTCTTTGTCGGTCGCGACGATGGCCTCGGCGAGAGAGTTGAGCGCGAGGAGCTGTGGCTCGAGCGCCGCGCCAACCGCGAGCCGACTTTGCGTGGTCTGTGTCGGCAGGATTTCGACACCCGTGATCAGGAGCGCGTTGCCGCGGTCGTAATCGATCAGCGTGGAGGCGATCTCGAGCCGGCTCATCTGGCCCTGCAGGCCGACGATGTCGATTTCGTAGCGCTCTGCGGTCGGCTCCCCGGCGAGGCGCGCACGAATGTTCTCGCTCACGAGCTCCGAGTACTCGGGCGGCACGAGATCGGCGAGCCGCCGGCCGATCAGATCGACCCGATCGACGCCGACCAGACTCGCGAACTGGCGGTTCGCGTACAGGATCACCTCGCGGTGCACGAGCACCGCCTCGTGGATGCGATCGCCGAGATCGGCGAAGAGCTTCGGGGCACGCACCGCCTCGGCCCCCGCCCCCTGCGCGGCCCGGCTCAGCAGCTGATTGACCGCGCCGACGAGCGCGGTGACCTCGCGCTGTCCGCTCTCGACCTCCACCCGCTCGGGCAGAGGGCCTCCGCCGGCGGCCGGACGCAGCTGCCGTGACACCTGTCCGACGCTGCGCAAGGCGCGCTGCTGCAACGCGTACAGCACAAGCACCACAGCCGCGATAAGGGCGAGAAGGACGGACAAAAGCCCGACAATCGAGGACATCTAGGTACTACTCAATCCTTCCCGATTGGGCTTCCCGCGGCGCAGGAGGCACTCTGATTGGATTTGTCGTGCCAACGGATACGGACGAGGCAGAGCATAGCTCAGGCGCTGGCTCGACCCGTCGGTATTTCACCATATCTCGTCGCAGCAACGCTTGGCAGCGCGCGGGAAAACCCTTAACTTCTGCGGCCTTTCACGCGACGGAATAAGTCCAATCGGAGCGAATCCGGCGATGCAGAATCCCGAGGCCCGCGAGCAGATGATCGAGCAGCAGGTGCGTGCCTGGGACGTCCTCGACGCGCGCGTGCTCGAGGTGCTGCGGGATGTACCGCGGGAGCTGTTCGTGCCGCAGGGGCAGCGCTACCGCGCGTATGCCGACGCCGAGGTGCCCCTCGCGCGCGGTCAACATATGTTGCGTCCGAGCGTGGCGGGCCGGCTGCTGCAGGCACTCCTCCCCGAGCCGGGCGAGCCGGTACTCGAGATCGGCACCGGGAGCGGTTTTCTCACCGCCTGCCTGCGCACCATGACCCCCGAGGTGCGCTCGCTCGAGCTCTATCCGGAGCTCGTCGACTCGGCGACGCGCAATCTTGCGGCGCTCGGGATGCGCGACGTGGAGGTGGTCGAGGCCGATGCGCTCAATCTCGCGAGTCCCCCGCAGTACGCAGCGATCGCGGTAACCGCATCGCTCCCGAGCTACGACGCGCGCTTCGAGCGGATGCTGAGGACCGGCGGCCGAATGTTCGTCGTGGTCGGCGAGGCTCCGGCGATGGAGGCGCGGCTCGTTGTGCGCACGGCCGAGGAGCGCTGGACGCGCCAGAGTCTCTTCGAGACCGTGATCGATCCGCTCGTGAATGCGGCCCGGCCGACGAAATTCGCGTTCTGACCGAACCCATTTCCCTGACCCGTCTGCTGTATGGAGCTGCCGACCCCGCCTGTAACGAAAGGTAACGCTCATGATTCGCGCTGCGACTCTCAGCCTCCTTCTCCTCGCCTTCTCCGGCGCCGCGCCCGCAAAGGATTTGATCGGCGTGTTCGAGGACGCGCTGCACAACGACCCCGTGATCCGCCAGGCGGATGCCAACCGACTCGCCGCGCGCGAGGCACGGCCTCAGGCCTGGTCGGCGGTCCTGCCGCAGCTGAACGGCACTGCGGCCGGAACGCGGGACCACAACTCGGGCGTACAGACGCAGATCTTTCAGGTCTGCAACCCCCCGGCGTGCGGGCCGGGCCAGCAGCCCTTCGTCAACGCTCAGCTGCCCGACACGATCAACTCAACCGGTTACCAGTGGGCGTTGAACCTCAGACAGAACATCTTTTCCTGGTCGGATTGGATGAACCTCAAGGCCGCCGGAAGCGAGGTGGCGCAGGCGGAAGCCAACTACCAGGCAGCCGAGCAGCAGCTGATTCTGCGGTCCGCGCAAGCGTACTTCGTCGTGCTCAACTCCGTGGATGCTCTCACCGCCAACCAGGTCTCCCTCGAGGCCATCTCCCGCCAGCTCGATCAGGCCAATAAGCGTTTCGAGGTCGGTCTCATCGCCATCACCGATGTGCAGGAGGCAAAGGCGGCACACGACACCGCGGCCGCGGCGGTAATCGCCGCCAAGCGTACGCTCGCGACTTCCGTGTACCAGCTGCAGGAGATCACCGGCCAGACGTATGACCAGCTCTCGAAGCCCGGCACCGACATGCCGCTGCGGAGTCCCGAGCCGGCCGATGAGAGCCGCTGGGTCAACATCTCCCTCGAGCAGAACCTGAACCTGGTCGCGAGCCGACTCGCGGCCGACATCGCGCGCGACAATGTGCGGGTCGCTTTCGGCGGCCATCTGCCCTCGCTCGATCTGGTGGCGGCGCGTTCTTACAACCAGAACACCTCCGACGAGATCTTCAGCGGCCAGAGCTTTTCCGACATCTTCAACAAGGCGAACGACCGCCAGATCGGGCTACAGCTTACGGTGCCGATTTTCAGCGGCGGCTACACGCAGTCGAAGGTGCGTGAAGCGCAGTACCGCTGGATCGCCGCCAAGGAGGGTGTGGTACAGAGTTCGCGCGCGACCGAGCGGGCGGCGCGCGATGCCTACCTCGGTGTCATCGCCGGCATTGCCCGTGTGCAGGCGCTGCAGCAGGCGCTCGAATCGAGTCACACCGCGCTCAAGGCGACGGAGGCGGGTTACGACGTCGGTACCCGCACCGCGGTCGACGTGCTGAACGCGCGCCAGAAACTCGTGCAGTCGGAGACCGACTTCTCGGGCGCGCGTTACGACTACATCGTTAGTGTACTGCAGCTGCGCTTCGCGGCCGGCAATCTCGACCGCGCCCAGCTCGCCGAAATCAACAACTGGCTGACGCTGTCAGTATCGACCTCCACGGGGGCGCCGACACCGCAGAATGTGGCTCCGACGACTCCACCGGCCGCAACCGCCCCAGCCGCGCCGCAGCCGACACCGACGCAAGCGCCTGCCGGCGGCACCCGCTGAGCGTCAGAGCAGCGGCTCGATGAGCGAGAGAAGTTTCGCGAGCGCGCCGCGGTTGTTGTCTACGGACGCGCGGCCGAGGGTCCCCATGCGCGCGCGCTCGGCCGGATCAGCGAGCAGTGCGCACAGACGCGCAGCGAGCTCGAAGGAATTGTGGACCACTTCGGCGGCACCGCGCGCCACGAGGAGTCGCGCGATGTCCTCGCTGTTGAAATTGTAGGGGCCGGTGAGGATCGGGATGCCAAGCGCGGCGGGTTCGAGGAGGTTATGGCCGCCGACCGGGACGAGACTCCCCCCGACGAAAGCGACGTCCGAAGCCGCGTAGAACTCGAGCAGCTCACCGAGGGTGTCGAGGAGAAGTACCGCGGCGCGCCCCGGGGCCGCCGCGGCGGCTGAGGCGGAACGACGCACGAAGCTCAGGTGCGACTCGGCGAGCAGCTGCGCCACCTCGTCGAAGCGCGGCGGGTGGCGGGGTGCCATCACGAGCAGCGCTTGCGGAAACGCGGCGCGTACGCTGCGGTGCGCCTCGAGCACCATCTGCTCCTCCCCGCCCCCGTGCGTGCTGCCTGCCACCCAAAGTGGCCGGGCCGCCGCGTACTCGCTGCGCAATTGCGCACCGCGTGCGGCGATATCGGGCGGCAGCTCGAAGTCGAATTTCAAATTTCCGGTGACGTGCGTGCTCGCCGGATCCGCCCCGAGCGCCCGAAAGCGCTCGGCATCGCCCGCACCCTGGGCGGCGACCACCTCCGCCTGCGAGAGCGCATCGCGAAAGAGCGCCCCGAGTCTTTGGTAGCGCGACACCGAGCGCTCGGAGATGCGCGCGCTCGCGAGCACGAGCGGCACGCGCCGCCGACCGCATTCGCGATAGAGGTTCGGCCACAGCTCGGTCTCGAAGATCACGGCGAGGCGCGGCCGCACGCGTGAGAAAAACCGCCGCACCGCGCCCGGCAGGTCATAGGGCAGATAGCGCACGCGCGCCGCGCTGCCAAAGAGCGCGCGTGCGCGCGCCGCACCGGTCGGCGTAAAGGTCGTGACCGTGAGGGGGAGGTCCGGGTGGCGGGCGCGAAGCGCGCCAATCAGCGGTGCGCAGGCCTGGAC
>DASPTE010000040.1:0-3217 GCA_035623585.1 Steroidobacteraceae bacterium | reverse complement strand
CGTCCAGCCGCTCGCCCGCGCACACCCGCATGAGCGGCACCCCCTCCGGCACGAAGTGACCGACCCGCCGCAGTACCTGCACCTGCACGCGGTAGGACCCGGCGAGAGCGACGAGGCGCTCGGTATCGATGAAGCGGATGTATCCCGATTCATCGCTCGTGATCGTGGTCTCAAAGGTCAGCCCCGCGAGCGGGTCATGTCTGATGGACGGGTTTGGGCGTCGGGGCGATGGCATCAGCTCATCGATCACGGTTTCGGTCTCTGAGGCGATCTTGTCGACGATCTGATTGACACTGATCGCCTGCGAGATGTGGTTGATGAAAAAGAGCAGCCAGCCGACGCAGGCGAGAGCCAGCAGCATGGCGCCGAGCACGGTGGCGATGGGCGCGAACGGCTGGGGCATCGAGCGCGCCGCCGGCAGTGCCGCCATACAATAGGAGAACGTGCCGAGGAAGATACCGAGCGTCCATTGCGTCACCCGATCCCGGGTGAAGCTCAGGATGATGCGCGGGGAAAACTGCATCGAAGCGAGAGTGAGCGTCATCAGGAGGATCGCGAACACGATCGACACGACCGTCATGATGGAAGCGGCGATGGCGGCGAGGATGACCTGGGCAACCTGCGGATCGGCGTGTGAGGGAAAGAGCACCTTCGGCACCCAGCTGCCGACCGCGGGAAACGCCTCCTCCGTCCAGGACAGGAGCGCCCCTGCGCAGCCGAGCATGAGCGCAATGGTGAGCGGACGGACGAGGAAGCCGCCGCGCAGGTTGTAAACCGCGCGACGTAGCAGCAACGCCAAACGCTCGTTCATGCGCTTTGCGGCCGAAGCGCGGAGTGAGGCTTGCGGGAGATCAGGGCGCGGGCCATCGCGGACTCTCGGACGGGCGGCTGCCAGTGCAGCCATCACCCGCTAGCCTAGCGTGTTCACGCCCGGCAAGTCCTGTGCGAAAGGCGCTAAGAGGCTTTGACGAACTGCTGCCTCGAGACCTTTTCGAACTGCTGCTCTTCGGTACTGCCGCTCATCGCCGTGATCGAAGAAGTGCCACCGGTCGCCGTCTGTGTCACCGCATCGAAGTAGCCCGCACCGACCTCACGCTGGTGCTTGGTCGCCGTGTAACCCGAGGCCTCGGCGGCAAACTCCGCCTGCTGCAGCTTCACGTAAGCACTCATCTGCTGCGTCTTGTAGGCGTGGGCGAGCTCGAACATCGAGTAGTTCAGGGCGTGGAAGCCGGCGAGCGTGATGAACTGGAACCGATAGCCCATCGCAGCGAGCTCGCGCTGGAACCTTGCGATGGTCGCGTCATCGAGCTTGCGTTTCCAGTTGAAGGAGGGCGAGCAGTTGTAGGCGAGTAGTTTCCCCGGGAACTGCGCGTGGATGCCTTCGGCAAATTCGCGCGCCTCCTCGAGATCGGGTTTCGCAGTCTCACACCAGACGAGATCCGCGAACGGGGCGTAGGCGCGGCCGCGCGCGATCGCGTGCTCGAGTCCGGCCCTGACGGCGAAGAATCCTTCCGCAGTTCGGCCCTTGGCGGCATCGATGAACGGGCAGTCACGCTCGTCCACGTCCGCGGTGAGAAGCGTCGCGCCTTCCGCATCGGTGCGCGCGATGAGCACCGTCGGAACGTTCGAGACGTCCGCCGCGAGCCGCGCGGCGCTGAGCTTGCTGATCGCCTCCTGGGTCGGCACCAGCACCTTGCCGCCCATGTGACCGCACTTCTTCGCCGACGAGAGCTGATCCTCGAAGTGCACACCCGCCGCCCCTGCGTCGATCATCTGCTTCATGAGCTCGAACGCGTTCAGGACACCGCCGAAGCCCGCTTCGGCATCGGCGACGATCGGCTTCAGCCAGTCGATGGAGTCATCGCCTTCGGCGTGGTGGATTTCATCCGCGCGGCGCAGCGTGTTGTTGATGCGCCGCACGACCGCGGGTACCGAGTCCGAGGGGTACAACGACTGATCAGGGTACATCTCGCCCGCGAGGTTGGCATCGCCGGCGACCTGCCAGCCCGAGAGGTAGATGGCGTCGAGACCCGCCTTCACCTGCTGCATGGCCTGATTGCCGGTGAGCGCCCCGAGCGCGTTCACGAGCGGCTTCTCGTTGAGGTAGCGCCAGAGCTTCTCGGCGGTGAGGCGCGCGATCGAGTGCTCGACCGGGATGGTGCCGCGTAGCCGTACAACATCGCTCGCGTCGTAGGCGCGCCTGATGCCGTGCCAGCGCGGGCTTTCGCGCCAGGCGTGTCGTAAATCCTCGGCCGTCGGCAGTGCTTTAGCAGGTGTCATGGTGAGTCGGGTGCCTCCGTGTCTTGACTCTCGCCCCTCAGCTCAGCAGCTCGTAGGCCGGGAGCGTCAGGAATTCATCGAACGTGTCGCTCTTGGTCATCTGCTCGAAAAGGCGTGCGGCGCTTGGGAAAACCCCGTGGCGGACGCGTGCCGCACCCACCTCGCCGTGAATGCGGTCGAGCTCCTCGCTCATCAGCCGATCGAAGCGTGCGACGTCCACCGGCTTGCCGTCATTCGTGCGCGCTCCGTGATGCAGCCATTGCCAGAGCTGCGAACGACAGATCTCCGCGGTCGCCGCATCCTCCATCAGGTGATAGAGCGGCACGCAGCCGTTGCCGCGCAACCAGGCTTCGAGGTACTGCACTCCGACGCGGATGCAGCCGCGCACGCCGCCCTCGGTGATCTCACCCTCGGGCAGTTTGACCAGGTCGCGTGCGCTCACGTGTACGTCCTCGCGCAACACGTTGAGCTGGTTCGGACCTTTCATGACGGCGTCGAAGGGTTCGCGGGCGATAGCGGCGAGTCCCGGATGCGCGATCCAGGTGCCATCGTGCCCCGCGCGTGCTTCGCGCAGCTTGTCGGCGCGCACGCGCGCCATCGCGGCGGCGTTGGCCGCGGGATCGTCGCGGATCGGGATTTGTGCGGCCATGCCCCCCATGGCGTGCGCGCCGCGGCGGTGGCAGGTCCTGATGAGAAGATCCACGTAGGACTTGAGGAAATGTCGCTCCATGGTGATCGAGGCCCGATCGGGGAGGAGGAAGTCCGTGCGGTTCCGGAATTTCTTGATGAAGCTGAAGATGTAGTCCCAACGGCCGCAGTTGAGGCCCGAGGAGTGCTCGCGCAGTTCGTAAAGAATTTCATCCATCTCGAACGCCGCGAGAATCGTCTCGATGAGCACTGTCGCCTTGATCGTGCCGCGGGGCATGCCGAGCGCTTC
>DASPTE010000022.1:0-10075 GCA_035623585.1 Steroidobacteraceae bacterium | reverse complement strand
ATCGCTGAACAACTGGCACGGGGTGGCATGGTCGTGACGGCTCTGCATCATGAATTGCCGCGCGTCGTCGACAACACCCGCCGCCTGGAGCTCGCGCCATGAACATGCGCGGCCCCGCGTTGGGCGAGCTGGCGGGAGCGGCGGTTGCGGCCGAGGTGAGCTCGGGAGGTCGGGGCGCCCCCGCACTCGAGGCTGCGCAACTGACCTTGCGGCGCGATCTGACGCTGGCATTTCGCAAACGCAGCCAACTCGTTCAACCGCTCGCCTTCTTCGTCATGGTGACTTTGCTCTTTCCACTCGCGATTTCGCCCGAGCTCTCGCGCCTGCGCGAAGTCGCGCCGGGCGTTCTCTGGGTGGCGGCGCTGCTCGCATCGCTCCTGGCGCTCGAGTTTCTCTTTCGCGACGACGCGCACGACGGCACGCTCGAGCAGTACGCGCTGTCGGGTCACTCGCTGACTTGGCTCCTCGGCGCCAAGATCACCGCCCATTGGCTCCTGACCGGACTGCCGCTCGCAATGATCGCGCCGCTCAGCGCACTCTCGCTCGGTGTGCCGCTCGGCGCCGTTCCCGGCATTGTGGCGTCGATTGTTGTCGGCACCCTTGCGCTCAGTCTCATCGGTTCGATCAGCGCGGCGCTCACCCTCGGCATCAAGCGCAGCGGCGCGTTGTTGCCGCTGCTCACCTTGCCTTTATCGCTCCCGGTTCTTATCTTCGGAGCGCGCGCCACTGAGCTCGCGATCCGTGGTGGCCCGCTTCTGCCGCCCCTGGAACTTCTCGCAGCTCTCGCGGTGCTCGCCGTGACGCTGGCGCCGCTCGCCGCGGCGACCGCAGTTCGCATCAGCCTCGAGTAAGCCATGGCTACCGCGCGCCCACTTAACTGGACTTGGTTTCATCGCCTCGGCTCGCCGCCCTATATCTACGAGCTCGCAGCGCGGCTCGCGCCTTGGTTCGGCTGGCCGGCCGCGCTGGCAATCGTCGGCGGACTCTGGGGTGGGCTCGTGCTCGCGCCGCCCGACTACCAGCAGGGCGATGGCTTTCGCATCATCTACGTACATGCACCGAGTGCGTGGATGTCGCTCATGGTGTATACGACCATGGCCGTGGCCGCGGCCACCGGTTTGATTTGGCGCATGAAGATCGCGCACGCGGTGGCCGCAAGCTGCGCGCCGATCGGCGCGTCGTTCACGCTCGCCGCACTCGTGACCGGGGCACTTTGGGGCCAGCCGATGTGGGGCACGTACTGGGAATGGGATCCACGGTTGACCTCAGAACTCATCCTTTTCTTTCTCTACCTTGGGTACCTCGGGCTGCGTGCAGGGTTCGACGACACGCAGCGCGCGGATCGGGCCAGCGGACTTCTGGCCGTGGTCGGTGTCGTGAACGTGCCGATCATTCACTACTCGGTGACCTGGTGGAACTCGCTCCATCAGGCACCCTCCGTCATGCGCCTCGCCAAGCCCACGATGCCCCCTTCCATGTTGGTCCCGCTGCTGCTGATGCTTCTCGGCTTCACCCTGTTTTTTGTGGCCATTCTCCTCGTGCGCCTGCGCGCGGAGGTGCTGAACCGCGAGCGCTCGGCGAGCTGGGTCCGCGAGGTGCTCGGGCCATGAGGGAATTTTTCGCCATGGGCGGCTACGCCGCGTACGTGTGGCCGGCCTACGCCGTGACGCTCGCGGTAGTGGTCTTCAACATTGTCTCGGCGCGGCGCTCGCTCGCACGTGCGCGTGAGGAAGCGCGGCGCCGGCTCTCGATGCGCGGTGAGGGATCATGACCCCGCGCCGCCGCCGCATGATTCTGGTACTCGGCATTCTCGCCGGAGTGAGTATCGCCGGCGCGCTCGCGCTTAGCGCCTTCCGCCACAACGTCACCTTCTTCTTCAATCCGACCGAAGTGGCTTCAGGCGCAGTCCCCAGGGGTGAGCGCTTTCGTCTTGGGGGCATGGTGGCGCAGGGGAGTCTGTTGCGCACCCCGGGCAGCCTCGAGGTGCACTTTGTCGTGACCGACTTCAACCACGATGTCCCGGTGAGCTACAGCAGTGTGTTGCCCGATCTGTTCCGCGAAGGCGCGGGAGTTGTGGCTCACGGGCGGCTGCGGAGCGATGGCACGTTTGTCGCCGATGAGGTCCTCGCGAAGCACGACGAGAAGTACATGCCACCGCCTGTCGCCCGCGCGCTGCAGAACCGCCGCGGCGAATCGCGCGCGCAGACTGCGCAGCCCCAAACCGCCACGGCCACCGCAGCGCCGGCCGCCTCGACCGAGCGGGGAAACTGACGCCCGTGGTTCCGGAGCTCGGTCACTTCGCGCTGATCCTCGCGCTCCTGCTGGCGGCGCTTCAGGCGTTCTTCGGCATCGCAGGTCCCGCACTCGGCAAGGATCGCTGGATCGCTGCGGTAACGCCGGCGGTGGCCGGGCATGCGGTGTTGGTCGCGACGGCCGTGGCGTGTCTCGTGACGGCGTTTGTTGGCGACGACTTTTCGGTCAACTATGTCGCCGAGAATTCCAACTCTGCGCTGCCGCTTTTCTACCGTGTCACGGCGCTCTGGGGCGCGCATGAGGGGTCACTGCTCTTGTGGATCATGCTGCTCGCGCTCTGGACGGTCGCGGTGGCGATCGGGGCGGCGCGCTTGCCGTCACGCTTTGCGGCGCGCGTGCTCGGGGTACTCGGCCTTGTGAGCTTCGGCTTCCTTCTCTTCACGCTCGCGACCTCAAATCCGTTCCTGCGGCTTGATCCGGCAGCCCTCGACGGTCGCGACCTGAATCCGATTCTCCAGGACCCAGGCCTCGCCGTTCATCCGCCGATTCTCTATACGGGCTACGTCGGCTTTGCGGTGGCGTTCGCGTTCGCCTGCGCTGCGATGCTCGAGGGCAGGCTCGATCAGAACTGGGCGCGCTGGACGCGGCCCTGGACGACCGTCGCCTGGGCGTTCCTCACCTGCGGCATCGCGCTCGGGAGCTTCTGGGCCTACTACGAACTCGGCTGGGGGGGATTCTGGTTCTGGGATCCAGTGGAGAACGCCTCCTTCATGCCATGGCTCGTAGGCACGGCGCTCGTGCACTCGCTCGCAGTCACCGACAAGCGAGGGTTATTCAAGAGCTGGACCTTGCTGCTCGCAATCCTCGCGTTCTCATTGAGCATGCTCGGGACCTTCCTCGTGCGCTCGGGGGTGCTGGTGTCGGTGCACTCGTTCGCGGCCGATCCCACGCGCGGCATTTTCATTCTGGTGTTCCTGGTCGTGATGATCGGCGGGGCGCTCGGGCTCTACGCCTGGCGCGCGCCGCTTCTGAAATCTCAGGCGGGCTTCGAGCTCCTCGCCCGCGAGTCCTTTCTCCTCTTTAATAATGTGTTGCTGGTGATTGCAGCCGCGACGGTCTTTGCCGGAACGCTCGCACCGCTCGTTTTCGATGCCCTCAAGCTCGGCACGGTGTCGGTGGGCCCGCCGTACTTCAATCCGACTTTCATGCTCTCGATGCTGCCGCTCCTTGCGCTGCTCTCGGTCGGTATCCATGCGAACTGGAAGCGCGGGCGTCTTAAGGACAAGGAACGCATGCTGCTCTACACGTTCGTGGCCGCCGCCGCGCTTGGCAGCGGACTCGTGTTCGGCATCTATTCGCACGGACGCTTGCTGACACCCGTCGGTGCGACGCTCGGCGTCTGGATCATCCTGTCATCGCTCGTCGATCCCCTCGATCGTTGGCGGCGGGGACTTTCGGTCTCGCGCGCGCAGCTTGGCATGACGATCGCGCACATCGGGCTTGCCATCGCAGTCATTGCGCTCACGGCCGTGCAGTCATTCACCCTCGAGCAGGACGTGGCGCTCGCCCCAGGCACGAGCGCGGAGCTCGGGGGATATAGCTTTCGCTTCGACGGCGTGAGCGCAGCCGAGGGTCCGAACTACGACGGCACCCGCGGCACCTTCGTCGTCACCCGTCACGGCCGGCCGGTCGCCGTGTTCCGGCCCGAGAAGCGCCAGTACTGGGTGCAGCATCAGGTTTTGAGTTCGACCGCGATCCATTGGGACCGCGGCAACAATCTCCTCGTGGCGCTCGGCGATGATCTTGGGGCAGGGCGCTGGAGCGTACGCATTCAGATGCGGCCGCTCGTGAGCTTCCTGTGGATCGCTGCGGCGATCATGGCGCTCGGCGGGGCGCTTGCAGCGTTCGATCGCCGCTATCGCACGGCGCGGGTTCCCGCAGAGGCGCCCGCTCGGGGCGCGGAGCAGCCCGGATGAACCGCTTCGTCCTGCCGCTCGCGATTTTCGTACTGCTCGCGCTCGTACTTGCGATCGGCATCCGTCACTCGCCCGACAAGGGCATCATCACCTCGCCACTCCTCGGCAAGGCGGCACCGCAGTTTTCCCTGCCGAACCTCGCCGATCCCACGCACACCGTGAGTTCCGCGAGCCTCAAAGGCCGCTGGTACCTCTTCAATGTATGGGGCACCTGGTGCGGCGGATGCCGTGAGGAACACGAGACGCTCCTCGAGGTGAACCGGGCGGGCGTCGTGCCACTGATCGGGCTCGATTGGAAGGACGACGACACGCGCGCACGCGAGTGGCTCGCGCAACTTGGCAACCCCTACGAGGTTGTCGCGATCGACCGCTCGGGGCGCACGGCGATCGACTGGGGGGTCTACGGGGCTCCGGAGACCTTTCTCGTCAACGCGGATGGCATCGTCGTCTACAAGCATGTCGGTGCGCTCACTCGCGAGACCTGGACGCGGGAGATCCTGCCGCGACTTCCGGCTGCGACGGGAGGCAGCTCGTGAGGCGCAGCGTGCTCCTGCTCCTTATGCTCGCGCCGCCGGCGCTCTGGGCGCTCGATACGACCGTACTCCCCGATCCCGCGCTCCAGGCGCGCTATGTGGCTCTGACGCACGAGTTGCGCTGCATGCAGTGCCAGAATGAGTCGATCGCCGATTCCCCGGTCGAACTCGCCGCGGATCTCAGGCGCGAGGTGCGCGAGCTGCTCCTCGCCGGCAAGTCCGATGACGACGTGCGCAATTGGATGGCGGCGCGCTACGGTGATTTCATTCTCTTCCGGCCGCGCGTCTCATGGCGCAACGCATGGCTGTGGGGCGCCCCCGGGGCGCTGCTCCTCATCGGCGCGTTTGTCGCGTGGCGCATCGTGCGCGATCGGACGAGGCTCCTCCCCGGGGACACTGACCCGGTGGACGAAGACGTCGCCTGATGATCACGTTCGTCCTCTTGGCGGCGGCACTGACCGTAGCCGCAATCGTGGCGATAGCGCTGCCGTTACTCGGGCGCCGGTGGATGGCGGCTACGCCGCCCTCACCGTGGGTGGCACTTGGTGCCGCCGTCTTTGTGGCGGTCGGTTCTGTATTGCTCTACGTCAGCTGGAGCAACTGGCCCTGGCGCGCAGCAACGCCTTCGGCGGACTCGCCGCAGAAAATGGTCGCGCGCCTCGCGCGCGAGCTCGAGAGCAAGCCCGACAATCTCGATGGCTGGCTGATGCTCGGCCGTTCCTACCTCGTTCTGCAGGAGTATCCCCTCGCGCTGCGGGCCTTTGAGCGCGCGGCACGCCTCACCAACAACCAGAATGCCGAGGCGCTGGTCGGCGAGGCCGAGGCCCTCGCGCTCAATGACGAGAGCGAACTCGATGGACGTGCGGGGCGTCTCGTTGAGCAGGCGCTGCTGCTCGCGCCCGACTCGGGCAAGGCGCTCTTCTTCGGTGCGGTCGCTGCCGGAAGGCGTGGTGATCTGCCTCTCGCACGCGAGCGCTTCGCCAAACTCCTCACCACGAATCCCCCGGAAAATCTGCGCGTGCTTCTTGAGCAGCAGATCAGCGCCATCGATGACAAGCTCGCGAGCGCGAAGGCTCCCGCAGGGACTTCCTCGCCCCGGGCAGGGAGCGCCACTCCCGGCGCGGCTGACTCAGCGGTCGTGCGCGTCGAGGTCTCTCTCGCGCCCGCTTTGGTGAGCGCGGCGGGCAAAGCGGCACTTTTTGTCTTCGTGCGCGAGGGGGGAGGGGCGCAGGGCCCACCCCTTGCGGTCAAACGTCTTGAGAGTCGCTTTCCGCAGACCGTATCTCTGACGCCCGCGGACTCGATGGTCCCCGGTCGCTCTTTCGCCTCGGGACAGAGCGTGCAGGTGGTTGCGCGCATCGCTGTCTCGGGCAATCCGGTCGCCGCGAGCGGCGATCCATTCGGGGAAGTGACCTATCGGGTGGGCCGCGATGGGCTCATGAATCTCGTCATCGATCGCCTCACGCCATAAAAAGTTTTTGGAATCAGCGTCTTAAGAAAAAGACGCCGCGTGAAGTTTTCCCATTCATGGCCGCAAGGTATGCTGACATTCGGGGATGGCATAACAAACTGCATCACGCCGCAACGCCCGCGTGGGTGGGGTTGTGCAAAAAAGGAGAAAGGAGAACGGCGATGGCTGAAGGAACAGTTCACGAGCGGCGCATCTCGCACCGCGGCTTTGCCTCGATGAATACGGAACGTCAGCGGCAGATTGCCAGCATGGGAGGCAAGGCCGTGCCGGACGAGAAGCGCAGCTTCTCGCAGAACCGGCGCCTTGCGGCCGAGGCCGGCCGCAAGGGCGGACAGAGTGTGCCGGGCGCCAAGCGCAGCTTCTCGCAGAACCGTGCGCTCGCGGCAGTGGCCGGACGCAAGGGCGGGCAGAGCGTACCGGATGCGAAGCGCAGCTTCTCCCAGCATCCAGAGCTTGCCGCCGAAGCGGGTCGCAAGGGCGGACAAGCAAGCCATAGCGGCGGCAGCAGCCGCCCGCTCTGACGGCCGAGCGGACGAGCCGGACGGACTCTTAGGTGCGGGACACGGCCAGGGGCCGTGCTCCCGCTTTAAGCTTTTACGGTGATGAACCAGGCGCCGGCAGCGATCATCGCGATGCCAAGCCAGTGGATCGGCGCGAGTTTCTCGCCGAGAAACGTAATCCCGAAAAGCGCCACCAGCACGACGCTCAGCTTGTCGAGCGGGGCCACCCGTGCGGCATCGCCAAGGCGCAGGGCGCGGAAGTAACACCACCACGACGCGCCGGTCGCAAGCCCCGAGAGCACGAGAAAGGCGTAGGTGCGCGGGGAGGCTCCCGTGAGTGCCGCGAACTGCCGCGTCGCCCCGACGATGATCGTAAGAAGAATGAGCACGATCACGGTGCGAAAGAGCGTCGCCGCATCCGGATTCATCTGCTCCACCCCGAGCTTGGCAAAAATGGCCGTCAATGCGGCAAAGACTGCCGAGAGGAGCGCCCAGAACTGCCAGGAAGCCATAGGCGTACGTGTGCCCGGAACGTGGCCGACCCGGCTGCGAAGTCTCACATAGCCACCGAGCGGGGTCACGGCGGCGCCCCCGCGCGCCGCCGATGGCATTGACCGCCGTCGATCCCGGGTCTACCTTTCCCCTCGCACTAGGGGAGCCCCGGCAGGGGGCTGAGAGGCCAGCGAGCGCTCGAGGACAGCGCACCATGGCGACCCTTCGAACCTGATCCAGTTAATGCTGGCGTAGGAAAGTCTTCGAGTTCGCGATCACGCCCATTCCGGGCGCCGATTCCACTCCTACCGCGCGGCATTCGCCGGATCTTCTGAACTTCGAGGAGGATCTGATGAATGCGCAATTGATACCGGTCGTCGCGGCTCCGCTCCCTGCATCGCGCAAGGTCTATTACTCGGGCAGCCTGCACGCGGGTCTGCGGGTGCCGATGCGTGAGATCACGCTCGAGCCAAGCTCGGGAGAGGCCCCCTTCACAGTCTACGATTCCTCCGGCCCCTACACCGACCCGCAAGTCAGCATCGACATCGTCCGCGGCCTCGCGCGCACCCGCGCCGCCTGGATTGCCGCCCGCGGCGATGTCGAAGCGTACCCGGGCCGCAGCGTCACCCTCGCCGACAATGGTCTCGCGGCGGGAGGGCGCGCCGCGCCCGAGTTCCCGCACGCGCGCGCGCCGCTGCGCGCGCGCCACGCTGCGGCGGTGACGCAACTCGCCTACGCCCGCCGCGGGATCATCACTCCGGAGATGGAATACGTCGCCATCCGCGAAAACGTCGGGCGCAGTGCGCGCTCGCTCGCGAGCACGGGTGATGGCAACTCCTGGGGGGCTGCGATTCCTGATTTCGTGACGGCGGAGTTCGTGCGAGAGGAGATCGCCGCCGGCCGCGCGATCTTGCCCGCGAACATCAACCACCCCGAGTCCGAGCCCATGATCATCGGGCGCAACTTCCTCGTGAAGATCAACGCCAACATCGGCAATTCGGCCGTGACCTCATCGACCGCGGAGGAGGTCGACAAGCTCGTGTGGGCGATCCGCTGGGGTGCGGATACCGTGATGGACCTCTCCACCGGGCGCAACATTCACACCATTCGCGAATGGATCCTGCGCAACTCTCCGGTGCCGATCGGCACCGTGCCGATCTACCAGGCGCTCGAGAAGGTGGATGGGGTGGCGGAGGAGCTGAGCTGGGAAGTCTTCCGCGACACCCTCATCGAGCAGGCCGAGCAGGGCGTCGACTACTTCACCATCCATGCCGGCGTGCGCCTCGCCTACATTCCGCTCACGGTCAACCGCGTCACCGGCATCGTCTCGCGCGGTGGCTCGATCATGGCGAAATGGTGTCTCGCGCATCATCGCGAGAGTTTTCTCTTCGAGCACTTCGCCGAGATCTGCGAAATCTGCCGCGCCTACGACGTGAGCTTCTCGCTCGGCGATGGCCTGCGCCCCGGATCGATCGCCGACGCCAACGATGCGGCGCAGTTCGCCGAGCTCACAACGCTCGGGGAACTGACGCGTGTCGCCTGGGATCATGACTGCCAGGTGATGATCGAAGGCCCGGGACACGTCCCGATGCACAAGATCAAAGAGAACATGGACAAGCAGCTCGCCACCTGTGGCGAAGCGCCGTTCTACACGCTCGGGCCCCTGACCACGGATATTGCCCCCGGATACGATCACATCACCTCCGCGATCGGCGCCGCGATGATCGGCTGGTTCGGTACCGCGATGCTCTGCTACGTGACCCCGAAGGAGCACCTCGGGCTGCCCGATCGCAACGACGTCAAGACCGGCGTCATCACCTACAAGATCGCGGCCCACGCCGCCGATCTCGCCAAGGGACATCCGGGCGCCGCCGAGCGGGATGCGGCGCTCTCGCGGGCGCGCTTCGACTTCCGCTGGCAGGATCAGTTCAACCTCTCGCTCGATCCCGATACCGCCTGCGCCTTCCACGACGAGACGCTGCCGAAGGAGGGCCATAAACTCGCGCACTTCTGCTCGATGTGCGGGCCGAAGTTCTGTTCGATGCGCATCTCGCACGAAGTGCGCGCCGAGGCGCGCAACCAGGGCATGCGCGAGATGGCGGAGAAATTCCGCGCGAGCGGCGGCGAACTTTACGTGCCCGCGGGGGCGGCGAGGGAGGGCTGAGGCGTGCGCGTCACGGTCATCGGTGCCGGGGTCGCAGGACTCGCCTGCGCACTCGAGCTCACCGAGCGCGGGGTCGCAGTCGAGGTGCTCGAGCGCAGCACGCGCTGGGGCGCGCCCGGATGCTCGTGGTTCGCCGGCGGCATGCTCGCGCCCTGGTGCGAGCTCGAGGGCGCGCGTGATGAGCGCATCGCACAGCTCGGCGCCGAGAGCCTCCCGTGGTGGCGCGAACATTTCGCAGGCACCGTCACGAGCGGCACGCTCGTGCTCGCGCACGCACGCGATGGCGCGGAGCTTGCCCAATTTGCCCGCCGCACCGCCTGCGCCGAGTGGCTGACGGGGGAGGCGATCGGCGCCCTCGAGCGCGATCTCGCCGGCCGCTTCACCCACGGCTTGTACTTTAAGGACGAAGCGCATCTCGATCCGCGCGCGGCGCTCCTCGCGCTCGCCGCGCGCCTCGAGGAACTCGGGACCGTGATCCGCTTCGGCGTCGAGGCCTCCCCGGCAGTGCTCGCCGGCCGGGCGGTGATCGACTGCACGGGGCTCGAGGCGCGCGGGGAGCTCCCCGATCTGCGCGGAGTCAAGGGCGAGATGGTGCTCCTGCGCTTGCCCGAGCTTCGGCTCGCCCGTCCGGTGCGGGTCCTGCATCCGCGGATGCCTGTGTATGTCGTACCGCGCAGCGCGGGCCT
>DASPTE010000160.1:0-4692 GCA_035623585.1 Steroidobacteraceae bacterium | reverse complement strand
GCCGATAGCGGGATGCGGCGGCGCTCATCCTGCGCACGCGGGTGGCTGAAGAGGCGCAGCCGAAAGCCGCTCGCGCGCAGATAGTCCACTTCCTGCTGCAGATCGGCAGAGCTGAGCGGATGCTCCTGCAGCCAGCCGACGGGGAAATTCACCTCGAGCGAGCGGGGTGTCGGTGCAAGCTCGATGGCCGGCAGCGCGATGGTGCTGCGTCCGCGATGCAACAGCACCGCGAGTCGCAGGAGCACGATCAGGTAGAGCGCGCCTCGGTCCCAGGGCGGCACGAGCTCATCGACGCCTTCGAGGTTCAGTTTGCGGCGGTGCGCGGCGACGACCCGCGCGAGCAGTCGTTGCTCCTCGCGCGGGAATCCGGGCATGTCGGCGTTCTCGAGCAGATAGGCGCCATGGCGGTGGTAGCCGCTGTGCGAGACGTCGAGTCCGATCTCATGAAGCCGCGCGGCCCACTTGAGCGCGAGATGCGCGAGCGGCTCCTCGAGCTTCCAGGTGTCGCGCACCTGCTCGAGGAAGTTGCGAACCGTTGCTTCGACGCGCTCCGCCTGCGCGATATCGACATGGTAGCGCTGCTGCATCGCCCGCACGGTGCGCTCGCGCGCGTCCTCGCGCTGGTAGCGGCCGAGCATGTCGTAGAGGAGTCCCTCGCGCAGCGCCCCCTCCGCGATGCGCATGTCCTTGATGTCGAGCACGCTGAAGACTTCGGCGAGGATCGCGAGTCCGCCGGGAAATACCGGACGGCGGTCCTCGGTGATCGGGTCGAGCTGAAGATCGCGCACGTGCCCCGCGTCCACGCAGTACTCGATCGCGCGGGCGATGCCGGCGGGGGTGATGCCGAGCGCCTGCGGATCGAGCGCGCGGATCACATCTGCGATCGCGCGCACCGTGCCCGAACTTCCCGCGCTCGTATCCCAGCCGCGGCGGCGGAACGCGGCCTGCACCGGTTCGAGCTCGAGTCGGGCGGCGAGGCGTGCCCGTTCCATGCGCTTTGCCGAGATCTTGCCGTCGCGGAAGAAGCGCTCGCTCAAGGCCACGCAGCCCATCTGCAGGCTCTCGAGCTCGAGCGGTGTGAGTCCTTCGCCGATGATGAGCTCGGTGCTGCCGCCGCCGATATCGACGACGAGCCGCCGCCCGGGCTCATCGGGCATCGTGTGCGCGACGCCGAGGTAGATGAGGCGCGCCTCCTCCATGCCGGCGATGATTTCGATCGGGTGGCCGAGCGCCTCGCGCGCGCGCTCGAGAAACGCCTGCTTGCGGTGCGCGAGCCGTAGCGCGTTCGTGCCGACGACGCGTACGCTGTCGGCGTGCATCTCGCGCAGCCGCTGTCCGAAGCGCTCGAGACAGGCGAGTGCGCGTGCGGCGACGTCCTTGTCGAGGCGGCCGTTCTCGGCGACGCCGGCGGCGAGGCGCACCATCTCGCGCAGCCGATCGATGATGACCAGCTGGCCGTGCGAGTGACGCGCGACCACCATATGGAAACTGTTGGAACCGAGATCGACCGCCGCGAGGACTTCGGGGACGGGGCGCGGAGTGCTGCGGGGGGTGGGTTTTGGCTCGGTGGATCGGGCGGTGACGGCTGTGGCCACGCGCGCGGTGCCGGTCAGGCAGCGAAGGACGACCCGCAGCCGCAGGTCGTGGTGGCGTTCGGATTGCGGATCACGAACTGCGCGCCGTCGAGCCCTTCGCGGTAGTCGATTTCCGCACCCGTCAGGTACTGCACGCTCATCGGATCGACGAGGAGCTTCACCCCCTGGTTCTCGATGCAGGTATCGCCATCCTGGATCTGCTCGTCGAACTCAAAACCGTACTGAAGTCCCGAGCAGCCCCCGCCCTGCACGTACACGCGCAGCATGAGCTTCGGGTTGCCTTCCCCGCGGATGAGATCGGACACCTTACGAGCTGCCGCGTCCGTGAAGAGAAGCGGCGCCGGTGTCTCAGCGAGTGCCTCGGTAGTGCTCATAATCCTTTATCCCAAGATCGAGTCTAGAAGGCCCCCGCGGCGAGGTCAAAGGCGCACTTCACACCCCCGGACCCTGCTTGGTGGGCTCCGCAGCGGGCGCTGCGGCGCCGGCCTTGGGCTCGAGCCGGACCAGCTTTCCCATGATCTGGGCGCCAAGTGTCATTTCAATGACGCCGTAATAGACGTTGCCCGCGACCCTTGCCGTTGCGCCCAGAACGACGCGTTCGCGGGCATGGATGTCGCCCTTCACCGAACCGTTCAGCACGATATTCGGCACGTGCACCACCCCTTCGATCGCGCCCGATTCGCTCACCGAGAGCGTCGATTCGCCCGTCTCCGCCGCGCGCACGCCGCCAAGGACGGTGCCATCGAGATGCAGCCCGCCGCTGAACTCGACATCACCGTGCACGCGCGCGGCTTTGCCGATCAGCGTGTCGATACGGGGTGGCTTGGACTCGCGCGTGAACATGATTCCTCCGGACTGATGTTCAGTAAATTCGCATTTAGGGGGAGGCTTCGACACTCCAAAGAAACGTCTGCGCGAGCGGTGCCACGCCCGGTTGCCTTGACTGCACCTCCACCGCAAGCCGTTCGGGTTTGAAGGTGGGCGGTACGATGAGTTCCTGGTCGAAGTTCTGCACGTACCGGAAGCCATAGCGCAGATTTTGCTGATGGCCCCCGGTGAGGGCGGCGAGATCGAGCGTCTTAGCGGCTCCCGCCTCCTCGCCATCGAGGCTCACTTGCAAGGTGCCCGAGACTTCGGATTCCGAGCGTCCCGAGCGCACGAGCGCCATGTGCACCACGTAGTTGCCGGGGTGCGCGCCAGCCGTGACCCGCAGCTGCTCGATCCGCACGCCAATCGTCGCCGCTCCCTGCGCGACGACGCCGCGATAGAAGGCGAGTTCCTGCGACTGCCGCGCGACCTGTGCCTGGAGCTCCCCGAGCGAGCGCGCGAGTTCCCCCTGCTCGCGTTCGCGGCCCGCGCGGATCGTGTCGAGCTCGGCGAGCTGGGTACGCAGCTGGCGGTTTTCTTTCTCGAGATGCTCGATCTGAACCTCGAGCTCGGTGCGCTGCTGCGCGACGGCCTGGCGGTCGTAGCCGGCGTCGTAGCGGCCGAGCTCATAGACAAGATAGAAGGCGAGCACGGCCGCGAGCACCGCGAAGATCGTGAGAGCGATTCGCACCCCCGGGGTGTGCTGGCGCACCACGGTGGGCGCACCGGCGTCCCTGCGCAGTATGGCGGTGAGGGGGCCCAGGGCCATCGTGTTTCAGTCCGCGGCCACACGCGTTTCGCGGCGGCCGCGCGCGGTGACCTTGTCCCACCACTCGGGGAGCGGTGGCTGCTTGCCGTTAGGGAAGGCGAGCGGTGCCAACTCGAGTAGCGCCTGCGCGTACACGGGGCGCTTGAAGTAGATCACTTCCCGCACCGGCTCCCAATACGGCGCCCAGCGCCACTGATCGAACTCGGGTTCGCTCGTGCGGCGGAAATCAAAGCTCATCCCGGCACGCGTCGAACGCAGGAGGAACCAGCGCTGTTTCTGGCCGATGCACACTGGACGCTGGTTGCGGCGCACGTAGCGCGGCGGCAGGCGGTAGCGCAGCCAGCCCTCGGTCTGCCCGATGAGCTCGACGCTCGGGCGCGAGACGCCGATCTCCTCATCGAGCTCACGGTAGAGGGCCTGCTCGGGCTGCTCGTCGATACGCACGCCGCCTTGTGGAAACTGCCAGCCGCGCCCGCCGGTGCGGCGGCCGAGAAACACCTCTTCGCGCTGCAGTAGCACAATGGCGACGTTGGCACGAAAACCGTCCGAGTCGATGATGTCGCGCATCAGGGAATCGAAGTCTGCCACAAGGCACGCGGCAGGTGCGGTCGCACTCCTCAGTGTTGAGCCGGGGATGGCGTTTTACAGCGAATTCCCCGACTCTTGTCCGCCTCATCAGCTACAGAGTCGGGGCCGAGCGTAGTGCCGGGATCGATCGTCATGCGGAGAGCGCCCGCCGGGAAGCTCGTGATCCTTCTCGCGCTCGCCGCGGTGGTGTTCTGTGCCGCACTTCTCATCGGCAGTTCCGGCATTGGACTGCGCGAGACGCTCGCAGCCCTTGCAGGCGGGGGCGATCAGGCGACGCGCAGCGTGTTGCTCGAGCTGCGGCTGCCACGCGTGCTCGCGGCTTTTGGCGTCGGGAGCCTCCTTGCGCTCTCCGGGGTGCTGCTGCAGGCGCTCTTCCGCAACCCGCTCGCCGATCCTTACGTGCTCGGCGTCTCCGGCGGTGCGGCGGTGGGCGCGCTGCTCGCGATGATCGCGGGCGCGGCGGCGCTCGCCGTGCAGTCGGCGGCGGTCGCGGGCGCCTTGAGCGCCGTTGCCATGGTGTATCTCCTCGCGCGTGGTGGGGGGACGCCGCGCTTGCTCCTCACCGGGGTGGTGTTCGCGAGCGCCTGCGGCGCGCTCGTGAGCGTGCTGCTCGCGCTCGCCGATGCATCCCGTGTACGCGGCATGGTCTTCTGGCTTGCGGGGGATCTCGAGTGGGCGGTCACGCCCTGGGCGAGCGCCGCGGCGGCGCTCGTCGCGGTGGCGGTGGCGGTGCTGGTCGCGCGGCCGCTCAACGTGCTGGCCGCCGGTGAGCTGCGCGCGCGCACCGTGGGGCTTGCGACCGATGCCTGGCGGACGCTCCTTTTCATCGCCTGCGCGACGCTCACCGCGATCGCGGTGGTGAGCGCGGGGACG
>DASPTE010000146.1:0-2711 GCA_035623585.1 Steroidobacteraceae bacterium | reverse complement strand
GCCGCGAGCTTGGGGGTGCTGGCCGCGGCACACTCGCTGAGGCACTCGCGCGGCTCGATGCGCACTTTATTTCTCCCGCCGTGCGCGCGCTTGAGAGTGGCGGGCTCGCGACTCTTACGCTGATCGCCAATGACACGCTGCGTGCACTGCGCCGCGGCGACGTTCTGCGATTTTGGCGGCGGCGTGTCGGCCTCGAGGGCTTCGCATGAAGTTGAAGGTCGTGCGCCGGCTGCCGGAGGGGACCGCGCCCGAGCTCGTGGGCAGCATGCACCCGGTGCTCTCGCGCGTGTACGCCGCGCGCGGCGTGCGCTCGGCGGCTGATATCGATACCTCGCTCCCGCGCCTGCTGCCGGTTGGCACGCTCGAGGGGGTTTCCGAGGCCGTCGAAATCCTCCTGAAGCACCGGGCCGGGGGTCGCGTCCTCGTGATCGGGGACTTCGATGCGGATGGTGCGACGAGCAGTGCGCTCATGGTGCGGGCGCTGCGGAGTTTCGGCTTCGCGCACGTCGATTTTCTCGTGCCGAACCGTTTCGAGTTCGGCTATGGGCTCACCCCGGAAATCGTCGGCCTCGCGCGCACACGCGACCCCTCGCTCATCGTCACCGTCGACAACGGCATCTCAAGCAACGCGGGTGTTGCGAGCGCACGCGAGCGCGGCATCGAAGTTCTCATTACCGATCATCATCTCCCCGGAGCGCGCCTCCCCGAGGCGAGTGCCATCGTCAATCCCAATCTCGCCGGCAGCCGCTTCGGCAGTCGTGCGCTCGCAGGGGTCGGCGTCGCGTTCTACGTGATGGCGGCCGTGCGGCACCGGCTCGATGAGGCGGGACTCGCGACGCCGTCCATGCTCAAAGTGGCCGAGCTCCTCGACCTCGTGGCCCTCGGCACGGTCGCCGATCTTGTGCCGCTTGATGTCAACAACCGCGTGCTCGTCGCGCAGGGTCTCAAGCGCATCCGCGCCGGGCGCTGCGTAGCCGGCATCCGCGCGCTCCTCACCCTTGCCGGGCGTGCCGCCCCGGATCTCACGACCGCGGATCTCGCCTTCGGCGTCGCCCCGCGTCTTAACGCCGCCGGACGCATCGACGATATGACGATCGGCATCGAATGCCTCCTCACCGACGATGACACGCGCGCCGCCGAGCTGGCCGCGCGGCTCGATGCGCTCAACGAAGAGCGCCGTGCGATCGAGGCGCGCATGCAGCAGGATGCACTTGGGGCGGTGCGGGCGCTGAGCGACCCGCGCCCCGGTGCGCTCGAGCGACACGGTGTGTGTCTTTTCGATGACAGTTGGCATCAGGGCGTCATCGGCCTGGTAGCGAGCCGCGTGAAGGATCGTCTGCGCCGCCCTGTGATCGCATTTGCGCTCGCGGATGCGACGACGCTGCGCGGCTCGGCGCGCTCGGTGACGGGAATCCATATTCGCGACGTTCTCGATGCGATCGCAGCTCGCCACCCAGGACTTCTCAGCCGCTTCGGCGGACATGCCATGGCCGCGGGGCTCACGCTCGAGCGCGCCGAGCTCGATCGCTTTGCGCGAGCGTTCGATGAGGAGGTGGCGCGCGCGGGTGCCGGGGCTGTCGGGGCGGATGAGGTCGAGACGGACGGGGAGCTTGCCCCCGAGGAGATCGCGCTCGATACCGCACAGGCGCTGCGCGGCGGGGGACCCTGGGGGCAGGGGTTTCCCGAGCCGCTCTTCGATGGGCTGTTCAGTATCCGCAGCGCGCGCGTCATCGGTGAGCGGCACGTGAAGATGTGGGTCGAGGTGCCACGCAGCGGCCGTACGTTCGATGCCATCGCATTCAACCAGGTCGAGGAAGGCGAAGAGAGCACGCTGCCCGAGGGACTCAAGCACTTGGTTTATCGACTCGAGGTGAACGAGTATCAGGGCGAAAGACGGCTGCAACTGCTGATCGAGCACCTGTTGCCGGCCGCTCGCTAAACGCCGCAGCGCGGTGTTAGCATCCGCAACGCTTTGCGCGCGCCCGCGGTCGCGCGCGTGCCGTGCACCTCTTCAGGACGTCTATGGAAGTCAATCAGCTCAAGCGCCAGCTCAAGGATCTCACTGAACGCATGGCCGCGCTTCGGGGGTTTCTTTGAGTACGACCGCAAGCACGAGCGGCTCGAGGAGGTGGCACGCGAGCTCGAGGACCCCAACGTGTGGTCGAATCCCTCGCGCGCCCAGGAGCTCGGGCGCGAACGCGCGCGCCTGAGTGCGGGCGTCGGCGAGATCGATCGCACCGCCAAGGGTATCGGCGAGGCGAGCGAGTTGCTCGAGCTCGCGGAGGCCGAAGGCGATGAGGCTGCCGCCGGCGACATCGAGCGCGACGCGCAGCGCCTTGAGGCCGAGGTGCGTCATCTCGAGCTCAAGCGCATGTTTCGCGGCGAGATGGACGCGCATAACGCCTTTCTCGACATCCAGGCGGGCGCGGGCGGCACCGAGGCGCAGGACTGGGCGCAGATGCTCCTGCGGATGTATCTGCGCTGGGGTGCCGCGCACGGCTTCGAGTGCGAGGTCATCGACATGAATCCCGGAGAGGTGGCCGGCATCAAGAGCGCGACCGTCGAGGTGCGCGGCGAGTACGCTTACGGATGGCTGCGCACCGAGACTGGCGTGCACCGCCTCGTGCGCAAGTCGCCCTTCGACTCGGGCAACCGCCGCCATACCTCGTTCGCATCCGTGTTCGTCTCGCCCGAGATCGATGAGGACATCG
>DASPTE010000134.1:0-5834 GCA_035623585.1 Steroidobacteraceae bacterium | reverse complement strand
CCCGCCCGAGAGCGTCTCGGCGCTGCGATCGAGGGTGAGATATTCGAGCCCGACGTCGCTCAGGAACCGCAACCGCTCGACGACCCCGCGGGCGATGCGGCTCGCCACCTCGCCGCGCCAGCCGCTCAAGTTTAGATCGCTCAGGAACTCGAGCGCGCGGCCGACGGTGAGCCGTGTGAGCTCCGGGAGACTCTTGCCGGCCACAAACACGCTGCGCGCCGCGCGCGTGAGACGCGTGCCCTGGCACTCGGGGCAGGGACGCACTCCGAGATAGCGTGCGAGTTCCTCGCGCACCATCGCGGACTCGGTCTCCCGATAGCGCCTCGTCAGGTTCGGCACGATTCCTTCGAACGCATGCCTGCGGCGCGAGCGGCGGCCGGACGCCTCGCGGTAGCTGAAATCGATCGCTTCGGTGCCGCTCCCGTAGAGCAGCACCCCTCGCGCCGCCTCGGGGAGCTCGGTCCAGGGCGTCTCGATGTCGAAACCGTAGTGAGCGGCGAGGGACTGGATCATCTGGAAGTAGTGCTCGTTGCGGCGGTCCCAGCCGCGCACCGCGCCGCTCGCGAGCGAGAGATCCGGATGGACGACGACGCGCGCCGGATCGAAGAACTCCTCGACCCCGAGCCCATCGCAGCCCGGGCAGGCGCCGGAGGGGTTGTTGAACGAGAAGAGCTTGGGCTCAAGCGGCGGGACGCTGTAGCCGCACACCGGGCAGGCGTGACGACTCGAGAAAATGAGTTCCTCGCGTTCCGGTTCATCGAGAAACGCGAGCCGCGCCGTGCCATCCGACAGGCGCAGCGCCGTCTCGAACGACTCGGCGAGGCGCTGCGCCGCGTCCGCGCGCACGCGCAGGCGGTCGACCACCGCCTCGATCGTGTGTTTCTTTTTCGGATCGAGCTCCCCTCGCGCCTCGAGCTCGCGGATCTCCCCGTCGATGCGCACGCGCACGAACCCCTGGCTCGCGAGATCCTCGAGCAACTCGCGATGCTCGCCCTTGCGCTCCCCGATGAGCGGGGCGAGGAGTGCGACCGCCGTGCCCTCGGGGAGACGCAGCACAGAATCGACCATCTGGCTCACGGTCTGCGCGGTGAGATCGATGCCGTGATCGGGACAGCGCGGGGTGCCGGCGCGCGCATAGAGGAGGCGCAGGTAGTCGTAGATCTCGGTCACCGTGCCGACCGTCGAGCGCGGATTGTGGGAACTCGCCTTCTGCTCGATAGCGATCGCGGGCGAGAGCCCCTCGATGCTGTCGACGTCGGGCTTTTCCATGCTCGCGAGGAACTGCCGCGCGTAGGCCGAGAGCGACTCGACGTAGCGGCGCTGCCCCTCGGCGTACAGCGTGTCGAAGGTGAGCGAGGACTTACCCGAGCCGGAAAGCCCGGTGACCACGATCAGCCGCTCGCGCGGCAGATCGAGGCTGAGATTCTTCAGATTGTGAGTGCGCGCACCGCGCACGCGTATCGTTTGCATCGAACCGCGTATGTTACCCGCTGGGGCGAGTCAGACCAAAACCGCCCTATAGACCGAAGATGGGGGCGGGGAGCGAGCGTCCAAAGGCCATCGCGAACGAGACGCTGATCGGAGTATCCTCGCGGCTCGGGGCTTTGTGCCGCATCGGTCGCGCGCGTATTAGGGGGAGGCGGGCGCGACGCGTGCCGCACCGGCGGCAATCTTTCAATTCTGAATTCGCTTCCGCCGCGGACGACGCGCTTCCCCGACAGAAGAATCGAGGCGCATAAAAATGAATACGAGGAGACGGCGGACCTCGGTCGTCCCGGGCGCTTGCGCGAGCTTCGTCTTGAGCGCCCTCGCGGCCCTCGGCGCCATCGCCGCCGCACCCGCCCGCGCCGATGCGACCGCGGATGCCAGTGCCCCGTCCCCGTATAACCTGCAGGAGGTCGTGGTCACCGCGCGCCGCCGCGAGGAGAAACTCCAGGACGTACCCCTCGCCGAGAGCGTGCGCACGGGTACGGATCTGATCGAGCAGAACGCGGTGCTCCTTGAGGACCTGGCCGAGGGCGTCCCGAACGTGCTCGCCTTCACCTCGGCGCGCTCGGTGTCGGCGCTCGAGATTACGATCCGCGGGCAGACCGCGCTCCCCTCCGAGATCGTCTACGACCCGGCGGTCGGACTCTACGTGGATGGCGTCTACGTCGCCGAGGGCCAGGGGGCGATGGCGACGCTGCTCGATGTCGATTCCGTCGAGATCGTACGCGGCACGCAGGGCACGCTCTTCGGGCGCAACAACACCGGCGGCTCCATCTCGATTCACACGCACCGGCCGGATCTCACCGATTACTCGGCGGAGTTCGCGCTTGCGGGCGGCAACATGGGACTTTTCGCCGTGCGCGCGATCCTCAACATCCCGCTCTCGAGCAGCTTCGGACTGCGCTTTGCGTACCAGGACAATAGCCACGAGGGTTGGGGCTCGAGCATCGTCACCGGCCAGAGCAACATGATGAATCAGCATCGCTATGAGGCGCGCGCCGGGGCGCTCTTTGAGCCGAACGACTCCTTCAGCGCCTACCTCACCTATGAGCGCTTCTACGCGAACGAGGCGGGAGCGCTCGCGCATCCGCTCGCGGGTACCCAGGCATCGATGGTGCCCGGCGTCATCATTCCGGATGATTTCTACCAGACCGACGCCGGCAAGCTCGTGCAGGACACGGCCACGGTCGATTCCTGGATGCTCACCCTCGCCGATCATTTCTCGGATGCGTTCGCGGCGAAACTCATCCTCGGCTATCGCGACATGACCGCCACGAACGACTTCGATGCGGATGCGACCATACTGCCGATCGCGGACGTGCTGCTCCCGAATACCTCGCATCAGAAGAGCGCTGAACTTCAGCTCTCAGGGGCTACCCCCGGCAAGGCCTTCGACTGGGTGGGCGGACTCTATTACTTCCGCGACAGCGGCAGCGCGGATTCGAATCTTGCGCCCGGGCTGTCCTCGCCCTTTCCGACGATCGACAACAACCAGGTCGTGAACACTTCCGAGGCCGCGTATCTCCATGGCGAGTGGCATCTTGGCAGGGGGTGGAGCGTCTCGGGCGGTGCGCGCTATACCGACGATGGCCGCTCGATCGCTGATAACGCCTACCAGCAGCTGCCGCCGGGACCGCCAGGCTCGCCGAGCGAGTTCTGCACGATCCTCGACGCCAACACCGGCTTGCCGCTTGGATTTGAGACCGGCGGCCCCTGCCCGGCGATCAATCAGGACGCGCACTTCCACTACTGGTCATGGGAAGCGAGCACGCAGTACGCCTTCAACCCCGATCTCATGACGTACTTCCGCGCCGGCCGCGCGCAGCGCTCGGGCGGGTGGAACGTGCCCCTCAATGAATACCCGGCCACACCCTTTCAACCCGAGCAGCTCACCGACTTCGAGATCGGCATCAAGGCCAATCAGCTCGGTGGACGCCTGACTCTCACGGCGGATGTGTTCACCGGCAACTACGACAACCTGCAGCGTCTGCTCGCCATACTCATCAACGGCACACCCACCACGATCGTCATCAACGCGGGTCAGGCACGGGTGAGCGGCTTTGAGTTCGAGGGCGGCTGGGCGGCGACGAACTCGCTCAGGCTCCAGGGCTCGTTCGGCTACACGGACGCAAAGTACACGACCTTCATCGGTCCCCAGGGCCAGGATCTCGCGAGCAACCAGTTCTACATGACGCCCAAATTCGATGCGGCGCTTTCGGCCATCTACACGAAGCCGGTTTCGTTAGGGAAGGTCCTCGTGCGCGCGGACTACGAGTGGCGCGATGCGGTACAGTTCAACGTCGTCAACGATTTCAACAATTCCCCGGCCGTCGGGCTCCTGAACGCGCGCGTGTCACTCACCTCCGCAAGTGGGGCGCTGGAAGCCGCGTTCTTCGGCACCAATCTTACGGACAAGCGCTACGCGTACATCGGCGGAACCATCGTGAATCCAGGAGGTCCACCCGTTGCCAGCTGGCAGGCGGCGGCCGATCGCACGCTCTACGGCGTCGAGCTCACTTACCGGGCGCAGAAAAAGCTCTGATGGAGCGTGATGGGCAGGGTTTGGTTCGCGGTCATCGTTGCCTCGTGCGCCTGCGCTGCACCCGCGCTCGGCGACGAGCCGCAGCAGCAGCCAAGTAGCGGGATCAGTCGCTGGTTCGATCCCGCGACCGCACCTTTCATTCCGGTTCCCGCGATCGATATCGATCCGAATAGCGGTACGACGCTCGGCATCATCCCGGTCTATCTCGTTACCGACGAGGGCGGTGACATCAAGCGCATCTACGCACCGGACATTGTCTACAACCAGTACTTCGGCTGGGGGGCCGACGGGCGCATCCTCGGTTACCCCTCGGAGAACACGCAGTGGTCGGTCGTCGGGGGGTTCATGCAGCGCGTCGAGAGCAACTTCGACGCCCAGTACACGACCGGCCGCCTGCGCGAGGACCCCTGGTCCTTCTTCGTCGAAGCGACCTACGATCGCAGCGGCACGGCCCGCTTCTACGGCCTCGGCAACGAATCGCGTGTCTTCGACCAGGCCGTCTACACGAACCAGCAGGAATATTTCATCGCGCAACTCGGCTGGAACATCAACCGCCACTGGCAGCTCGCGTACCGCACGAATCCCTCGAAGGTCGAGATTACCCCCGGAAATCTCGGGACCATTCCGCCCATCGGCCACCGCTTTCCCGGACTCCTTGGACTCGGCGTCACGCATTCGTTCCTGAACCGACTGCAGCTCACCTACGACACGCGTGATGATCTGACGGTCCCGACGCGCGGTGTGGCGGTCACGGCCTACGGCGGGGTCGCGAG
Source organism: Steroidobacteraceae bacterium (assembly GCA_035623585.1). Lineage (GTDB taxonomy): Bacteria > Pseudomonadota > Gammaproteobacteria > Steroidobacterales > Steroidobacteraceae > 13-2-20CM-66-19. The sequence continues at coordinate 1,031 of DASPTE010000134.1, read as the reverse complement.
CCGCAACGGTGGCATCAATAACTCCCTCTACAGCGAGGCGGGCGTCGATGCACGCGGGTACTGGTCGCCGAATCCCTCGCTCACCTTTGCAGCGCACACCGCGTTCTCCTACCTGCCGACCACGCACCGGACGCCGTTTTGGGCACTAAGCAGCATCGGCGGCGATGAGAGCATCCTCGGCGGAGATCAGCCGCTGCGCGGCTTCGGCGTCGGCCGCTACTACGATCGCAACTCCTTCTCGCTGAGTCTCGAGATGAGAAAACGCGTGGCGAGCTTCGATGCGGTCTCGACGCACATCGACCTGCAGGTCACGCCCTTTATCGATACGGGCAGCGTTTTCGCGCACGCGAACGCCCCTGAGACGTTCGAAGCGCTGCACAAGGTCTTCGGACTCGGGATTCGCGGCGTGGCACGCCCGTTCGTGGTCGGCTACATCGATGCGGGCATCGGCAGTGAAGGAGTGGCGATCTTCACGGGGCTCAACTATCCCTTCTGAGCGCGCGAGCGCATGCACGCAAAGCGCGTGCGGAGGCTGCGCCGCGCTGCAGCGCAGAGGGGAGCAGAAAAACCACGCCTTCAGGTGAGATTTGCCGTTCGCGCCGCGCGCGGTGGTCCTTTAGAATTGCCCATTCAACCGGCAGGCGCGCCCAGCGACCTAGCCTTTTGCACGGCAAACTCACGAGGACTCACCGCATGGCGCGTGGCATCAACAAGGTCATCATCATCGGCAATCTCGGCGCCGACCCCGAGACGCGCGCGATGCCCTCGGGCACGACGGTCGCGAATCTGCGCGTCGCCACGAGCGAGAGCTGGCGCGACAAGCAGACCGGCGAGCAGCAGGAGCGCACCGAGTGGCACCGCGTGGCGCTCTTCGGGCGGCTTGCGGAGATCGCCGGCGAATACCTGCGCAAGGGGTCGCAGGTGTACATCGAAGGGAGCCTGCGCACGCGCAAGTGGCAGGACAAGCAGGGGAATGACCGCTACTCGACCGAGATCGTCGGTAACGACCTGCAGATGCTCGGGGGTCGCGG
>DASPTE010000125.1:0-10680 GCA_035623585.1 Steroidobacteraceae bacterium | reverse complement strand
TCGCCGTGCGGATCCGCTGTCGCAGGGGCTCATCCAGCGACACGCCCGGCTGCAGACGCACAAAGAGAATCACGCGCACGTCGTCCTGCCAGTCCTGGCCCACGGCGAGCGCCTCGGCGATCTCCGGCAGGCTCTCGACGGCGGAATAGATCTCCGCCGTGCCGATACGCACGCCGCCAGGGTTCAGAACGGCATCCGAGCGCCCATAGATGATGAGTCCATCATGGGAGGTGAGTTCGGCGTAGTCGCCGTGATGCCAGACCCCCGGGAAGCGCCCGAAATACGCCGCGTGGTACTTCTTGCCGTCGGGATCGTTCCAGAATCCAAGCGGCATCGACGGGAAGGGCGCGGTGCAAACGAGCTCCCCACGCTCGCCACGCACGGGGTGTCCCGCCTCGTCGAAGATCTCCACCGCCATACCGAGGCCACGACACTGGAGCTCCCCGCGGAACACCGGAAGGATCGGGCAGCCGAGCGCGAAACACGAGACGATGTCGGTGCCGCCTGAGATCGAGGCGAGCTGCAGATCCTGTTTGATCGAGTGATAGACATAATCGAACCCCTCGGGCAGGAGCGGTGATCCCGTCGAGAGGAGTGCACGCAGCGCGCCGAGATCGGTCGCCTGCATAGGCACAAAATCACTCTTCGCGAGCGCCGAGAGATATTTCGCGCTCGTGCCGAATATCGTGATGCGCTCTTCCTGGGCGATCTGCCAGAGCACTCCCGGGTGCGGATGGAAGGGACTACCGTCGTAGAGGAGGAGTGTCGCGCCCGTGGCGAGTGCGCTCATGAGCCAGTTCCACATCATCCAGCCACAGGTCGTGAAGTAGAAGAGGCAATCGCTGCGCCTGAGGTCGGTGTGCAGCAGGTGTTCCTTCTGATGTTGGAGCAGCGTTCCACCGACCCCGTGCACGATGCATTTCGGCACGCCGGTCGTGCCCGACGAATAAAGAATGTAGAGCGGGTGGTTGAAGGGGAATTCGCTGAAAGTCAGCTCGCTCGAGCGCGTCCCGAACCGCCCCCAGAGGCTTGCGCGCGCTGCGGCGGCGCCGAGACGCTCGAGCGCAGGCTCACGCTCGACATACGGGATGACGACCACGCGCTCGACGGCACCGAGCTTCGCGAGGAGCTCAGACACGGGCCCGAGCGAGTCGAGCGTCTTGCCCGCATAAAAGTAACCATCGGCCGTAAAGAGCACTTTCGGAGTGATCTGGCCGAATCGATCGAGCACACCGCCAACGCCGAAGTCCGGCGAGCACGATGACCAGATCGCCCCGAGACTCGTCGCGGCGAGCATGGCGATCGCCGTCTCGGGCAGGTTCGGCAGGTAGCCGGCGACGCGGTCGCCGGGGACGACCCCGGCGTCCTTCAGGCCGCGGGCGATGCGCGCCACCTCGGCGCGCAGCTGCTGGTAGGAGAGGCTGCGGCGCGTACCGAGTTCGTTGCGGAACACGAGCGCCGGCCGATCGTCGTCGTAGCGCAGGAGATTGGCGGCAAAGTTGAGGCGCGCCTCGGGAAAAAAATGCGCGCCTGGCATGCGTGTCGCGTCCGCAATCGGTGCACCGTTCCCCCAGCGGGCCCGCACGTCGGCGAAGCGGGCGAGCTCGCTCCAAAAGGCCGCGGGTTCGGCCAGCGACCAGGCATAAAGGTCCTGGTACTCATGCAGGTCGACGCCGCAGCGCGCGTTCACGCAACGCATGAAGCGAGTCAGGTTTGCATCCGCAATGCGTGCGGGAGATGGACGCCAGAGTTCGGACATGAACAAAGAGCCCAGGGCGCGCGAGCCGTACCTTGTCGCCGATCTTACAGCGACTGGTAGTTCGGCCCCGAGCCCCCTTCCGGAGTAGTCCAGGTGATGATCTCGTAGGGATCCTTGATGTCGCAGGCCTTGCAGTGTACGCAGTTCGCGCCATTGATCTGAAGGCGCTTGCCGCCTTGACCATCATCGACCATCTCGTAAACCGCGGCCGGACAGAAACGCTCGCAAGGGTTACCGAATTCCTTGGCGCAGCGCTCGGCGCAGATACTCGTGTCGGCCACCTTCAGGTGCACCGGCTGATTCTCATCATGGGTGTTGCCGGCGAAGTACACGAACGACACGCGATCGCGCGGCGGCAAGGTGCGCGTGACCCAGTGACGGTCGGGGGAGGTGAACTCATCGAGCCTCTTGAGGCGTGACCAGTCGGCGGTGTTCTTGAGCGTCCAGGGCGAGATGCCGCAGGTGAGCATTTCCCAGCCGGAGTTGATGAGACCAAACCACACGCCGCGCTTAAAGCCCGGCTTGTAGTTGCGTACGCGTTCGAGTTCGCGCCCGCCCACCGAAGCGCGCCATCTCGCGTCGAAACCGACTTCCGAACCCGTCTCGGCGATGTGCTCGGCGGCGAGCACGCCGCTTCGGATCGCCTGGTGCACGCCTTTTATCTTCGCGAAGTTCAGCGTCCCGCCGGCGTCGCCGACGAGGAGGGCCCCGGGCATCTCGAGCGTCGGCGTTGATTGCCAGCCTCCGGCAGCGATGGTACGGGCGCCCGCGGAGAGGATCTCTCCGCCATCGAGCAGCGGCTTGACGCGCGGGTGGTTCTTGAACTGCTGGAACGCCTCGAACGGCTTGAGTCGCGGGTCCTGGTAGTCGAGCCCGACGATGTATCCGACGTACACGCGCTCGTTGTCGAGGTGATAGATGAAGCTGCCCGCGTAGGTGTGCCCGTCCGCCGGCCACCCGAGCCCGTGCTCGATGCGCCCGGGGCGCACGCGCCCGAGGGGCAGCTGCCAGAGTTCTTTGTAGCCGAGCGCGAAGGTCTGCGGGCAGTGGCCGCGGGCGAGATCAAACTTTGCGATCAGTTCTTTAGCGAGCGAGCCGCGGGCGCCCTCGGCGAGCACCGTGAGGGGCGCATGAATTTCGACACCGGCGGTGAAGTTGGGACCGGGCGAGCCATCGCGTCCAACGCCCATGTCACCAACGCGCACTCCCGAGACTGCACCCTTGTCGTCGAACACGGGCGCCGCGGCTGCGAATCCCGGGAAAACCTCGACGCCGAGCGCCTCGGCCTTCTGCGCGAGCCAGGGGGTGAGCTGCCCGAGCGAGACGATGTAGTTGCCGTGATTGTTGAAGGGGGTGCTGTAGGTGAGTGCGCGCGGGAGCAGTTTGATCGCGAAGTCGGGCACGGGTTTGAAGGAGCCAGCCGCGGTGAAGATGCGGAAATCATCCTCCGTGGCCGGCACCTTCATGCCCGGGTACCCGTGCTGCCATTCGGGCAGCAGCTGCACGAGCGGCCCCGGCTCGAGCACGGCACCAGATATCGATTGCGCGCCCACCGCGGCGGCTTTCTCGAGCACGCAGACGCTGAGGGCGGGTTTGAGCTGCTTGAGGCGAATGGCGCACGCAAGGCCCGCCGGCCCAGCGCCGACGACGACGACGTCGTACTCCATGACGTCGCGCTCGATTGCTGCCGTCGCGCTCATCGCTGCACCTCAACGTCCCCCTCTCTCAAACGGCCGCGCGGCTGCGGCTCTTATGTGGCGATCATTTCGGCTGCATGCGGATCGCGCCATCGAGGCGGATCGTCTCGCCATTTAGCATCGCAATCTCATATACGCACGCGACGAGCTGCGCAAACTCCTCCGGCCTGCCGAGCCGCGCCGGGAAGGGAACCTGCGCGGCGAGCGACTGCTGTACGTCCTGCGGCAGCGTGTCCATCATCGGGGTGTGGAAAATGCCAGGCGCGATCGACACACAACGGATTCCCAAGCGCGCGAACTCACGCGCGATCGGCAAAGTCATGCCGGCAACCCCGGCCTTGGTGGCGGAGTAGGCGGCCTGGCCGATCTGTCCTTCGAAGGCGGCGACTGACGAGGTATGGATGAGGAGGCCGCGTTCGCCATCGGGCCCGGGCGTGTTGTTCTGCATGAGCGCGGCGGCGGCTTTGTCGCAGAGGAAGGTGCCGATCAGGTTGATGTGGATCACCTTGGTGAAGAACTCCCCCGCCATCGGTCCCTGCTTCCCGAGTACGCGACCCGCGCCGACCACGCCCGCACAGTTGACGAGGAGGTTGAGGCCGCCAAGCCTCTGGTGCGCGGTCGCCATGGCCGCATTCACCTCGGCCTCGGCGGTCACATCGCAGCGCATGAAGCTCACGCTCGTCCCGAGGGCTGCGGCCGCCGCCCGCCCCGGCGCCTCCTGCACGTCGAAGATGACGACCTTGCCGCCGCGGGCGCTGAAGTACTGCACGACGGCGAGCCCGAGACCTGAGGCGCCGCCTGTGACGACGGCGCGCGCGTCTTCGATTTTCATGAGCGTCCCCGACGCCGGCTCGGCGCTTAAACGACTTCGACTGCGAGCGCGACGCCCTCGCCCCCGCCGATGCAGAGTGCGGCAATTCCGCGCTTGAGGCCGCGGCGCCGCAGGGCGTGAATCAGTGTCGTCAGGATGCGCGCGCCGGTGGCTCCGATCGGGTGTCCGAGTGCGCAGGCGCCGCCGTTGACGTTGACGCGCGCGTGATCGAGATCGACATCGCGCATCGCGGCCATCGTGACCACTGCGAACGCCTCGTTGATCTCGTAGAGGTCGGCATCGTTCGGCTTCCAGCCAAGCTGCGTCAGTACCTTCTTGATCGCACCGACCGGGGCGGTCGTGAACCACTCGGGCTCCTGGGCCTGGCTCGCGTAGGCGAGCACGCGCGCGATAGGCTTGACGCCCCGGTCGCGTGCGGCCTGGCCGCTCATGAGAACGAGCGCCGCGGCGCCATCGGAGATCGATGAGGAGCTCGCGGCGGTCACAGTGCCGTCCTTGCCGAACGCGGGCTTGAGCGTCGCAATCTTGCTGATGTCGCAGGCGCCCGGGGTTTCATCGCGCGCCACGACGCTTTCGCCCTTGCGGCTTTTCACCGTCACGGGCGTTACCTCCGCATCGAACTCAGCCGATTCCACTGCGCGCTGGGCGCGGCGCACGGACTCGATGGCAAAGGCGTCTTGATTGGCACGCGTGAACTGATAACGCGCCGCGGTCGCATCGGCGAACGCGCCCATGAGCTTGCCATCCCAGGGGCTCTGCAGACCGTCGTAGAGCATGTGATCGATGACCTCGCCGTGACCCATGCGATAGCCCGAGCGGGCCTTCGGCAGGAGATACGGTGCATTCGACATCGATTCGAGGCCACCCGCGAGGATCATCTGCGCCGACCCGGCGCGGATCTGATCCGCTGCCAACATCACCGCCTTGAGCGCCGAGCCGCACATCTTGTTGATGGTCGTGGTCGGCACGCTGTTGGGCACGCCGGCCCCGAGCGCCGCCTGACGCGCCGGCGCCTGGCCGAGGCCAGCCGAGAGCACGCAGCCCATGATCACCTCGTCGAGTTCGGCGGCTTTGATGCCGGCGCTCTCGATCGCACCCTTGGCCGCTGCTGCGCCGAGCTGTGGTGCGGTGAGGGGTGAGAGCACGCCGAGAAATGCACCGATCGGGGTGCGCTTGGCGGAGACGATTACGACTTCGGGACTGGACATGATGAGGCCTCGGGTTGGGTGAGTTGCGCGCGGACTTTCAGGTTTGGACTTGGGGGGCAGTGCGGCGCTGGCGCCGGCGCGGCGTCGGACGTGCAGCGCCATTGGTGCGCGGGCGCAGACCGTCTTCGAACACCCCGACGAACGCCGCGGCGATCTCGGCGCCGGTGAGCGACTGATCCTCGCGGTACCAGTGTGCGATCCAGTTGAGCGCGCCCGCGAGTGCGAACGCCGTCATCTTCGGATCACACGGCTCGATCGAACCGTCCTGCACGCCTTCGCGGATGAGTCGCCGGATGCCCTGGTCGACCTCGGACTTCAGCGCCTTGATGTGGCGGCTCATGGCGGGGGAGAGGTCCTGATCCTCGGCCCGCACCATGCACCAGCCGAACTCGGACGCCATCGCTTCGCCGTAGTGACGCAGGACGGCCTTCAAGCGCTCGCGTGCCGGCATTTCGAGCTGGCGCACGTCGCGAAAGGCGGTGCGGATCTGCTCGACTCCGGCGAGAAAGCACTGAAAGAGGAGCTGCTCCTTGCTCGTGACGTAGTAGTAGACGGTGGGCTTGGTGACTTCGAGCCGCGCCGCGATGTCATCGAGGGAGGTGTTGTGGTAGCCCTTGCGGTTGAACTCGCGCGCCGCGGCGCGAATCACCGCGTCACGCTTAAGCGCGCGGTCGCGCTGTCGTTCCCGGCTCGCGCGCCAGGGGGAGACGCTCGCCTCGGCGCTCTTGGCTGCGGCGGCGGCGGAATTGGCACGGCGGTGGTTCATGGCCTAAGGAGTATTATACCGGCGGCGTACGATTACGGGCGCGGCCGCAGCGCATTGACCGCTTGCGGCCGTCTCAGTCATACTCGTCAGTAGGTATCCTACCAGCGAGTAGGTATCCGCGTCCAATTGCTTTTTTTCCCTGGGGCAAGCGAGCGAGCAGCAGATGAACGCCGATCTCCGAGGAAGCGCGGCTTTGCCGCGCAGCGAACAGGCAGCGGCCCGAGTGCCGCTGCGTTTTATCTCCGCAGCCTCCCTTTTCGATGGCCACGATGCCGCCATCAACATGATCCGTCGCCTGCTGCAGGCGCGCGGGGCGGAGGTCGTGCACCTCGGGCATAACCGTAGCGTCGCGGACATCGTGCGGGCGGCGATCGATGAGGATGCTGATGCGGTCGCCGTGAGCTCGTATCAGGGCGGTCACAACGAGTACTTCGCTTATATGGTGGACATGCTGCGCGAGCGCGGCTACGAGCACGTGCGCGTCGTGGTCGGGGGCGGTGGCACGATCGCCCCGGCGGAGATCGAGGCGCTCGAGCGGCGCGGGGTCGAGAAGATCTACACGCCCGAAGACGGCCGTCGGCTTGGGCTTGTGGGCATGATCGATGATGTGTTCAAGCGCGTTGCTGCAGTGCGCAAGCCTCCCTACGAACTGCGGCCCCTAAACGCTCGCGATCACGGGCTCATTGCCCGCACCATCTCCGTGCTCGAAGGCGCGGCCGGCGCTGACGTGCACGCCGAGCAGGTACGCCGCGCGATCGCGCGCTCGCGTAACCGGGTCCCCGTGATCGGCATCACCGGTACCGGGGGTGCCGGCAAATCGAGTCTTACGGACGAGCTCCTGGCGCGTTTGGTGCGGCACTTCCCCGGCGCGCAAATCGCCGTCGTTGCCATGGATCCGACCCGCCGGCGCTCGGGCGGCGCACTGCTCGGCGATCGCATCCGCATGAACTCTCTCTCGTCGCCGAACATCTTCATGCGCTCGCTCGCCACGCGGCGCGCCAATCTCGCGACCTCCGCCGTACTCAAGGACGTGATCGAGCTCTACAAGGCCGCCGGCTTCGATCTCGTGATCGTCGAGACCGCAGGTATCGGTCAGTCAGACAGCGAAATCGTCGATCTCGTCGACCTGTCGATGTACGTGATGACGAGTGAATACGGGGCCGCGAGTCAGCTCGAGAAGATCGAGATGCTCGACTACGCCAATTTCGTCGTGCTGAACAAGAGCGAGAAGCGCGGCGCCGAGGACAGCCTGCGCGATGTGCGCAAGCAATGGCGGCGTAACCACCCCGAGCGGGCGAAGCTCGCGGACGCCGAGCTCCCGGTCTTTCCGACGATCGCGAGCCGCTTCAACGATCCGGGCGTCAATCGGCTCTTCGCCGCGCTCTGCGCGACGCTTGCGGAGCGCAAGCTCGGCAGCGCCTCCTGGGAGCTCAAGGATCCAGGACCGACCAAACTCAGCGCGGGTGCGGCGCTCGTCCCGGGTGCGCGCACGCGCTATCTCGCCGAGATCGCCGAAGGAGGCCGGGATACGCGCATGCGCATTGAAGCGCAGACGGAAGCCGCGCGGCGCGCCTTCGGACACTACGAATCACTCAAGACGCTGCACGATCCGCAGCTGCCAGCGCCACTTGAGCCCTATCCGGGCACAGCACTCGAGGATGCACGCGCCGATGCCACCCGCAGCGCGCTGCGGGCGGCGTACAACCGTGCACTCGCGGAGGTCGGCGTCGAGGGCGTCGGCGAACTCAAGGCGTGGCCCCAGCGCGCGCACGCCGCCACCGATGCGACCTTCTCCTACAAGGTGCGCGGACGCACAGTGAAGGGCGAGAACTACACCGAAAGTCTCTCGCGCTCGCGCGTGCCGAAGCTCGCCGTGCCGAGCTGTCGCGACTGGGGCGAACTGCTGCACTTCATCCTGACCGAGAACCTCCCCGGCTCCTACCCCTACACCGGCGGCGTTTATCCCTACCGGCGCGAGGAGGAGGACCCAACGCGCATGTTTGCCGGCGAGGGCGGCCCCGAGCGCACCAATCGTCGTTTCCATTACCTGGCCCACGGCCATGGCGCGGCGCGCCTCTCCACCGCCTTCGATTCCACCACGCTCTACGGCGAGGATCCCGACACGCGTCCCGACATCTATGGGCGCACCGGCAACTCCGGCGTCTCGATCGCGACGCTCGATGACATGAAGAAGCTCTACTCGGGCTTCGATCTCTGCCAGCCATCGACCTCGGTGTCGATGACCATCAACGGGCCGGCGCCCATTATCCTCGCGATGTTCATGAACACCGCGATCGACCAGCAGGTGGAGCGGCATCTGAAGAGCAACGGGCGCTGGGAGGCGGCGCAGGCGCGCATTGCGAGCTTGCAGGCTGCCGAGCGCGCGCGCGGATTGACGCCACCCTCCTATCAGGGGGAGTTGCCCGAGCACCACGACGGGTCGGGACTGGCCCTCCTTGGAATCAGCGGCGAGGAACTCCTCGAGCCCGAGGAGTACGAGCGCATCCGCGCCGAGACCCTGCGGACGGTGCGCGGCACGGTGCAGGCCGACATCCTCAAGGAGGATCAGGCGCAGAACACCTGCATTTTCTCGACCGAATTCGCGTTGCGCTTGATGGGCGACGTGCAGCAGTACTTCATCGATGAGCGCGTGCGCAACTTCTACTCCGTGTCGATCTCCGGCTACCACATCGCCGAGGCCGGCGCCAACCCGATCTCGCAGCTCGCCTTCACGCTCGCCAACGGGTTCACGATCGTCGAGTACTACCTCGCCCGCGGCATGAAGATCGATGACTTCGCCCCTAATCTGTCGTTCTTCTTCTCGAACGGCATGGACGCGGAGTACGCGGTCATCGGCCGTGTCGCACGCCGCATCTGGGCGCGTGCCATGCGCGAGCGCTACCACGCCGACCCGCGCAGCCAGATGCTCAAATACCACGTGCAGACTTCGGGCCGTAGCCTGCACGCGCGCGAGATCTCCTTCAACGACATCCGCACGACGCTGCAGGCGCTGTACGCGCTCTTTGACAACTGCAACAGCCTCCACACCAACGCCTACGACGAAGCGCTCACCACTCCAACCGAGGAAAGCGTGCGGCGCGCGGTTGCCATCCAGCTCATCATCAACCGCGAGCTCGGACTCAATAAGATCCAAAATCCCTGGCAGGGATCATTTGCGATGGACTATCTGACCGACATGGTCGAGGAGGCCGTCTACAAGGAGTTCGAAGCGCTCGCCGAGCGCGGCGGCGTGCTTGGGGCCATGGAGACCATGTACCAGCGCGGCAAGATCCAGGAAGAGTCGCTTTACTACGAGACCAAAAAGCACGACGGCTCACTGCCGCTCATCGGCATCAACACATTCCTCTCCGGAGCGGATGTCTCGCAGGAGCATCAGGGAGCGCAGCTGATCCGCTCCACCGAGGAGGAGAAACAGCATCAGGTCGCAGCAGTGCGCGCCTTCCAGGCGCGGCACGCGGCGCGCGCGCCCGCAGCGCTTGCGCATCTGCAGCAGGTGGCGGCGAGCGGCGGCAACGCGTTCGAGGCGCTCATGGAATGCGTCAAGTGCTGCTCGCTCGGACAGGTCTCGCACGCGCTCTATCAGGTCGGCGGGCAGTATCGGCGGAACATGTGAGATCGGGTTCCCCGAGCGCGGCGAGCATCGCCGCACGCGCGCGATCGCGCAGCTCGGGTGCCGCCTGCTGTGGCGTGGTGGCGAGCGGCGCGATCGGTTTGAGGATCTGCATCTCGATCCGACCGGGCCGGGGCAGGGCGCCGTTTGGGGGTAGTGCACGCCGCGTGCCCCGCAGCACCGCGGGCACGAGCGGGCAGGAGGCGCGCGCGGCCGTGGCGAACGCGCCGGTGTGAAACTTCAAAAGCCCCGGGGTGCGCGTGAAGGTCCCCTCGGGGAAGAACACGAGCGAAGTACCGCGCAGGGTCGCGGTGCGCATCAGGCGGCGCGCGTCGCGGGCGCCGCGTTTGCGGTCGAAGCGCTCGACGAATTCCGAGCGCAGTCGCTTGAGGATCCAACCGGCGAAAGGCACGGCGGCCATCTCGCGCTTGATCACGAAGCTAAAGCGCGGCGGTAGGGCGGCGGTGAGCACGATCCCATCGAGGTAACTCGCGTGGTTGCAGACCACCACGCACTGGCCCTCGGGGATGCGCTCGGCGAAACGCAGCGTCACCGGCATGGCGGCGAGGGTAAAGAAGATGCGCCCCAGCGTACGAGCCGCCGCGCGACGGCGCGTGACGCCCGGAAGCACTGCAAGCACGGGCAGTGCACTCAGGCCGACGCCCAAAGCGAGCGCGAACACCCACACGCTGTACGCGATCCGCAGCGGCAGGAGCAGGAGCGCGCGGGCGCGGGCCCAGCCCTTCAGAAACACCTCCCGGCGATGACTCGGTGACGATTCCTCATA
>DASPTE010000110.1:0-47614 GCA_035623585.1 Steroidobacteraceae bacterium | reverse complement strand
CAGCACGACGACCGTCGGTGCGCGCGGCTTCGTCGGGGTCGAGAGGAAGCACTGCAGCCGCACGCCCGCTCCGCAATCGAGGAGCAGCTCGCGCTGCGCCGCAAGCAGCGGTGCCGCGCGCGCGAGCACCCGGGCATGCCGCCAGGAGGTGCTGGCGAGCATGGTCTGTACGTGGTGATAGCGCAGCCAGAGCGAGGGCCGGAAGTCGTCGTCGACAGTGGGCTCGCGGGATAGGGTGGCGTTCAAGGCGCGCAACGAGCACGGCGGCGGCGAGGGGTAGAGCGCACCGCTCGCTCGCGGTTGTTGTTATGGTCAATCAATCTCTCGCGTCCCTGCCCAAATCCCGGACGGTACCACTCAAGTGTATCTCAGAAGGCGCCACTGACGGCGCGGGGCGCGTAATACCTGCGATCGCGCCTCAGGCGGTGGCGCGCGCGGTGTGTGGGGCGCGATGGAGCTCGGCGTAAACCTGCGCAAGCCGCTGCGCCATCGCCAGCGACGACCAGGAGCGTGCATACGCGCGGCAGCGCGCGCGCAGCGCCGCGCGCAGTTCCCCGTCGGTGAGTACGCGTTCCACCGCGCGCGCGAATGCATCCTTGTCCTCGGGGACGACGAGCGCGCCCGATTCCGGCACGAGGATCGAGCGGCTGCCAAGTTCCGCCGTCGACACGACCGGTGCACCCTGCGCCATCGCTTCGAGCAGCACGAGTCCCTGAGTCTCGGTGCGCGAGGCGAACACGAAAACATCCGCGGCCGCGTAGCAGTCGAGGAGCGCCGCGTCGCGCTCGAGGTAACCGGCGAAATGCACATCGTGCCCGAGCCCAAGCGCCGCCACCTCGCGCATCAGGGACTCGCGCGCCGGGCCTTCGCCGGCGATCACCAACAGTGCCTCGGGCAGGCGCTGGTGCACTTCGCGAAAGACCTGCACGAGGAAACCAATGTTCTTTTCGTGTGCCACGCGGCCGACATAGAGGACGAGCGGACGCTCTGCGGGGATGCCGGCGCGCGCGCGAAAGGCGCGGCCGTCGCCCGGGCGAAACCGATCGGCGGGCAGCCCGGTCGGCACCACGTGAATCGGGGTGCGCACCCCGTACGCCTTGAGCACCGCGCGCATCGGTTCCGAGGGTGCGATGAGCCCCTGCACGGCGGCGCACTGCGAGCGGGTGAAGCTGCGGGCGAGGAAGCGCGCGAGAAGGTGCGGCAGGAGGGGCACGTAGTGATGCAGGTATTCCTCGAAAAACGTGTGGTAGGTGGCAAGACACGGAAGATGGGCGCGGCGCGCGAAGCGCACGCCCGCGTAATGCGCCACGAACGGTGTGTGAATGTGCACGAGATCAAATTCACTCCCATCGAGCCCATCGAGCGCGGCGGTGAGGGAGCGCCAGGACATGCGACGATCTTCCGGGTCAAAGGGCACGCGTTTTCCGTTGACGCGCAGCACGCCCGAGGGATCGAAGCCCTGCGGTGCGCCTTCGTACGCAACCGAATTGTCGGAAGAGTACTCGGGCGCTACCAGGCGTGTTTCGACTCCCTCGCGCGAGAGATCCTCGCGAAAGGTGCGGATCGAGGTCGAGACGCCGTTGACGCGCGGGAAATAGACGTCGGAGACAAAAAGGACGCGCACGTGCTAGTGGGCCGTGCGCGTGGACTGCGCCGTCAGCACAGAGCCCGCGGGCGCGCTTTGCTTTGGCTTACCCGCAGAACAGGCCAAGCACCGCCAGCGCAGCGCCGATGGCTGCGCCGGCGAGTACATCCGATGGATAGTGAAGCCCGAGCACCACGCGCGAAGCGGCGATCAGCGCTGCAAGCGGCATCAGCACCCAGGCAAGTTCCGGAAAGTGCGCACTCGCCTGCCAGGCGAACGATACCGCGTGGAGCGTGTGCCCCGAGGGAAAGCTGTAACGATCGAGCGGCGCCGCGAGGGGGTCGATGGCGGCGTGTGTGATAAAGGGCCGCTCGCGCACGAACAGCCGCTTGAGGAAGGCGTAGATCGCAACCCCGAGGAGTCCGGTGAGGGCCATCACGACCGCGGGCTTGACCGCCGCTGCACCGTAAACGAGCGGCAGCGCGAGGATCAGCACGTACCAGGCGATCCCATCGCCCAGGCGGCTCGCGATCTGAAAGACCCGGCGCGGAATGGAGCGCGAGGCACCCCGGTGCAGCCTCCGGCAGAGGCCGTACTCGGCGGCGTCGATGCGCGCCATAAAAGTCACGAACCCGGCTTTCATGTGGCCTCTTAACCTCCTGTCCGACCACGAGTCAACGCGCACAGCCTCTGCTACAGGCGCGTCAGTGACATGACAAAAATGTGAAAAATTTATTGCTACAAAGACTTAGACGCGATTCTGTGTGTTGCACCTCACATATTTGCCGATCCTTGCCGAGCGGGTGCGCCGGGGAGCCTCGCGAGGGCAGCCCTGGCGAAGCGCTCGGCGGAGTTTACCGCATAAGTAAAGAACAGCGACGGCTCGGTAAGTTCGACCTCGAGGAGACGCGGGCCGCCCCGATCGTCGCGGATGAGGTCAAAGCGTGCGTAGAGGAGCCCTCCAAAGGGCAGCGCGCCCAAGGCGCGCTCGGCGAGCGCGATCTCATCGGCCTCAGGGACGCGCGGGGAAATCTGCTCGGGGGCAAAGAGCCCGGCCGTCGCCGGTGCGCCCGCCGGCAGGAGTGCCCCCTTGCGGATGGCGTGGCTCAAGGGCCCGCCGATGAAGATGAGCGCGGTCTCACCCTCGCGGTCCACCCGCTCGAGATAGGGCTGAAGCAAAACGCTGCGGCGCGCTTCGAGCAACCCTGCGATGTGTTCCTCGGCCTCGCGGGCATTACTGCGGGTGTGCCGGCGCGCATCACGCGAGCCGGCGCCTACTGAAGGCTTCACGACGAACTCGGCGCAGCGCTCGGCGGCGAGAAACTCCCCGAGCACGGCGCGGGCATTGGCGCCCGGTTCGGCGAAGGTGCTCGGTACGATGGGCACGCCCGCGCGCGCGAGCTCGCCGAGGTAGTGCTTGTCGGAGTTCCAGCGCACGACCGCCGGGGGGTTCAAAAGGAGCGTGCGCGAGGCGGTGCGCTCGACCCAAGCGAGAAACTCGCCCAGGCGTTCGGCGTAATCCCAGGTCGAGCGCAGAAGCGCAAGATCAAAACACTCCCACGCGATGGCTGCATCGTCCCAATCGGCGATCTCGGTGTCGACACCTGCGTTTGCGAAGGCGGCGCGCAGCGGGGGCATGTCCTCATCAAGGCCGCGCGCGGCGCGCGCGCTGACGAGGGCTATGCGTGCGGTCACTCCCTGATTCCCGTACCGCGGTTCATGAGTGCGACCGCGAGCGCAAACAGCACGGCCGCCGCCGCGCCCATGAGCGCGAACGCGCCCGCGAGGTCGACGTCGGAAACGCCAAGGAAGCCGAAGCGGAAGGCGTTCACCATGTAAAGGATCGGGTTGAAGTACGAAAGACGCTGCGCCCAGTCCGGAAGGAGGGAGATGGAATAGAACACCCCGCCGAAGTAGGTGAGCGGAGTCAGAATGAATGTCGGGATCCAGTTCACCTGATCGAAGTTCTTGGCGAAGAGCGCATTGAGAAAGCCCCCCAGACCGAAGATGAGCGAGGTGAGCACTCCTGCCAAGGCGATCACGAAGACGTGCCGCACCTCGAGATGGGTGAAGAGGAGCGAGACCGCGGTGACCGCGGTGCCCACCAGAAGCCCGCGCACCACGCCCCCTGCGGCATAGCCGGCCACGATCACCCAGTTCGGGAGCGGCGAGACCAACAACTCCTCGACGTGTTTGCCGAACTTCGCGCCGAAGAACGAGGCCACGACATTGCCGTAGGAGTTCGTGATCACCGACATCATGATGAGCCCGGGCGCGATGTACTCCTTGTAGCTGAAGCCGCCCATCGGACCCACCCGCCGCCCGATCAGGCTCCCGAAGATGACGAAATAGAGCGTCGCGGTCACCGCCGAAGGCACGATCGTCTGGCCCCAGATACGGATGATGCGTCCGTACTCGCGGATGACGATCGTCTTGAAGCCGATCCAGCGCACCACATTCAGCCGGATCGGTGGCGCTGTCGCCTGCGCAATGGTGTTCATCGGCGTGCCCGCACCCGCGCACCAACCGCCTGCGTGAGCGCCGATGCGGTGGCGGCGCTCTCGCTGCGGCCGCCCTCGGCACCCGCGCCACGGCCCTCGACCACCTGCATGAAGATCTCCTCGAGACGATTCACCTTGTTGCGCATGCTCAGCACTTCGATGCCAAGTGCCGAGAGCCGTCCGAAGAGCTCGTTGAGGTTCTCCTCCTTGGAGACTTCGACTTCGAGGGTGTGCTCATCGGCGAGGATCGTGACATAGCCCTCGAGGAACGGGGCCTGCTTGAGCGCATCACGCAGATTCAGCACGAACGTCTCGACGTGCAGTCGCCGCAGCAGGCTTTGCATGCCATCGCGCTCGACGATCTGCCCATCGTTGATGATGGCGATGTTGCGACAGAGGGTCTCGGCCTCCTCAAGATAATGCGTGGTGAGAATGATGGTGGTCCCGCGGTCGTTAATCTCCCGCAGGAAATCCCACATCGAGCGGCGAATCTCGATATCGACGCCCGCGGTGGGCTCATCGAGAATGAGCAGCCGCGGCTCATGCATGAGCGCGCGCGCGATCATCAGCCGCCGCTTCATGCCGCCTGAGAGCCCGCGCGACATGCCGTCGCGCTTGTCCCAAAGCTGCAGCTGCTTCAGATACTTCTCGGCACGCTCGCGCGCCACCGGGCGCGGGATACCGTAGAAGCCCGCCTGGTTGACCACGATCGTGAAGGGCGTCTCAAACATGTTGAAGTTGAGTTCCTGCGGCACCACGCCGATGCACGCCTTGGCGGCCTCAGGATCGCGGTCGATGTCGTAGCCGAACACCTTGGCCTCGCCCGAGCTCTTGTTGACGAGCGAGGTGATGATGCCGATGAGCGTCGTCTTGCCGGCGCCATTGGGCCCGAGGAGCGCAAAGAAATCGCCGCGCTCGACCTCGAGATCGACCCCGCGCAGCGCCTGCACGCCGTTCTTGTAGGTCTTCGTGAGTCCGCGAACCGAAAGGGCGTTCATGCGCAAAGGATCAGGGCTGTGCAGTGCGAGCGCAAGTCAGTAAGGCACGCAAGAGCGTGCCGATAGACTCTATGGGGGCGCAGTCGGCGCCGAACAATGCCCCGCCGGGGGTATTGACGCGCTGCTGCCGCCGAGTGCGGCGCGCGGGCTAGGTCACGCCCCTCAGGAGCGCCGCCTCCTCGGGAGCGCGCGGTTCGATATCGGCCTCGCGTGGCTCGTGGAACGACCAGTCGTCCCGCCCGCGTTCCTTAGTCGCGTACAGCGCAAGATCGGCGAGACGCACGGCGTGCTCGTGCACGTAGTGGCCCCCGGGATCGATCGTCGTGACGCCCACACTCACGGTGAGGTAGGGCCTTGTGGTGGAGGCGCTGTGCGCCATGCCGAGATCCGCCACGGCCTCGAGCACGTTCTTCGCCGCGCTCGTGGCATCAACACGATCGGCGCCGACTAAGATCGCGATGATCTCCTCGCCGCCGTAACGGGCCACCACATCGAGTGGTCGGCGGCGTGCCGCTGTGGCGATCGCGCTCGCAACCTCGCGCAGGCAGCGATCGCCCGCCACGTGTCCGTAGCGGTCGTTGTAGGCCTTGAAGTGATCGATGTCGATCAGGAGGACCGACACCGGCAGACGCGCGCCTTCCGCGTGCTGCCAGAGGCTGCGCGCCTGCTCCTCGAGAGCCGCGCGATTGAGCAACCCCGTCAGCCCGTCGTGGGTGGCGACCTCCGCGAGTCGTCGCCGATCGAGGAACGCGACGCGGTTGGCGTACTCGAGCGCATAGGAGCCGGCCCCACCAATCAGGTTGGCGCAAAAGAGCACGAAGAGCGAATAGGTCGCCACCGGGGTCGCGATCAGCGCGAGCGCAGCCGCCGTCGCGTAGGCGGCGATCAGTAGCAGGTTGGTGCGTAAGGCGGCCCGGAACGAAAGGCCCAGCATGAAGTAGAAGTAGAAGGCCGCGAGCAGGAGCCGCGCGGCGACGAGCGGCAACTGCGCCGGCGTCGCCTCGACCGCCATCAGCACCGTGCCGACCCCAAAGAGTGGCGCCGCCACCTGGATCGCGGGCTGGTACCAGCTGAGGTAGAGCCGCGGCGTTGTGAGCACCATCATGATCAGTACGAGCGGCAGCTGCAGTCCAAAGCGCCAGACGTCGGCCTTTGCAAGCCGCGGCCCGACGAGCAGCCAGTGATCGATGACCGCGAAGCCCAGCACCGTGGAGAGCGCGACGATCAGGCTGACGCGGATCCAGCTGCGCACCGCGACGCGATAACTGAGCACGAACTGCCGCTCGAGCTCCGGATCGGCAAAGCGCAGAGGCGCGCGCCTGAGCGCCGCGCGTTCGGCCGCGGATCCGTGTTGTGGCTCGTCCCTCAGCACCGCCCTCTCCCCCCGAATAGCCGCGGAGCGTCCGCTCAGTTCGGTGCGCCGCGTGCACGCGCGACCGGTGCGACAACTGCCGCTCGCTCGCTCTTCATCGGGCTCTCCCTCGCCGTCTTCTGTGTCCCCAGGGCGCCGCCCATTCCGTCTCAAGCGGCGACACGAGGGAGTCTAGGTCCTCGACAGCGCAAAGCGCCACCCTGCCACGCTCTAGTCGGCCAGATAACGGGCGAGATATTCATCGAACGTGCCCCGATCGCTCGCCTCGATCGAGCGCTGTGCCGCGAGCGACTCCTGCGCCTCGTCGGAAAACTCCCGCAGCCGCTCCTCGTTCGGGGGGTAGAGCTCGAGGAAATACGCCTTGTGGGCCGCCGAGGTGCGTAGCGCCAGATCGAAAAACGACTCCCCGGCGTTGAGCTCGGCCATAAGCCTGGCCGAGGGCGTGAGGGCCACGTCCCGCACCTTGGCCGCCTGCGTCGCGAGCGCCGCCGAGTAAGGCCGCGCGGCATCGCCCTGATCGAGAAGCTCGCAGATACCGCTCATCGAATCGAGCAGCTCGAGCGCCCAATCGCTCATCGGGACGCTGCGCCCCTCGCGCCAGAGCGCCACTCCCGGTTCACGTCCGCGGCGCGCGACGGTGAGGTGGTTCTCATCGAGCTTGCTCTGCTCGCTGTCGCCGATCGGCGCACTCTCCTTCATCACGCAGAGCGCGAGAAACGCTTCGAGAAAGCGCAGCTTGTTCTGATTGACGCCCACCGGATCAAAGGCGCTCACATCGAGCGCGCGCACCTCGACGTATTCAACGCCGGCGCGGCGCAGCGCTTTGGTCGGCCGCTCGCCCGAACGTGCGACGCGCTTCGGGCGGATGAAGCTGTAGTACTCGTTCTCGATCTGCAGGATGTTGGCATTGAGCTGGCGGTACTCACCGTTCACCTTGACACCGAGCGCCTCGTAGGGGGGATGGGGCGTCGTGATCGCCCAGCTGAGATCGCGCGTGTACGCCTCGAGGCTGTTCACGGACACCGTGAGCCCAGCCTGATTGCGGTTGCGATAACCGACATCGCTCATGCGCAGACTCGTGGCGTAGGGCTCGAATGCGGTGCCGCTGCCGAAGTCGGGCAGCTCGATGTCACGCCCACGGAGGAAGGACTTACACACCACCGGCGACACCCCGAAGAGATACAGCACGAGCCATCCGTAGCGGCGGTAATTGCGCAGCAGGTCGAAATAACAGGCGGAAACGAATTCGCTCCCATGCGCGCGCACACCGAGTGCTGCCGCGTACGCCTCCCAGAATGGCAAGGGAAAGGAGTAGTTGAAATGCACGCCCGAGATCGCCTGCATCATGCGGCCGTAGCGCAGCCCGAGCCCACTGCGATAGACGGTCTTCATCCGTCCGATGAAGGAGCTCCCGTACTGGGCCAACGGTATGTCCTCGTCGCGGGCAATAGCGCACGGCATGCTCGTCGCCCACAGGAGCTCATCGCCGAGGTGGCGATAGACGAACTGGTGCAGATCAAGGAGGTACTGCAGTAGCTCCCAGCTCTCCTTGAACGCCGGGGTCACAAGTTCGATCAGCGCCTCGGAGTAGTCCGTGGTGATGTGCTCGTTGGTGAGCGCCGAGCCGAAGGCGATCGGATGCGGGGTGGGTGCGAGGCGTCCGCCGGGGAGCACACGCAGCGATTCCTTCTCGACGCCCTTCAGGCCGCGCTGCAGGACAGTGCGCTCACCCCCGTTGACGAGGGAGGAGAGGCGTCGCTCGAAGACGCGGTCGATGCCGGGTCTGCTCATGGGTGTGCGGCGGCGCGCGCTACCAGCGCATGCGACCGGTCAACACCCCGGCTACCATCGCGAAGTCCCCGCGCAAGCTGTAGAGGGGATAGCTGAAAGTGGCGGGTGAGTTGCCCTCGAAGAAAAAATGCCCGACCCAGGCGGGCAGGTAGCCCACGATCGGTACGGCAAGAAGCCACAGCCAGTGCCCGCTCACGAGCGCCACCGCCGCGGCACCAAACGCGAGCAGCGTCCCGATCACGTGCAGGCGGCGCGAGACCGGATGACGATGCTGCTCAAGGTAATAGGGGTAGAACGCATCAAAGGTCGCGAAGCGCTGCTGCGGCTGCCCCTGCGTTGTCTTCGATAATGTCATGGCGCGTACATTGCCCTCGAGCGAGTTCGCGGCTCCCGGGCGCTTAACAAGCGGGATAGCGCGGCACGTGCGAGAAGTCAATCCGTCTCGGCGGAGGAACCGCTCGGCTCGACCTGAACACTCCGACGCCGCGGTCACGCGTCCACTGCCGCGCCGCGCCGCCTGATCTGCGAAGCGGCGGGGCCTTCAGCGCTCGAGAATCGCCGTCACGCCCATGCCGCCTGCGGTACAGAGCGAGACCAGCCCGCGCCGCGCGCGCTGATCGGCCGCGAGGAGCTTCGCGAGCGTTGCGACGATGCGCGTGCCAGTCGCGGCGAAGGGATGCCCGAGCGCAACGCTGCCGCCTTTCACGTTGAGCCGCCGCCGGTCGATGCTGCCAAGCGGCGCTGACAATCCCAACACATCACGGCAGTAATCGGCAGACTCCCACGCCTTGAGGGTGCACAGCACCTGCGCCGCAAAGGCCTCGTGAATCTCGTAATAGTCGAAATCCTGAAGTGTGAGCCCCGCATCCTCGAGCATCGCGGGAACCGCGTGCGCGGGCGCCATGAGGAGCCCCTCCTTGCCGCTCACGTAATCGACCGCCCACGCCTTGCCGTAGCGCAGATACGCCTGCACCGGAACGTTGTGTTTTTCCGCCCATGCAGGTGTTGCGAGCAGCACCGCGCTCGCGCCGTCGGTGAGCGGGGTGCTGTTCCCGGCGGTGAGCGTGCCATCGGCGGAGAAGCTCGGACGGAGCTTCGCGAGTTTCTCCGGGGTCGTGTCGGGACGCACGTTGTTATCGGTGCGCAGTCCCTGATACTCGATCACGAGATCGTCGTAAAAGCCCTGCTTCCAGGCTGCCGCGGCTTTCTGATGACTCTCGTAGGCAAGCTCATCCTGGGCGGCGCGCGAGATCTCCCAGTGCTTCGCCATGAGCTCGGTGCTCTCGCCCATCGAGAGTCCGGTGCGCGGCTCGACCACTGCGGGCAGCACCGGCCTGAAATCCCGCGGCCGCAGGCCGAACCAGGGCCGCACGCGCTGCCACGCACTTCTGCCGCGGTAACTTGCGAGCAGCAGCTGCTGATAGTGGCGCGGGTAGACGATCGGCGCGTCGCTGATCGAGTCGGTTCCGCCCGCGATGCCGACCTCAATCTGGCCGAGGGCGATCTTGTTGCCGACCTCGATCGCCGCCTCGAGGCTCGTGCCGCAGGCTTGTTGCATGTCGAGTCCGGGCGTCTCGGCGTCGAGCCCGCTCGAGAGCACGCACTCGCGTACCAGGTTGTAGTCCTTCGCGTGCTTGATGACCGCGCCCGCGGCGACGTCGCCGAGCCGCAAGCCCTCGAGCTTGAAACGCTCGACCAGCGCGCGAAACGTCGCGGTAAGCATGTCCTGGTTGCTGGCCGTGGCGTAAGCCGTGTAGGAGCGGGCGAAGGGGATGCGTACGCCGCCGATGATGGCGACACGCCTGACTGCGGAACCGACCAGCATGACTCCTCCGGGGGGCGCGCCGCGTTAGAATGCCATGGCCAATCTGGCGAAGCCATCGGAAGCGGCACTTGGGCGAGTACACGACAATCATGGCGCGCGATGGCCACGAGTTTCAGGCCTGGCTCGCCGCGCCTCCGGCGCGCCCGCGCGGTGCGCTCGTCGTGCTGCAGGAGATCTTTGGCGTCAACAGTCACATCCGCAAACTCACCGACAGCTTCGCCGCCGGGGGCTACACGGCGATCGCCCCCTGCCTCTTCGATCGCATACGGCGTGGCATAGAGCTCGGCTACACGAGCGCGGACCGCCAGGAGGGCGCGGGCTACGCGATGCAACTTACGAACGCAAATACG
The DNA here is from genome assembly GCA_035623585.1 of Steroidobacteraceae bacterium. GTDB lineage: Bacteria > Pseudomonadota > Gammaproteobacteria > Steroidobacterales > Steroidobacteraceae > 13-2-20CM-66-19. The sequence continues at coordinate 37,192 of DASPTE010000110.1, read as the reverse complement.
CTCAAGGATGTCGCCGCGGCGAGCGCCGTGGTCAGGCACTCGGGCCGCACCGGCACGGTGGGCTATTGCTGGGGCGGCAAGCTCGCGTATCTCGCCGCCTGTCAGCTGCCCCTCGCCTGCGCGGTGGTTTACTACGGAAAAGTGGCCGGCGAACTCGATCAGAAGCCGCGCTGCCCCGTCATGTATCACTTCGGTGCGAAGGACCAGAGCATCCCGCTCGCCGACGTCGAACGCGTGCAGGCGGCCCTCGATGCGCGCGCGCTCCTCTATGTGTACGAGGGTGCCGGGCACGGCTTCAGCTGCGAGCAGCGTGAGAGTTACGACGCAGACGCCGCGACGCTCGCGCGCTCGCGCACGCTCGAGTTCCTCGCACGCTACCTGAGCGGCGTCAAAGCGGCCGAGGAGGGGGACGAGTCGTGAAGCTCGCTGATCCGGAGCTGCTACGCACCCGCGCGTTGATCGGCGGCGACTGGCGCGAAGCCGAAAGCCGAGCCACGCACCCCATTCACAATCCGGCAACCGGCGAGACGATCGGCACGGTGCCGGAGATGGGCGCCGCGGAAACGCGCCTCGCGATCGCGGCGGCCACCAAGGCCTTCCCGGCCTGGGCCGCGCGCACTGCCAAGGAACGCGCCGCGATCCTGCATCGCTGGTTCGAGCTTCTCATGGCGAACCAGGAGGATCTCGCGACGCTCATGACCGCCGAGCAGGGGAAACCCCTCGCCGAGTCCAAGGGTGAAGTCGCGTACGCCGCGGCCTTCATCGAGTGGTTCGCCGAAGAGGGCAAACGGCTCTACGGCGATGTGATTCCCGGGCATCAGGCCGACAAGCGCATCCTCGTGCTGCGCCAGCCGGTGGGTGTGGTCGGGGCCATCACGCCGTGGAATTTCCCCCTCGCCATGATCACCCGCAAGGCGGGACCGGCGCTCGCCGCGGGCTGTACCTTCGTGCTCAAGCCCGCACGGCAGACGCCGTATTCGGCTCTTGCGGCGGCAGCCCTTGCCGCGCGCGCCGGTGTGCCTCCCGGCGTTCTGAACGTGGTGACCGGCAACGCCGCGGCCATCGGCGGGGAACTCACGAGCAATACGCGCGTACGCAAGCTCACCTTCACCGGCTCCACTGCCGTCGGCAAGCAGCTCATGGGGCAGTGCGCGGCGACCATGAAGAAGATCTCCCTCGAGCTCGGCGGCAACGCGCCTTTCATCGTCTTCGAGGATGCCGACCTCGATGCCGCGGTGGCCGGCGCGATCGCGAGCAAGTACCGCAACACCGGGCAGACCTGCGTGTGCGCGAATCGGCTCCTCGTGCAGGCGAGCGTCTATGAAGCGTTCACCCGGCGCCTCGTGAACGCGGTGGCGCAGCTGCGGGTCGGGGATGGCTTGAAAGGACCCACCGATCAGGGCCCCCTCATCGATGCGAAGGCGCTCGCGAAAGTGGAGGAACACCTCGCGGACGCACTCAGCAAGGGGGCGCGCATCGCGCACGGCGGCAAGCGCCACGCGCTCGGGGGCACCTTCTTCGAGCCGACCGTGCTCACGGATGTGACCCCCAAGATGTTGGTCGCGCGCGAAGAAACCTTCGGCCCGGTGGCGCCGCTCTTTCGCTTCGAAAGCGAGGGCGATGCGCTTCGCATGGCGAATGACACCGAGTTCGGTCTCGCGGCTTATTTCTACACCCGCGATCTCGCGCGTGCCTTTCGCGTCGCGGAAGCGCTCGAGTACGGCATCGTGGGTCTCAACACGGGACTCATCTCGACCGAGGTCGCGCCCTTTGGCGGCGTTAAAGAGTCGGGCATCGGGCGCGAAGGCTCGAAGTACGGAATACTCGACTACACGGAGCTGAAGTACCTGTGCGTCGGGCTCTCCTGAGCGGCATCGCCCGCCGCGCGCTCTGGCGAGCGGCATGCGTTCGGTGAGCGCAGCGGAGGTGCATGGCGGCGGGGCCGAGCGGCTCGGGATCCTCCTCGTCAACTCCGGCACCCCGGAAGCGCCGACAGCGAAGGCGGTACGGGCGTTTCTCGCGCGCTTTCTCGCCGATCGGCGTGTCGTCGAACTCCCGCGCGCGCTCTGGCTGCCGCTCCTCTACGGCGTGGTTCTGCCGACGCGCCCGCGCCGCATCGCAGCGAAGTACCGCCGCATTTGGTCTCCCGCCGGCTCGCCGTTGCGTGTGCTCACCGAAGAGCTGCGCGGCGCGCTCGCTCTCGCACTCGGCGAGCGCATGCTCGCGCCCCTCTCGGTAGAGGTCGGCATGCTCTACAGCGCTCCGGCGCTGCGCGATGCCCTCGGGCGCCTTCGTGATCTTGGGGCCGAGCGCATCCTCGTGCTGCCGCTCTTCCCGCAGTACTGCGGAGCGACCACGGGCGCGGTCTTCGACCAGGTGAGCCGCGAGTTGCGAAGCTGGCGCGCGCTCCCCGAACTGCGCTTCATCGCCGACTATCACGACCATCCCGCCTACCTCGAGGCGCTGCGCGCGAGCGTTGCCGAACACTGGGAAGCCCATGGACGCACCGCGCACCTCCTGATCTCCTTTCACGGCATTCCCGAGCGCTACTGCCGCGAGGGCGACCCGTACTTCGAGAGATGCCAAAGCACCGCGCGGCTGCTCGCGGACGAGCTGCTGCTGCGCGAGAACGAGTGGAGCCTGAGTTTTCAGTCACGGTTCGGTCGGGCGGCATGGCTCAAGCCCGCTACTCGCGCGGTGCTCGAGAGTCTGCCCGCGCGCGGTGTGCGCGAGGTGAGCGTCGTCTGTCCGGGCTTCGCCGTCGATTGCCTCGAGACCCTCGAGGAGATCGGTCTCGAGAACCGCGACGCCTTCCGCCGCGCCGGCGGGGGGCGTTTCGAGTACGTGCCGGCGCTCAATGCGCGAGCGAGCCACGCCCATTGCCTCATGGAGTTGATCGCGCAGCATTGTCAGGGCTGGACCCACTCCGGGCACGGCAGCGTGTCGCGCACGGCAGCGACGCGATGACCGGCGCGCCGCTTCCGCTGCTTGGGAGCTTTCACGAGTTCAGCGTCACCGCCGAAGATGTGCGCGCGGCGGTCGAGTTCTATGAGCGGCTCGGCTTCACGCAGGCGACGACCACGGATGCCTTCGGGCACCTCTACGGCGTGCTCACTGATGGGCGACTCTACATCGGCCTGCACCAGCGGCAGGGGCAGTCGCCCATCCTCACCTTCGTGCGCCCGGGCGTCGCGCGCTGCATTCCGGCGTTCGAAGCTGCGGGCGTGCGGCTCACGCGCCGCGAGACCGGCGAGGATGTTTTTAACGAGATCGGTTTCGATGATCCCTTCGGCCATGCCGTCGCCGTGCTCGAAGCACGCACCTACTCCCCGGTCGGGCGCGGTACGGCCGAGACCTCGCTCTGCGGCGAGTTTGCCGAGGTGAGCCTGCCGGTCGCTGACTTTGCCGCGGCGCAGGCTTTCTGGGAACAACTCGGATTCGTGGCCGTCGGCGAAGTCGATGCGCCCTATCCGCACCTGCCACTCATCAGCGATCGGCTCAACATCTCTTTTCACCGGCTGCGGGTGTGCGAACGGCCGATGCTGGTCTTTCGCGATCCGGAGATGCACGCGCGCATCGCGCGATTGCGCGAACTCGATCTGGTGAGCCCCGGCGCATCAGGCGCGCCCCCGGGCACCGTTCTGCTCGAGAGCCCCGAGGGCACACCGATCCTGCTCGTGACCGCCGACGCCTGAGGTTCACTGCGCACCCTTCACTGCGGCGCCGCGCCCGCTCCGACGCGGGCGATGATGTGGAACCTGACATGCATCTCGTCCTGCACCACGAGTGCGCCGAGCAGGGCGCTGAAGGGGGTGAGACCGAGGTCGCTCTGCCTGAGTGGCATGTCACCGCTCGCCTCGAGTGTCGCCGCCGCGAGCCGGTAGTGCACCGGCACCCTGACGGTGCGCACCGTTCCCGCCACCGTCGACTCGATGGTGGCGAGCACGCTCCCCTCCGCCTCCCCCACCGCACCGGGCACCGCGGCGGGCACGATCGAGAGTGAGCGCAGCACGATCTCGGGATCACGCTCCGCGTTGAGGAGCGCAGGACCGAGCATATTGCGCCGCGTCCCCTGGCGCGCCCCATCCGGCACATCGGGGGGGAACGATCCCGGATCCTCGTGCGCGCGCAGCGCGGGCTCATCAACGCTGAGCGTCGCGACGGGAATGCGCACCTCGAAAGTACTTTGCAGCACATCGGCAGGCACGTGGAAGGACCCGGCGAGCGCGTGCGAGGCAATGAGGTGGTTGTGTCCGGCGCTCGCGAGCGGGCCGCCGCGATAGGCGAGCACGATGAGGAGCGACTCGTCGGCGACGATGTCATAGGGGAGGCCAGGACGCGCCGGCGGCGGCAGCGGCGCTGTCGCCGCTGCGGGTGGCGGCGCAGTCTGAGGAACGCGCTGCGGTTGCAGACAACTGCTCAGTAGCGTTGCGAGCAGCACAGCGCCCGCGAGCTGCAGTTTGCAAGCTCCGTTCACACGCATAAGCTTAGCGGCATGGCCCTGCGCAACACTACTTACCGCTGGGGCGCACTCGCTCAGCTCTTTCACTGGCTGATCGTCGCGCTGCTCATTGCCCAGTACACCCTCGCGACGCTCGCCGAGGACGCGCACGGCGCACAGCGACTGACCCTGCTCGCGCGTCACAAATCCGTCGGCATCACCATTTTGTTCCTGGCGTTGCTGCGGCTCCTGTGGCGCTCGCTGAATCCGGTACCACCACTTCCGACGACGCTCAAACCGTACGAACGCAAACTCGCCCATATCACGCATGCGCTCCTCTACGCGCTCCTCATCGCCCAGCCGCTTTCGGGCTGGATGATGTCCTCGGCCCGTGGGTTCCCGGTGAGCTGGTTCGGGTTCTTCACGCTCCCGGACCTCGTGCCGAAGAACAAGGCGCTGTATGAAGCGCTGGTGACGACGCACGGCGTGCTGGCGCTGCTTCTGATCGCGGTGGTGATCCTGCATGTAGCGGCCGCTCTCAAGCATCACTTCTGGCTCAAGGACGACACCTTGCGGCGCATGCTGCCGTTCGGCCATCACCATCACTGAAAGGAACGAGCCGTGAAACCGCCTGCGCGTGCCGCATGGACGGCAATCCTTTATTGCGCCACCGGGCTCGCAGCGCTGGTGACCGCACCCCACTATGTGCTCGATCCGGCGAAGAGCTCGTTGGACTTCACCTTCGTTCAGGCGGGTGCGCAGAACAAGGGCAAGTTCAAGAGCTTCGCGGTGAGCTTTGATTTTGCGCCCGACAACCTCGCCGCGAGCCGCCTCGAAGTGACGGTCGAGATCAACTCTCTCGACACCGGCGATTCGGAGCGCGACGAAACGCTGCGCGGTACCGATATGTTCGCAGTCGCGAAGTACCCGCAGGCACATTTCCTCGCCACCCAGATCAACAAGACCGCCGCGGGCTTTGAGGCGGTCGGACAGCTCACCATGCGCGGGGTCACGCGACCGCTCACCGTGCCCTTCACGTTCCGCAGCGCGAGCGAGAACGCAGTCGCAGTCGGCTACATGAACGGCAAGACGACGCTCAAGCGTCTCGACTACGGTGTCGGCCAGGGCGAGTGGAAGTCAACCGACGGCGTCGGGAACGACGTCGTCGTCGGGTTCGCGCTGCGGCTCACATCCCCAGCGCGCTAACGACTCCTGGTGCCGACCGGCGTGCCGTCGCGGCGCGTCATGTTGCCCTTCTCCACCTTGAGATCGACGTCCGGATCGGTGTAGTAGACGCAATCCGCGGCGTCGCGGTTACTGATCTCGAGGTAGCGCGCCGGCTGCGCGCTGCGATTGATGAGCTGATGCCCCGCGCTCGCGCCGGCGGGGAAGCCGCCGCACATCCCGGCGCGCAGCAGCTGCTCGCCCTCATCGGTGCGCAGCACGAGCTCGCCTTCGAGCACATACACGAACTCATCCTCGTGCGTGTGCCAGTGGCGCATCGAGGATTCCTTCCCCGGCGGCAGGGTCGTCAGATTGATGCCGATGCGGGTGAGCCCGAGCGCATCCCCGAGCCGCCGCTTCTCGCGCGGCAGCACCCGCGAGCGGTACGGCTCGGGATACATGCTGCGGTTCAACGCCTCCACTGCGAGCGGCTCGAGCGCCGGTTTCCTGACTGCCATGCTGGCCTCCTTACGCGGGGGCGGGCATTTGACGCCCGCCGTCTCGATCGGGGAGCATGCCACAAGCTCCATGCCCAAAATACTCGACGACGTCGCCGACTGCGTGGAAGCAGTGCTGCATCGCGTGGGCCCACGCATCGTGCTCGCGATGCCGCTCGGCATCGGTAAGCCGAACCCGATCGTCAACGAGTTCTACCGCCGCGCGCGCGCCGATCGCGGCATCGACCTGACGATTCTCACCGCGCTCTCGCTTCTTAAGCCCGTGGCGCGCGTGCCGCTCGAAGCGCGTCTGCTCAATCCGATCGTCACGCGCGTCTTCGGCAGCTACGTCGAGCCCGAATATGCGCAGGCCGTCGCGCGTGACACACTGCCTCCCAACATCCGTGTCATCGAGTTCTTCCTGACCCCGGGCGCGTTTCTCCACTCGCAGCACGCGCAGCGCCATTACCTGAGCGCCATCTACACGCAAGTGGCGCGCGATGCGCTTGCGCGCGGGGTCAACGTCATCGCACAACTGCTCGCGCGACGCACCATCGATGGGAAGATGCAGCTGAGCTTCGGCTCGAACACGGATGTTATCGTCGATCTCTTGCCGCAGATCGCCCAAGCGCGCCACGCGGGCCGCGACCTCGTCCTGCTCGGTGAGACGCACGCGCAGATGCCGTTCATGCTGGGCACGGCGCTCGTCGCCCCCGAGCGCTTCGACTTTCTCTTGGATCACCCGCGCTACGACTACGACCTCTTCGCGCCGCCTAATCCGCCACTCGTGAGCGTCGATCACGCGATTGGTCTTTGGGCGAGCAGCCTCGTGCGCGATGGGGGGACGCTGCAGATCGGCATCGGTGAGCTCGGCGATGCGCAGGTGTATGCGATGCTGTTGCGGCATCAAGAGAATTCGATCTGGCGCGGCGCGCTCGCGGCACTCGGCGCGGGCAGCGTCGCCGGGCTCATTCGCGCTGAAGGGGGCGATGCGCCTTTTGCCGCGGGTTTGTTCGCCTCCACCGAGATGTTCGTCGACCAGCTGCTTGGGCTCTACCGCGCCGGGATCCTGCGCCGCCAGGTGTATGACTCGCTCCCGCTCGAGCGCTTACTCGCCTCGGGACAGATCAGCGAGCGCATCGACGCCAGCATTCTCCCGCTCCTCATCTCTGCCGGCGTGGGGGCCGTGCTGAGCGCGGAGGAGTTCGCGGAACTGCGTCGCTTTGGCGTGTTCCGCGCGGATGTTGAGTTCGCCGACGGTCGCGTGCGGCGAGCGGGGGGCGAGTGGATCGCGGCGAATCTCGCCGATCCCGCGAGCCGCGCGCGGCTCGCCACTGAGTGCCTCGGGAGCGAGTTGCGTGGCGGGGAGGTGCTGCACGCGGGGTTTTTCCTCGGCCCACGCGCCTTCTACGAGGCACTGCACGAACTCCCCGAGGCCGACCGCGCACGCTTTGACATGCGCGGGGTGGGCTACATCAACCAGCTCTACGGCGCCGATCAGGAGCTGCGGGTGCTGCAGCGACGCGACGCACGCCACATCAACACCGCCATGATGGTGACGCTGCTTGGCGCTGCGGTCTCCGATCAACTCGAGAGCGGCCAAGTCGTGAGCGGCATCGGCGGCCAGTACAACTTCGTCACCATGGCGCACGCACTGCCCGGTGCGCGCTCGATCCTCTGCGCGCGCGCAAGCCGCACGCGCCACGGGCGCGCAAGTTCCAACATCATCTGGAGCTACGGGCACGAGACCATCCCGCGATACCTGCGCGACATCGTCATCACCGAGTACGGCATCGCGGACCTGCGTGGCCGCACGGACGAAGAGGTGATCGCGGCGCTCCTCAACGTCGCCGACTCGCGCTTCCAGGAGAGCCTGCTGACGCGCGCCAAGGCGGCGGGCAAGATCCGCGCCGACTATCGGATCCCTGACGCCTACCGCGCCAACCTCCCCGAGCGGCTCGAGCGTGCGCTGCGCGAGGGACGCGCCGCCGGGCATTTCAGCGCCTACCCCTTCGGCACCGACCTCACCACGGAGGAAATCGCGCTCGGGCGGGCGCTCAAATTCCTTGATGCGCATAGTGGCACTGCAGCTGAGCGGCTGAAGCTCGCGCTCGCGGCGCTTACCCGCGGCGCGCCGGGAGCGCGATACGCGGGCGCGCTCGCCCGGATGGGGCTCGATCGGCCACGCACCTTGGATGAACGCTGGATGCGGCGCCTCGTGCTTTCGGCGCTTGACGCCACGCAATAAGCTCGACCGCTAGCGTCGGCGCGTCGAGCGCTTCCGGCCCCCCTTACTGCTCGCCCTGCCATTGCCTCCGGATGCGCGTCGCTTGGTTCCCTTCGCACGCGTTGCGGAGTTGCGGCGCGGCGCCGCACGGCGCGCGCTCTTTGGGCGCGAGCTCTTGCTCGTACGTCGTCCCCCGGTCTTGCGCTTCGCCGCTGCGGTTACGACGACCGCCGCAGTTGCCACCGCCGCTTTCACTTTCGCTGCCGGCGCGGCGCTGCGACCTCCGACCCCGCGCAGCTGATCGAGAATGGCCGGGTTTTCGAGCGTCGAGACGTCCTGAGTGATCTCCTCGCCGCGGGCAATGGCCTTGAGCAGGCGCCGCATGATCTTGCCCGAGCGCGTCTTGGGCAGGTTGTCCGCAAAGCGGATGTCATCGGGCTTGGCGATCGGTCCCAGCTGCTCGCCCACCCAGTCGCGCAACTGCTTCATCATTGCGCCCGCCTCCCCCGTCGGCCGCGCACCGCGCAGCACGACGTAGGCGAAGACTGACTCGCCCTTGATGTCGTGGGGCTTACCGACCACGGCGGCTTCCGCCACGAGCGGATTCGCGACCAGAGCGGATTCGATCTCCATCGTTCCGAGGCGGTGCCCGGAAACCTTCAGCACATCGTCGATGCGCCCCATGATCCAGAAGTAGCCGTCCTTGTCGCGATGCGCGCTGTCGCCCGCCACGTAGTAGCGGTTATCGAATTTCGTCCAGTAACCCTCGAGGTAGCGCTCGTTGTTGCCCCAGATGGTGCGCAGCATCGAGGGCCAGGGCTTGCGGATCACGAGATAACCGCCGGCGTCGGCGCGCGTCACCGCTTCGCCGTGATCGTCGACGACCTCCGCATCGATGCCCGGGAGTGGCAGCGTGCACGAGCCCGGCTTGGTCGGGGTGGTGCCCGGAAGCGGTGCGATCAGAATGCAGCCGGTCTCGGTCTGCCACCAGGTATCGACGATCGGGCAGCGGCCCTGGCCGATCACGCGGTGGTACCACATCCACGCCTCGGGATTGATCGGCTCGCCGACCGTGCCCAGGAGGCGCAGCTTCGAGAGATCGTATTTCGCAGGCAGGGCATCGCCGAGTTTCATCAGCGCGCGAATGGCGGTCGGGGCGGTGTAGAAGACCGTGACGCCGTGCTTCTCGCAGTTGCCCCAGAAGCGCCCGCCATCAGGGACCATCGGGGCTCCCTCGTACAACACCACGGTGGCGCCCGCGGCGAGCGGTCCGTAGGCGACGTAAGTGTGCCCTGTGACCCAGCCGACATCCGCCGTGCACCAGAAGATGTCCTCGTCGCGAAGATCAAACACCCACTGCGTCGTGACCTTGGCGCCGAGCAGGTACCCGCCCGTCGAGTGCTGAATACCCTTTGGTTTCCCGGTGGAGCCCGAGGTATAGAGGATGTAGAGCGGATGCTCCGCGCCCACCCATTCAGGATCACAGGAGGGGGGCTGTCCCTCGACGAGATCGTGCCACCAGAGATCGCGATGGTGCTGCATCGCGATCGGCTGCGCGGTGCGCCGAAGGACGATCACCCGCTTTACGCTCGGACAGCCGGCTGCGAGCGCCTGATCGGTAGCCGCCTTGAGCTCGACGATCTGTCCGCCGCGCCAGCCACCATCCGCCGTGATCACGAGCGCCGCTTCGGTGTCCTCGATGCGGTCCTTGAGCGCTGGCGCCGAGAAGCCGCCGAAGACCACCGAATGAATCGCGCCGATGCGATTGCAGGCGTGCATCGCGATCAGCAGCTCGGGGACGAGCGGCATGTAGATGACGACCCGATCGCCGCGGCCGATGCCCTGCGCCTTGAGCGCGTTCGCGAAGCGGCACACCTCGGCGTGCAGTTCCCGGTAGCTCAGCCGCCGCACATCGCCTGGCTCACCCTCGAAAATCACCGCCGTCTTGTGGCCGCGCTCGGAGAGATGGACATCGAGACAGTTCACCGAGGCGTTCAGCCGCCCGTCGGTGAACCAGCGGTAGTTCGGCGCGCTCGAATCATCGAGCCGCACCGTGAAGGGGCGCTGCCAGCTCAACTCCCGCAGCGCGAGATCGGACCAGAAGCCGACATGATCCTCGCGCGCCTGACGGCGCAGATTCTCGAGGTCCTCGGGTTTGATGCGCGCGCGGCGTGTAAAGGCCGGCGACGGCGGGAAGACGCGCTCCTCGAGAAGAACCGATTCGATGTTCTTGTCTGCCATGGATCCCCCGCAGATTGCGCCGAAAAAACCGATAGGAAGGGTCAGCATAACGGAAATTGCGCGCGCGGGTCTTCACTCGGCCGACCGCACTGCCGCGGCGCGGGCGCCGCTCAGGTACGCACTTCGGCGAGGAGCCGCTCGATCATCGCCCGCCCCTGCTGCGCATAGCTTCCACCGAAGAGATTGGCGTGATTGAGCACGTGGTAGAGGTTGTAGAGCGTCACACGCGTGTCGGCGCCTGGCGGCAGCGGAGCCGCAGCGAGGTAGGCGGCGTAGAAAGCGTTACCGAACCCTCCGAAAAGGCGCGTCATGGCGAGATCGGTCTCGCGATCGCCGTAGTAGACCGCCGGGTCATAAATCACCGGCTCTCCGCTTGCGCTCACGAGCCAGTTTCCGCCCCAAAGATCCCCGTGCAGGAGCGAGGCGCTCGGACGATGCGCGCCGAGGAGCTGCGGGAGCGACTCAAGCAAGCGCGCCGCGGGCTCGGCGAGGAGCGCGCCGCAACCGCGCTCGATGGCGAGCTCGAGCTGCGGGCGCAGGCGCCGCTCGCCGAAGAAGCTGACCCACTCCTCCATCCAGGCGTTCTTCTGCGGGGTGCGGCCGATGGAATTGTCGCGGTTCCAGCCGTAGCGCGGCGCGCTCACGGCGTGCAGCGCTGCGAGTTGTGCGCCGAGTTGCGCCGCGCTCTCCGGGCCGCGCACCCCTGCTTCGATCCACTCGAGGGCGAGAAACGCGAGGGAATCGGCGACCCCGCACGCTCGCACCTCGGGCACGCGCACCGCACGCGCCCGCGCGAGCTCCGCGAGCCCCGCGGCTTCGGCCTCAAAGAGCGCGAACTGCCCGCGCGGCGCCACCTTGACGAAAAGCGGTGCTCCATCGCCCAGCCAGCGATAGCACTCCGTGCCGCTCCCGCCCGCCACGGGCTGCGCGGGAGCGCTCTCGTAGCGCGCGCCACATTGGGCGAGTAGCTCGCGGGCCACCGCCGCGAAACGCTGCATGGCGCACACCTTGCCGGCGCAGCTCGGCGCCTCAGGCCGCCGGCAGTTCTGCGAGCCGCTCGCCCTGGCGGCGCAGAAAGGGACCAAAGCCGAGCTCATCATAGAGACTCGTGAGCGAGCGCAGGTCCGGGCGGCCGCGCCTGAGCGTCTCGGCGCCGACCCCAAGTGGCAAGTCGCAGGCGATGCGCGTCAGCCGGCGCGCGAGGTACACCGACTCACGATGGGCGCTGAGGCGCGCCCCGAGCGTCGCAGCGCCGCGGAGCTTGAGCCGCGCGATGCGCTCGAGATCGCCGTAGAGCTCATCGAGGGAGCTGAAGGCTTTCATAAGAGTGGCGGCGGTGCGGTGGCCGACGCCGGGAACGCCCGGGATGTTGTCGACTTCATCACCCGTGAGCGCGAGGTAATCGGCGAAGCGCTCCGGGCACACGCCGAAGTGGCGCTCGATGTCGTGATAGCCGAACTGCTCGCGTGCGCCGTAGTCCCAGAACAGATCGCCATCGCGCATGAGCTGCGCCAGGTCCTTGTCGCGCGAGATGAACGCCGCGCGCACGCCCTGTGCGCGCATGCGCCGCGCGAGCGTGCCGATGATGTCGTCGGCTTCGTACTCGGGATCGACGAACGCCGCGATCCCAAGATGCCGGCACAACTCGCGGCAGCGTCCGAACTGCTGCACGAGATCGAGAGGGGCGCGCTCGCGATTGGCCTTGTAGGCGGGGTAGATGCGGCTGCGGAACGAGCCCTCGCGCCGTTCGTCGAAGGCGACCGCGATGTAAGCGGGACGCACCCGCTCGATGAGATCACCGAGGAAGCGCGCGAAGCCGAACACGGCGTGCACCGAGTGCCCGTCCCGGTCGCGCATGTCCGGAAGCATCGAGTGATAGGCGCGGAAGACGTATACCGAGGCGTCGACGAGAAAGATCAAGGCGGCGCTGGGCTCCCTGTGTTCGCGCGCCACCTTAGCAGCTGCCCACCGTGATCGTCACGGGGACGAGGGCGCAAGCTCCTAGGCGAGCCAGCGCTGGATACGATCGTGGAGCGGGCTCGAGCGCGGGAAGTGCGCGACCAGATACTGCATCTGATCGGCGAGCACCCGCCGACCCTTCAGGAAGATGTACTCGGCGTAGGTCGGGGTGAAGGGCACGGCGATCAGCTGCATGCGCGCCTGCTCGGGCGTGCGCGAGGCTTTCTGGTTGTTGCAGCGCCGGCAGGCCGCCACCACGTTGGTCCAAAGATCCGTGCCGCCCTGGCTGAAGGGGCGGATGTGATCGCGCGAGAGCTCGCGCGAGGCGAAGCGCATCCCGCAGTACATGCACAGGTACGCATCGCGCCTGAAGAGCGTTTGATTGTTGAGCGGCGGCACGTAATCGTGGCGCGTGTTGCCGGGATTGCCGGTGTGCCCGACGGTGGCGACGATGGAATTGACGCCGAGCACCGTGCGCCGGCCGGTGCGCGCGTTGGTTCCGCCGTAGAGCTCGTAGAGGAGCGAGCCGCACGTGTAGGCGACCTGCTCCTGGTGATAAAGTCGCGCCGCTTCCTTGTAGTCGATCCACTCGAGCGGCATGCCGGCGACGTCCGTACGCAGCACGAGCTGCGAGAGTCCGCGCGCGGCGACGACGCGCAGCTCGTCAACAAAGCCGTGATCGGCGCGTTCGAGATCGATCCCAAGCATAGCGCGCTGTAAGATACGGCACTTTTATGCAACAATTCAACATCGCAAAGTGTTAATTCGCTTGAGGAATTTCAATTACGTGGCCGCTCGGCCACGGCACTTCCGCGGGGCCGTGAATGACAGTAACGATTGGCGCGCTCAGCGAACGCGCGCCGCTAGAAACGCGCGTGAGTCTGGTGCCCGAGGTGGCGGAGCGCCTCGTGAAGGAGGGCAGCCGCGTACTTCTCGAGCGTGGTGCCGGCACGCGCGCTGGCTTTCCGGACTCTCTTTATAAGAGTGTCGCCTGGGGGGATTCGCCCGCTGCGGTATTGCAGGGGGCGGATATTGTGCTCACGGTGCAGCCGCTCAGCGTGGAGCAGATCGGCCAGCTCAAGGGCAGTGCGGTGGTCGTTGGGTTTCTGCAGCCGCCCGGGCGCGCCGCCGAGATCCGCGCGCTGCAGGCGCGCGGCGTCACGAGTTTCGCGATGGAGCTCGTGCCGCGCATCTCGCGCGCCCAGTCCATGGACGCCCTCTCCTCGCAGGCCTCGATCGCCGGCTACAAATCCGTGCTGATCGCGGCCAACGAGCTCAAGAAATTCCTGCCGATGCTGACCACCGCCGCCGGCACTATTCGCCCCGCGCAGGTGCTCGTGATCGGCGCGGGGGTCGCGGGACTGCAGGCGATCGCGACCGCGCGCCGGCTCGGCGCCGTCGTCGAGGCCTACGATGTGCGCAGCGCGACGCGCGAGCAGGTGAAGTCTCTCGGGGCGAAGTTCGTCGAGACCGGAGTGAGCGCCGAGGGCGAGGGCGGCTACGCGCGCGAGCTCACGGCCGCGGAGCGCACCCAGCAACAACAGGCGCTCGAGGCGCGCATCGCCGCCGCGGACGCCGTGATCACCACCGCCGCCGTACCTGGCCGTGCGGCCCCCAAGATCATCACGCGCGCGGCCGTCGAGCGCATGCGCGCAGGCTCGGTGATCGTCGACCTCGCCGCCGATTCGGGCGGCAACTGCGAGCTCACGCGCCCGGGGGAAACGCTCGAACATCAGGGGGTGAAAGTCGTCGGCCCCCTCAATGTCCCCGCCGCGCTCGCCTACAACGCGAGCGAGATGTACGCGCGCAACCTCTACAACTTCCTCAAGCCCGCGCTCTCGCAGGGAGAACTCAAGATCGACTGGAGCGATGAGGTGTTTGCGCAGTCCTGCCTGACGAGTGGCGGGCAGATCAAACACGAGCCGACGCGCAAGGCGCTGGAGGGTGCGAAGTGACCGGGATCATTGCGCTTTATATCTTCATGCTCGCAGCCTTCACCGGCTACGAAGTCATCTCGCGCGTGCCGGTGATCCTGCACACCCCGCTCATGTCGGGCTCGAATTTCGTGCACGGCATCGTGTTGGTCGGCGCCATGGTGGCGCTCGGGAGCGCGCAGGGGCCGCTCGAGAAAGTGATCGGGGTGATCGGCGTGCTGCTCGCCGCCGGCAATGCGGTCGGCGGCTACGTGGTCACCGAGCGCATGCTCGAGATGTTCAAATCGAGCCGCCCGCGCCAGAGCGGGACGAGGACGCCCTGATGCCGGGGTGGTTCTCGGCGGATCTACTGATCCAGGCGAGCTACTTCGTCACCGCCGTGCTTTTCATCATGGGGCTCAAGCGTATGAGCTCCCCCGTCACCGCGCGCAGCGGCATCACCTGGGCGGGAGCGGGCATGGCGGTGGCGACGCTCGTCACCTTCCTCTACCCCGGGATGTCGAACTACGAGCTCATCATCCCTGCGATGCTCGTCGGCGGGGGACTCGCCTGGTGGAGCGGGCGGCGGGTCGCGATGACCGACATGCCGCAGATGATCGCGCTCTACAACGGCATGGGGGGCGGGGCGGCGGCGGCGATCGCCGCGGTCGAACTCTACCGCGGCGAGACCCAGGGCTATGCGAGCGCAACACTCGCGGTCGCGGGCGGCATCATCGGCGCGGTTTCCTTCAGCGGCAGCGCCATCGCCTTCGGGAAGCTCCAGGGCCTCATTACCCGCAGCCTGCGCTTTCGCGGTCAGCAGTTTCTCAACCTGCTCCTGCTCGCCGCGACACTCGTGCTCGGCGCCCTCGCCGCCTCGCACATGAACGCTTCCCCCGCGGTCGTGAGCGGATTTTTCATCCTCGCCCTCATCCTCGGCGTCGCCATGACGCTGCCGATCGGCGGCGCCGACATGCCGGTCGTGATCTCGCTCTACAACGCACTCACCGGGCTCGCGGTCGGGTTCGAGGGCTTCGTACTCAACAACGCGGCGATGATCATCGCCGGTACCGTGGTCGGCTCTGCCGGTACCTTGCTCACGCAGCTCATGGCGAAGGCGATGAACCGCTCCCTCGGCAACGTCCTCTTCTCCGGCTTTGGCGACACCGGCGGTCCTGCCACCGGTACGGTGAGCGGGAGCCTGAAGCCGATCGAGGCCTCCGACGCCGGCGTGATGATGGCGTTTGCGCAGAAGGTCATCATCGTTCCCGGCTACGGCATGGCGGTGGCACAGGCGCAGCACAAGATCTGGGAGCTCGCGCAGCTCCTTATGGACCGCGGCGTGCAGGTGCGGTTCGCGATCCACCCGGTCGCCGGCCGCATGCCCGGCCACATGAACGTGCTGCTCGCCGAAGCGGGCGTGCCCTACGATCTGATCGCCGATCTCGATGAGATCAACCCCGAGTTCGAAACCGCCGACGTCGCCCTCATCATCGGCGCCAATGACGTCGTGAATCCGGTCGCGCGCACCGACAAGTCAAGTCCGATCTACGGCATGCCGATCCTCAATGCCGACAAGGCCAAGAACGTCATCGTCATCAAGCGTGGTCAGGGTGCGGGCTTCTCGGGGATCGAGAACGCGCTCTTCTATCTCGACAACACGCGCATGCTCTATGGCGATGCGCAGAAGGCCACCTCGGAGCTGATACAGGCCATCAAGGCCGTGGGTTAGTTCGGCGCGCGCCGAGCGCGCCGGCGCGTGCGCAGAGCGTGCCTCTCAGTGGTGTGAGGGAGGCGAGCGCTTCGGTGGCTGCGCGATCGCCCGGTCAAACCTCTGCTGGCGCTGGGCGGGCGAGAGGTTGTGCCACTGCTCACGCTCGGCGGGGGTGAGGCTGCGCCATTGCTGGCGCAGCGCCTCGCGCCGCTCGGGCGGTAGCTGCTGGAACCTGCGGAAGTCCTGCCGCAGCATCTCCTGCTGGTGCGGCGGGAGCGACTGGAAGCGCTGCCACTTGTTGCGCAGATCGCGCCGTTGATCGGGGGGCAGCGTCTGCCAGTGCTGGAAGCGATCGCGTGCCTGGGAGCGCTCCGCATCCGACATGCCGAGCCAGCGCTCGCTGCCGTGGGCGAGCGCCTGCTGGCGCGCCGGCGGTAGCGTGTTCCACTGACTGCCGAAACCCGAGAGCAGCTTCTGCTGCTGGGGTGAGAGGGACGACCAGGCGATGGGCGCCGAGGGTGCAGCCGCCGGTGGCGCCGCGGGCTCCTGGGCAAAAGCCCTCGCCGCCCCAAAGAGCAGCGCGAGCAGCAGCAGCGGGAGGTATTTCTTAGTCATTGTTTTTGCCTCCGGATGGGGGCGGCCCGGGTGGGGGCGGCGCGGCGGGTGGCTTCGCAGCCGGCTGCGCGGGCCGTGCCGCCTGTGCCAGATAGTCGGGGCTCACCTCGGCCAGACGGTCGACGCTGCCGAGGAACTCGAGAAAGCTCGGATCGGGATCGTCCGCGGGCTGCGGCTTGCGCGTGTCGTCGTTGCCGGCGGCGGCGATACTCAGCGCCAGCAGGCCAACTCCGATAAGCGCCGCGCGCGGCACCCGCATCAGCCATCACTCTGGCCGCTCGGCTCGTTCTGCGCCGCGGCCCACTCATAAAAAGAAGAGCCGTCCCAACCCTCCATGAGATCGAGTGCTTCGGCATCGGCGAGGAGATCGATATCCTCGACCGCGGCCGGACGCTGTCCTTCGGCGAGCGGGGACTGCCCGGTGGGCTCACCATGCCAGAGCACCACCGCCGCGAGCAGCGCCGCGGCCATGGCTCCCGCGGCCGGCATGAGCGTGAAACTGCGCCACCAGAAAGGACGCCGCTCATGAGCGGCGGCGGCGGCCAGCGCCGCCTGGCGCGCCTGGTTCAGCCGCGAGCGCGTGCGGCCATCGATGCGCGCAACGCTCTCATCGAGCAGCACGCGTGCGTTGCGCTCGAATGGCGTCAGTTCTTCCGGCATCGGGCTCATAGATAGAGCTCTCCAAGTTGCTCGCGCAGCGTGTGCACGGCGCGAAAGTAATGTGTCTTGACGCTGCCCTCCGAGCAGCCCATGGCACGTGCGGTCTCGGCCACATCGAGTCCCTCGAGTGTGCGCAGCAGAAACGCCTGCTGCTGGCGCCGCGGTAGCGCGCTCAGTGCCCTCTCCAGCGCCCCGACCGCCTCGTCGAGTTCGAGCCGCTTCACCGGCTGGGGCTCGGGGCTTGGCGCCTGGGCGATCGCATCGGGCTCCTCGTCGTCGTCCTCGCCGCGCGAAGGAAGCCAGGCCATCACGCGACCGCGCACGGTGCGCCGCCGCTGCATGTCCCGGATCCGGTTCTCGAGGATGCGATAAAAGAGTGGCTTCCACTCCTCGGCCGGCCGTTCGCCGTAAGCGCGCGCGAGCTGCAACATCGCATCCTGAACCGCATCGAGCGCATCGTCCTCGTGCCGCAACGCCGCCTGCGCGATCTTGAATGCCTTGAGCTCGATGCTGGCCAGGAATTGGTTCAGCGCACGAGATCGGCTCTCGGCAGAGGAATCCGTCAGGTGCACCTCACCGTGTAACGCGGCCGGCATGCTATAAGGCGAGGCGAGCGTAGCAAACTCAGACATGCGCCGTATAACGCGCCCGCGCGCTAAGCGGTTGACGGATCTGGGGCTCGCAAACCACTGATTTGACTTACGTGAAACCGCCCCTTTCCATCATCCGGGTGGCGCTCGACGCGCCCCTCCGCCGTCTCTTCGACTATCTGTCCCAGGAAGGGGGCGAACCCCCAAATCCCGGCGCACGCGTGCGGGTCCCTTTTGGACGCCGCCGACTCGTGGGCCTCGTGATGGGGATCGCAACCGGCTCGGAACTTCCCCTGAGCCGGCTTAAGCCGATCCTCGAGGTCCTCGACCGCGAGCCGCTCCTGGATGGCCCGACGCTCGCACTCCTCGAATGGGCGGCCGACTACTACCACCACCCGGTCGGCGAGGTGGTGGCGGGCGCGCTGCCAAAAGCACTGCGCTCGGGCGCCGCGGCCACGGCGCGGGAGGAGCTCTGGCGGGTGACGGCCGAGGGCAAGCGCGCGCTCGGTGCGGGCGAGGCGCGCCGCGCCGCGAAGCAGCGCGCGTTGCTCGAGGTGCTCGGCGCGGGAGATGGCGCCACGGCCGACGCCCTCAACGAGCGTCTAAGCCCCTGGCGCGAGGCGGCGCGCGCGCTCCTCGCGCGCGGGTGGATCGAACGCACCGAGTTCGAGATCGCACTCCCGAGCGCGAGCTGGTCGCTCCGCAGTACCGGCCCCGAGCTGCTCCCCGAGCAAGGCGCCGCGGTGAATGCGCTCGAGCGCGCGCTCGGGGGCTTCGGAGTCTTTCTCCTGCACGGGATCACAGGCAGCGGCAAGACCGAGGTGTATCTCAGGCTCATCGAGCGGGTGCTCGCACTCGGGCGGCGCGCGCTCGTGCTCGTGCCTGAGATCGGACTCACGCCGCAACTGGTCGGTCGCTTCCGCGAGCGCTTCGCGGCGCCGATCGCCGTACTGCACTCGGCCCTCACCGATCACGAGCGCTTGCTCGCCTGGCGCGAGAGCGCAAGTGGCCGCGCCCGCATCGTGCTCGGCACCCGTTCGGCGGTGTTCGCGCCGCTCCCTGAACTCGGCCTGATCGTCGTCGATGAGGAGCACGATGGTTCCTTCAAGCAGCAGGAGAGCGCCTTGCGCTACTCGGCGCGCGATCTCGCCATCGTGCGCGCGCAGGGCGCCGCTGTCCCGGTGCTCCTTGGCTCCGCGACCCCATCGCTCGAGACACTGCACAACGTGACGCTCGGCCGCTACACGCACCTCAAACTCGAACGCCGCGCGGCTCAGGCGCAACCCCCGCACCTCAAGCTCATCGACCTGCGCACGAGCGCGATACAGTCGGGGATCTCGACAGCGGCCGTACTCGCGATCGAGCGGCACCTCGCGGACGGGGGCCAGGTGCTCGTCTTCCTCAACCGCCGCGGCTATGCGCCGACCCTCCTCTGCACGGCGTGCGGCTGGACCGCCCCCTGCCGCGAGTGCGACGCGCGCCTCACGGTGCACCTCGCCGCGGGGCGGCTGCGCTGTCATCACTGCGGCGCGGACGCGCCACTGCCAACGCGCTGTCCGCAGTGCGGCTTCGCGGTGAAGAGCGTCGGCCAGGGCACGGAGCGGATCGAGGAGACGCTCGCGAAGCTCTTCCCGGGCGTGAGCATCGCGCGGCTCGACCGCGATGCGGTGCGCGCGCGGGGGGAGCTCGAAGAGATCGTACGGCGCGTCTCCGTGGGCGAGACGCGCATCCTCGTCGGCACGCAGATGGTCACCAAGGGGCACGACTTTCCGAACGTGACGCTCGTCGTCGTGCTGAACGCCGACCAGGGTCTTTTCAGTACTGACTTCCGTGCTCCCGAACGGCTCGCGCAGACCATCGTGCAGGTCGCGGGGCGCGCCGGCCGCGGCACCAAACCGGGCGAAGTGCTGATCCAGACCGAATTCCCCGATCACCCGCTGCTCAGGAGTCTCCTCGCCGAAGGGTACGAGGGGTTTGCGCGCGCGGCGCTCGCCGAGCGCGCCGCGGCGCACTGGCCACCCTTCAGCCGTCTCGCGGCGCTACGCGATTCGGCCAAGACCCCGGAGGCGGCGCTGCGCTTCCTCAGCGACGCGCGCGCGCTTGCGGGCGCGGCCACGCGCGGGGTGCGGCTTCTCGGCCCGGTGCCCGCGGCGATGGCGAAGCGCGCCGGACGCTATTACGCCCAGCTGCTGCTCGAGAGCGCTGAGCGCGCGCGGCTGCACGGGTTTCTCGATCGTTGGCTGCCGAAGGTCGAGGCTCTGAGAAGCGCCCGCGCGGTGCGCTGGGCGCTCGATGTCGACCCGCTCGAGCTTTTCTGAGGCTATTCCTCGAAGGCCGCGGCGGCGATGTGTTTCGCCACGGCATCGTCATCGGGCGCGGGCGCCGCGTGGGCGCGACAGAGCCCCTCGAGCCAGGTGGCGCGCTGCGAGTTCGGCTTGCGCTCGCAGTGTGCGCTGAGAAGTGCGGTGAACTGCCGCTTGAAGTCGAGGCGCGGAAAGGCGGCCAGCACCTCCTCGAGCGCGCGCGGCTCGAGCTCGCCCGGGTCGGGCCCGTACACATCGATGCCCGCGCCCAGCGCCACAAGACGCGCCTCGCTTCCCTGACGGCGCGTGAGCGCCCACGGGCCATCGTGCATCTGCACTGCGTGCCAGATGCGATCCGCTTCCACCGCCGACCCCTCATGTGAGAGCGCCCAGCGCTCGGCGGCGTCGGCGCCGTCGGTCTCGAACGATCCCTTGGGAGTTTCGAACGCGGGCAGGAGTCCGAGGTCGTGAAAGGCGGCACTGATGAAGGCGTCCTCCGCGCGGTACTCGTGCTGGGCGCCTCGCAGCTGCAGCGCGCCGAAGAGGTAGGTGCGCATCGAGTGGTTAAAGAGGAAAGCGGGGCAACTCGTGCGTGCGTAAGCAGCGGCCGCGAGCGCGCGCGGCGTTTGCGGGATTCGCACTCCCGCGACTTCCGCCGGCAGTTGGCTCGCACGCGCGAAGCGCCGAAGGAGCGGCGGCGCAACTAGCGCAGACGCGAGCGCGCACTTGAGGAGTTCTCGGCGCCGCATGCCGCCACTCTAGCGCGCGCGCTTGCGGCACGTGGCCCAAAAACGGCCACCCTTCGGGCGCTTCGGGTACACTTTCGCGCTCGCTCACACCGCGGATTGCGACGCCTTGAAGCAGGAACTCGAGCCGCTGCTCCTTGCCGCGCTCGGCAAACTCATTCCAAACCTGCTGCCGCAGATGCCCGCCCCGGGCACGGTGGTCATCGAACGCACGCGCGATGCACAGCACGGCGACTTCAGCACGAATCTCGCGCTCCGGCTCGGGAAAGCCGCGCGCAAGCCGCCACGAGAACTCGCCGCCGCGATCGTTGCGGCGTTGCCGGCGAGCCCGCTCATCGCGCGCGTCGAAGTCGCGGGCGCGGGCTTCATCAACTTCTATCTGACGAGTGAGGCCTATGCACACGAGCTGCGGCGCATTCACGAGCTCGGTGCCCGCTACGGTACGAGCACGCTCGGTGCCGGCGAGCGCGTGCTGCTCGAATTCGTATCCGCAAACCCAACAGGACCCCTCCACGTCGGGCACGGCCGCCAGGCCGCCTACGGGGCGACGCTCGGCAACATCCTCGCGGCGAGTGGCTTCGCGGTCGAGCGCGAGTATTACGTGAATGACGCCGGGCGGCAGATGGATATCCTCGCGGTCAGCACCTGGGTGCGCTACCTCGAGCTCACGGGCGAGCAGTTGCCGTTTCCGGAAAACGGCTACCGCGGCGCCTACGTGCTGTCACTCGCGGCGAAGCTCAGGGAGGCGGTGGGCGATGACTTGCAACGCTCCGCGGCCGAGGTATCGAGGGGGCTGCCTCCCGATGCGCCGACAGGCGACAAGGAGGCGTACATCGATGCACTCATCGAGCGCGCGCGAACACTCATCGGCACGGAGGGATTTCAGCGCGTGCTCGGGCTTTCGCTCGCAGAGATGCTCGCCGACATCCGCGCCGATCTCGATGAGTTTGGCGTCGTCTTCGATCACTGGCAGTCCGAGCGCGCACTCGATGAGAGCGGCGCCATCGATCACGCACTCGCGGTGCTTGAATCGCAGGGACGGCTCGAGCGCAAAGACGGCGCCATCTGGTTCCGCGCCAGCGAGTTCGGCGATGAGAAAGACCGCGTGGTGGTGCGCGAGAACGGCCAGAAGACCTATTTCGCTTCCGACATCGCCTATCACCTCGAGAAGCGCGAGCGCGGCTTCGCGCGGCTCATCGACGTGCTCGGCGCTGACCACCATGGCTACGTGGCGCGGGTGCGCGCGGGACTCATCGCCATGGGACAGCCGGGCGAGAGCCTCGAAGCGCCGCTCATTCAGTTCGTCAACCTCTACCGCGGCGCCGAAAAGATACCGATGGGCAAGCGCGAGGCGCAGTTCGTGACGCTGCGGCAGCTGCGCGATGAGGTCGGCAACGATGCCTGCCGCTTCTTCTATCTCATGCGCAGTCACGACCAGCCGCTCGACTTCGATCTCGAGCTCGCGAAATCGCGCACCAACGAGAATCCCGTCTACTACATCCAGTACGCGCACGCACGCGTCGCGAGCGTCATGAAGCAGCTCGCCGCGCGCGCGCTGCGCTTCGAGCCTGAGGCGGGACTTGCCGGGACAACGCTCCTCAGCGGTGAGCATGAGCAGGGGGTGCTGAATTCACTGACCCGCTACCCGGAGATGGTCGAACAGGCGGCCCTCAACCGCACCCCGCACACGCTCGTGCACTACCTGCGCGAGCTCGCGAACGTCTTCCATACCTATTACAACGCCGAGCAGTTCATCGTCAGCGACCCCGCCCTGCGCAACGCGCGCCTCGCGCTCGTGCTCGCGGTCCAGCAGGTGCTGCGCAATGGCTTGACGTTGCTCGGCGTCTCGGCGCCGGAGAGCATGTGAGGCGCGTGCACCCCGGCCACAGCCCACCGAACGCACGGCGTTTGCGGTCCGCATGCCCAAGCTGACGGCGCGCGACTACAAGTCCACCCCGCGCCGCTCGTTCGAGACGCGCCGGCTGCGCGAGTTCGGCTACGGCGCGCTCGCCGGAGCCGTGCTGGCGAGCGCCGCCTTCGTCTACTTCGGCGGCAGGGGAGCGCGCGTACCCGATTCCCAGGACACTCCGCGCCCCGATCCCCATCGCAGCACACCCGCAGTCAGCGAGAGCGGGACGGCCTCCGGCAAGACACCCGCGCAGTACGATTTCTACCAGATGCTGCCGAACTTCGAGGTCGTGGTGCCCGAGAAGGACAAAGATGTCAGGCGCGATCTGCCAGCGGCCGCAAAGATCGAGCGCCCGGGGGTCTACGTGCTGCAGGCGGGCTCATACCGCAACCAGGCAGACGCCGAGCGCGTGCGGGCGCAGTTGGCGCTGCAGGGCGTCACGGCCATCGTGCAGCGCGTCGCGGTCGACGCCGATGTCTGGCACCGCGTGCGCATCGGCCCGATCAGCGACCTCGATGAACTCAACAAGGTCCGCAGGCAGCTGCAGGCCGCCGAGGTGGATGCGCTCGTCATTCGCGTTGGAGACTGAGGTCGTCAGCGGCGCAGACCGCGGGACCTGCGGCGTCTGCGCTTTGGCGGCCGCGAAGCCTTTGCAGGCTTTGCCCGCTTCTTCGAGGGCTTGCGTGCCGTGCGTGCGGCCGTGAGCGAGCGGCGCGCCCAGATGCAGAGCGCCTCGGTATCCTCGAGCACATCCGCCGGAACCGCGTAGTAAGTCGTGCTGAAGAGTTCCCGGTCGGGATAGGGCCGAAAGGGCGCCATGCCGCGCGCCGTGTACTCGCGGCGGCTCTCATCATCGACGCGCAAGTAGAGAGTGTCGTCGGCGATCAGCCCGAAGATGAGCTCCTCGCTGTAGAGGGCGGCGCATCCAAACATGGGCCGCGAGCTCACGAGCGCGAGTGGCGCGAGCTGTCCGAGCACGTAGCGCCGATAGTCCTCGCTGACGGCCATCGAGGCGCGGACTCGGGTCAGTCCTCGGTGATGTTGCGGAAGTCGACCCCGAGCGCGCGCAGTTTGCGGTAAAGGTGCGTGCGCTCCATGCCGACACGCTTGGCGAGCTGCCCCACTTTGCCGTTGCACAGCAGCAGCTGCTGCTGCAGGTAGGCCCGCTCGAACTGCTCGCGCGCTTCGCGCAGCGGGAGCGCAAGGAGGTCCTGCTTGACGAGCGGCTCATCGGGCGGTGTCTGCACGGTGAGCTCACGCTCGATCTCCTCGAGACGAATTTCCTCTGCACCGCCGTGCAGCAGCAGCCGATGCACGAGGTTGCGCAGCTCACGCACGTTGTCCGGCCAGGGGTAATTGCGCAGGCGATTCTGGGCCGCGACGCTGAAGCGCCGGAACGGCAGTCCGTCGACATCGACCAGGCGGTCGACTTGATGGCGCAGGAGCTCCGGCACGTCCTCGGCGTACTCGCGTAGCGGCGGTACGCGCATGATGAGCACATTCAGCTGGGCGAGCAGATCGCGGCGCAGCGTCTCCCCGCCCGCGCGCTGCTCGATCCCAGGCTGCGCCGAGGAGACGAGCCGGGCACGCAGCTCGATCGGTTCGCTGCCCCCGAGGCGCGTGAAGCGCCGCGTCTCGACCGCCCCGACGAGCAGTCGCTGCGCGGTGGCCGGCAGATCTTCGAGCTCGTGGATAAAGAGTGTGCCGCCGTCGGCCTCCTCGAGCGCACCGGTCAGGGCCGCCGACTGACCCTCCTCGCGGCCGAAAAGACGGGCTTCGGCATCCGCATCGCGCAGGCTCGAGGCGATGAGCGCCACGAAGGGCGCCGCGGCCCGCGGACCGCGCTCGTGCAGGTAGCGTGCGAAGGCCTCGCGTTCGGAGCCGGGTTCGCCGATCAGGAGCACGGGCGATGGGTTGGCGGCGATCTGTTGTAACTCGGCGCGCAGCTGCTGCATCAGTTTGCTCTTGCCGATCGGAACGGCGAGCGGCGCGCCGAGAAGCTTACCCGCCTGGCGGTGGCGCCGCCCCGCATCGAGTGCCCGCTCGACGGTGCGCAGGAGCTTATTGAGCGAGAGGGGCTTTTCGACGAAATCGAAGGCGCCAAGCCGCGTCGCCTCGACGGCGGTTTCCACCGTGCTGTGCCCGGACATCATGACCACCGGGCAGCCATCGGTCGCTGCGGCCGACCACTCCCGCAGCAGCGTGATGCCATCGACATCGGGCATCCAGATGTCGAGCAGCACGAGGTCGGGAATCTGCCGCGCGCGCGAGGCGCGCGCCTGCGCCGCGTTCGCGGCGACGTCCACCTCGTAGCCTTCTTCGGAGAGGATCTCCTTCAGGAGTCCGCGGATGTCGGCCTCGTCGTCGACGACGAGTATGTGTGGACCGCTCATGTATCAAGCCCTCTCTCTGCGCAACTGATCTCGCCGTTCGCGTGCACCGCCCGTCGCGGAGCGGGTGCTGTCCTGCACCGGCAGCACGACGCGCACGCGTGCCCCGCCTTCGGGGCGATTGTCGGCATCGATGTGCCCGCCATGCTCTTCGATGATCTTCTTGACGATGGCGAGCCCAAGTCCCGTCCCCTTCGGTTTGCTGGTGACGTACGGGTCGAAAATCCTTCCGAGAATCTCGCGCGGGAACCCCGGCCCATTGTCACACACGGTCATCGCCGCGTACTGGTAGTCGCCAGTGCTCTCGAGGCGGGTGCTGATGTCGAGTCTGGGACTCGGCACCCCCTCAAGCGCCTCGAACGCGTTGGTGAGGAGATTGTTGAGGATCTGCCGCACCCGCCCGCGGTCGGCTTCGATCCGATCGAGGCGTTCATCGAGATTGAGCTGGATCTCGGTGCGTGGCAGGTGCGAGCGGTAGAGTTCCGCCACTTCGTTCACCAGTTGGTTGAGGTTGAAGCGCGTGATCTGCATCTCGGGCGCGCGCGCGTACTCGCTGAACGCGTTGACCATCTGCTGCATGCTTTCGACCTGCTGCACGATGGTGCGCGTGCCGCGCTCGAGGATCTCGGCATCGCGCTCGTTCACGCTCGAGAGCAGCCGCCGCCGCAGCCGCTCGGCGGAGAGCTGGATCGGGGTGAGGGGATTTTTGATCTCATGCGCGAGACGCCGCGCGACCTCGCCCCACGCGGCGTCGCGCTGCGCCTGAAGGAGCGCGGTGATGTCATCGAAGACCACGACGAAGCCCATGTCGCGGTCCTCGCCCGGAAGAGGGGTGCAGGCACACATGAGCGTGCGCCGCCCCTGCGCGCCTTCGAGCTCGAGCTGCTCGCGCCACTCCTCGCGCCCGGCTGCAAAGCGCACCGCGAGGGCGACCACGAACTGTCCGAGCCGCTCGTTGTTGGCGGCGAGCTCGGGCAGCGCACGCCCGGTGGCCGCCGAGAGATCGGTGCCGAGGATCGCCCCGGCCGCCTCGTTTGCGGTGCGCACCGTCATGTTGCGGTCGATCGCGAGCACACCGGTCGAGAGGCGCGCGAGGATGATGGCAAGGCGCTGCCGCTCGCGTTCGACGGCCTGCTGGCTCTGCGTGGCCTCGGCATGCGCGCGGCGCAGCCGCTTCGTCATGTCGTTGAAGGAATGCACGAGAAAGCCCATCTCATCGCGCGATGGCAGCGGCAGGCGCGTGCCGAAGTCGCCCTTGCCGACTGCGCGCGTGCCGGCGATGAGATCCTGCACCGGGCGCACGAGGCGCTGCGCCGAGTAGATCGCGCCGTAGATCGCGGCCAGCATCGCGAGCAGCAGTACGAGGGTGAGGGTGAGGCTGAAGCTGTATTTGAGGGGCTCGCGCAGCGCCGCGAGATCGCCATAGTGCGAGTAGGTGGCCTGCACGCCCTCGGAAAGCGCAGCGAGCTGCGCCGGTACCGGGTAGATCGCCACCACGAAGCGTGATTCGCGGCGCTCGGTCGCCGGGAGCGCCGCGGCGGTGCGGATGAGGTAGCTGCCGCCCGCCTGCGGCTCGAGACTCACGTACGGCAGATGCTGCTCGACCTGGCGCACGAGATCGGGCGGGGGCTGCTGCGGCACGTTCTCG
The DNA here is from genome assembly GCA_035623585.1 of Steroidobacteraceae bacterium. Taxonomy (GTDB): domain Bacteria; phylum Pseudomonadota; class Gammaproteobacteria; order Steroidobacterales; family Steroidobacteraceae; genus 13-2-20CM-66-19. The sequence continues at coordinate 10,175 of DASPTE010000110.1, read as the reverse complement.
AGAGGATTCTCAAGACTCGCGGCGAGAATGCGCTCGTGGGCGAAGAGCGCGATCTCGAGCGCCTGGCTCGCGCGGCGCTCGGCATCGAGCGTGCTCTGTACGTTGGCGGCGCTCGTGTCGGCGAGCTTTTCTGCGAGCGCCACCGTGCGCGCCGAGTACTCGCGGGTGCGCAGCTCAAGCGCCGCGCGCGAGAGCCCGACGGCATCGTTCAGGCCCTGCTTCACCTCCACCTTGAACCAGCTGTCGATGCCGCGATTGATGAACTGGAGCGAGGAGAGATACACGATGAGGAGCGGGGCGATCACGAGCGCACCGAAGATGTTCACCGTGCGCGCCGTCAGGCGCGAGCCGGGCACGTGCGCGCGCAGATCGCGCATCAGCCGCCAGAGCTTGCGCGCGATGAGCACGCTCAGCGCCAGCACCGCGCAGATATCGATGAGCAGCACCCAGGGCTGCAGGCGCCCGAACTCGGAGGAGCCCTGCACGCTCTTGGCGAGGAGCAGAAACGCCGCGATCCCGATCGCACTCCAAAGCAGCGCCTGGCCGACCGCCATCCAACGCACCTGCGGCGTGCGACGGCCCCTCAGACGGGGAGTGACCATGTGTACCACTCGCTCTCGCGCACCCAGTCGTCAGTCCAGAACAACATCACGCGCAGCGATGCGGGCAGGTGCCCGCGTCGCATCCCGGCGCGCACGCTTACCGTGTAGTTGCCGTTGTCGAGTTGCGGCTCGACCAGGATCGGCCAGGCATCCACCTTGCCAAGATAATCGAGCGCATCATCGAGCGTCGCGAAGGTTTCGAGATCACCCGTGCGCGTGTCGCGCACGATGTAACGGTCGCTCACGGCGTGATAGGTCAGCTCGCGCCGCAGCCAGAGTTCGACCATGTTGGCGTTGACCCACATCCGCCGTGCGCGATCGACGCGCACCTCCAGAGTGAAGGTCAGCGTGACGCCATCCTTGAGCGCCGCCCGGATCTCGGGGCTCACCGGATAGTCGATTCGGGCGTGCAGCAGGAATACCCCCTTGTCGAGATTTACGTACGCCGAGCGCACCTCGAGCGGGCCGCCGAACGCATCCGCCCGCAGTACCGTGGGGACCGCGAGTGCTATGGCCGCACACACCGCACTGAGCAGACCGCTTCGGATCACAAACCCGTCCGTTGTCGGATCCCCACGTAGCATCACTGCAACGACAGCGTCGAAATGCGGCTTTAGACCGAGGCCCTCACCCAGGTTCCGCCCGTTGTCTTTTCGAGACAAGCATAATAGAAGCCGTCCGTCCCCGCCTCTGCCCCCGGGAGAAGCTGCACCCCGGGACTGCCTTCGAGGGCGCCCAGGGCGAGTGTGCCGGCCCGGGGCATCGGGGCCAGGCGCACCCCGCTTTCGAGGGCGAGGAGCCGAGAGACGACCACCTGATTCTCGAGCGGGAGGACCGAGCAGGTGCAGTAAAGAAGCCGCCCCCCGGGAGCCAGCACCCCGAGCGCAGCCCTCAGGATCCCAAGTTGCAGCTCGGCGAAGGATGGGATGTCGGTCGGGCGCCGCAGGAGCTTGATGTCCGGGTGGCGGCGGATCACCCCGCTCGATGAGCAGGGCGCATCGACCAGGATGCGATCGAACGGTCGGCCGTCCCAAAAGCTCGCCGGCTCGCGGATATCGCCCACGATCACCTGCGCCGCGCGCCCGAGCCGCGTGAGGTTTTCACGGATCAGACCGACGCGCGCAGCGTCCACATCGAGCGCCACGAGATCAGCCCCGGGCCCGAGCTGCTCGAGCAGGTGCCCGATCTTGCCGCCCGGGGCCGCGCAGGCGTCGAGCGTGCGCATGCCGGGGCGAGCATCAAGCAGGGGAGCTGCGAGCTGAGCCCCGGCGTCCTGGATCGAGACCACCCCATCCGCGAACCCCGGAAGGTCAGCGACGGCCATCGGCTGATTCAAAGTGACAGCGGAGGGAATCGACTGTATCTCGTGCGCGTCAATCGACGCGGCTGCGAGCCGCGACAGGTAGTCCGGCACGCTCGAGCGCGTGAGATCCACGCGCAAGGTCATCGGTGGGCGTTCATTGTTGGCAGCGAGCAAGGCGTCGCATTGCGCGGGCCAGGCGCGCGCGAGTTCCTCGACAAGCCACGCCGGATGCGCGGTTCTGCCCGCGCTCGTGCGGTCGACCTGTCGCAGTAACTCGGGACCGTCGCTGACGAACCGACGCAATACCGCGTTTACGAGCCCCGCGGCCCGCGCGCAGCCCAAGACCCGCGTGGCATCGACCGCAGCATGCACACTCATCTCCTTCGCATGCCGCGAGTACTCGACCTGGTGAGCGGCGACGACGAGCAGCGCTCGCACAGTCGCGGAGACGCCAGCCGGATGAGTAAGGAGTGGCTCAATCGCCGGAGCAAGCCGAAGGTACCAGCGGATCGATCCGAGCGCGATGGCGCGGACCGCGCCGCGCTCAGCGGTACCCTCGATCACCCCAAGCGCCGCATCTGCCGACTCACCGCGTGCGACGACCGCTTCGAGAATACGCGCCGCGGCGGCGATCGCCGGCGCACCCGGCGCCCAGGGGCTCCTAGCCAAGTTGGCGGCCGAGAAGTGCGACGCTATGCGAGTAGTCGCGTACCGACAGCACGCGGCGACCGGGCCGCTGTACCTCGCTCACGCGCAGTGCGCCGCGGCCGCAGGCGACGAGCATGGAATCGGCATCCACGCTCACGATGCAACCGGGGGGCGAGGCGCGCTCTGGGGAGCCCGGCTCGGCGCGGCCGGCGAGAATGCGCAGCGGCTCTGCAGCGAGGGCCGTCACCGCGATGGGCCAGGGATTGAAGGCGCGGATCTCGCGTTCTATGTCGATGGCATCGCGTGCCCAGTCGATGCGCGCCTCGGCCTTGCTGATCTTCGCAGCGTGGGTGACGCCGCTTTGCGGCTGCGGGCGGGCGTGCAGCGTACCCGCCGCGAGTCCCTCGATGGCTTCCAGCAGCAACGCGGCCCCGAGCGTGGCGAGCTTCTCGCGCAGCGAACCGCCCGTGTCGCTCTCCGCGATCGGCACCGGCCGTTGCAGAAGCAGCGGTCCGGTATCGAGACCCGAATCCATCTGCATGATCGTGACGCCTGTTTCGCGATCGCCGGCGAGGATTGCGCGCTCGATCGGGGCCGCCCCTCGCCAGCGCGGGAGGAGCGAGGCGTGAATGTTGATGCAGCCATGGGGGGGCAGCGCGAGGATGTCGGGGGGCAGGATGAGTCCGTAGGCAACGACGACGAGGAGCTGCGGGTCCCAGCGCGCGAGGAGCGAGCGGGCGGCCTCACTCTTCAACGTCGCCGGCTGCGCGAGCGGCAGCTCGCGCGCCGCGGCGGCCTGCTTCACGGCACTCGGCGCGAGCTTCTGGCCCCGGCCGGCTTTGCGATCGGGTTGTGTGAGGACGCCGACGATCTGGTGGTGGATCGCGAGCGCTGTGAGTGCGGGCAGCGCGAACTCCGGCGTGCCTGCGAAGGCAATGCGCAATGTCAGTACGCGCGCCGCGCGCTGCCCGCGCCCGCTACCGCACGCGCGGCGCGCTCCTTGCGATCCTTGCCGAGCTTCTTGCGAATGCGCTCGCGCTTAAGATCGGAGAGGTAGTCGACGAAGAGTTTGCCGTCCAGGTGATCCATTTCGTGCTGGATGCAGACCGCCTCGATGTCCTCGTAATCGCGCTCGAAGGGCTCGCCGTTGCCATCCTGGGCACGCACCCGCACCTTGGCGGCGCGCGTCACCTCATCGAAGACTCCCGGCACCGACAGACACCCCTCCTCGGTGCTCGCCTCCCCCTCGCGGGAGATGATCTGCGGGTTCACGAGCACGAGCGGCGCGTTGTGCTCCTCGGAGACATCGATGACGATCACCCGCTGATGCACATCGACCTGCGTCGCCGCGAGCCCGATGCCCGGCGCTGCGTAGAGCGTCTCGAGCAGATCGTCGATGAGCGCGAGGAGCTCGGCGTCAAAGCGCGTGACCGGCCGCGCCTTGGTGCGCAGCCGCGGGTCGGGGAATTCGAGGATGGTTCGCAGGGCCATGGGTGTCGTCTGATATGGGGGCGATGCCCCCCGTGATCCAGCGCACAAAGTTGACATTAATTCGCATGCCAAAGGGGCGCCGTGCCAGTATAACAACTAGAATCTGTCGCGCAGGGTCTGACCCGCCCCGCCGATCAGGAGTGGAGGATGGTCTCAAATCAAGCACTTGTAGCCCGCGCCGCACTGGCCGGGTTCGTCTTGGCGCTCACGCTTGGTGGCTGTGCCCACGAGGGGCCACCGAATGAAGTGAGCGCTCCCCAGTCAGCATCACCGGGCGGGGGCGCGACCGGATCGACGCAGATGACGGCGACCGAAGCGGCTATCGCCGGCGCGCCGGGCGGCGCTGCGCAGAACCTCGTCCTCAACCCGAACGCGCCGGGGACTTACACGGTAAAGCGCGGCGATACGCTCTGGGGTATCGCCTCGATGTACCTCAAGGACCCCTGGCTCTGGCCGCAGATCTGGGTCGTCAATCCGCAGATTCCGAACCCACACCTTATTTATCCCGGTGACATCCTCGCACTCAGCTACACCTCAAGCGGCCAGCCGCAGGTGATGGTGGTGCAGGGCGGGACCGTGCGCATGACACCAGCGCTGCGCAGCTCGCCGATAGAGGCCTCGATTCCGACGATCTCCTACGGCTCGATCGCGAAGTTCATTTCCAAGCCCTCGGTCCTGACCAAGGACCAGATAAAAGATGCGCCCTACGTGCTCGCCTTCCGCGACATGCACCAGACGGGCGGTGGCGGCATGGAGATCTACATCCGAAATCTCAAGGATTCCGTCGAGAACTCGCGCTACGCGATCATGCACGTCGGCTCGCGGCTCGTGGATCCCGACGATGGCGCCGTGGTCGGCTACAGCGGCATCTACACCGGCACCGCTCTCATCAAGCGGCCCGGCGAGCCGGCGAAGGCGGCCATCATCGATACGGCGCGCGAGACACTCGGCGGCGATCGGCTCCTCACCACCGATGCAAGGGACACGCCACTCAACTTCGAGCTGCGCGCACCGACCGACAAGGTCCGCGGCCGCATCATCGAGATTGTGGGCGGCACGGGCGATATGGGCCTCGTCGGCCAGTACTCGATCGTCATCATCAACCGCGGCGCGCGCGATGGGCTTGTGCCCGGCAACGTGCTCGCGATCGACCAGGCGGGTTGGTACGAGCGTGACTACTACCGCGATGGCAAGCAGATTGGCAGCCCCGGCTTCACCAGCACCTTCGCCCCGAACGTGCGCATCCCGGATGAGCCCGTCGGGACGATGCTGATCTTCAAGGTGTTCGAGCGTGTGAGCTATGGACTGGTGGTCGGCGCCTCCGACGTCATCACGGTCCTCGACTACGTGCATAACCCGTAAAGCGCGCGCCCCCCACGCGCTGGAAGTCCACAAGCGTAGTTTCAGCGGCCGAGCCCTCGCAGCGCCGCGGGGCCGCGCAAAGTGCGCGCTGCCAACACGGCAACTTCACGGATTTCTTTTTCGAAAGAACCACTTAAGCGTGCGCCGGACGGCGCGCGCTGGCCTTTGGTATTGGACAATGTGTAGGAAATGCTGTTAGATGCCCCCGGCTTCGCGCCGGCGGCTCTTGATTTTGTGGCCGCGCGCCCGCAGCTGTTGGGCGGGTTCTTTCGGGCGGCCGTACGGGCCGAACACCTTGCAATGACGAGTGGCAGCGTTCTCGACATCCTGATCTACGTCTTCGACCGGTACATGCTCGATGAGGCGCCGGAGGTGCCTGAGCGCGAGGATCTCGCCCAGGATCTGCGGCGCGCGGGCTTCGCCGCCGCACGCGTCGAGCGTGCGCTCGACTGGCTGACGGACCTCGCCTGCGGACAGCGTCATAGCGCCGATGCGCTGCCTGCGCACCGCGGCCTGCGGCTCTTCACCGAAAGCGAGTCGGCGCGGCTCTCGACCGACTGCCGTGGGCTGGTGCTGCGGCTCGAGGATGCCGGTGTGTTGACTCCGTCGCAGCGCGAGATCGTCATCGAGCGCATGCTCGCCCTAGATGCGGACGAGCCCGACACCGAACAGCTCAAGTGGGTGGTGCTCATGGTGCTTTCGAGTCAACCCGGTCAGGAGGCGGCGGTCGAGCGGCTCGGTGGTGTGGTGGCGGCGGAGGCCGAAGGCAATGTGCCGCACTGAGAGCGGGTGGACTTAGGTGGTCATCAGTCCGCGGCGCGTCCGCGGTTTTTCGTTTTAGGCAGGAGCGTTTTTCGGGCTAGCGATGGCTGAGAATCTCGTCATAGTCGAATCCCCCGCCAAGGCCAAGACGATCAAGAAGTATCTCGGCCGCGACTTCGACGTGCTCGCCTCCTACGGACACGTGCGCGATCTCGTCCCCAAGGAGGGCGCGGTCGATCCCGACAACGGCTACGCGATGAAGTACCAGGTGCTCGAGAAGAACGAGCGCCACGTGGATGCGATCGCGCGCAGCCTGCGCAAGTCGAAAGCGCTGTATCTTGCGACCGACCCGGATCGCGAGGGCGAGGCGATCGCCTGGCACCTGAAGGAAATTCTCAAAGAGCGCGGCGACCTCGACGGTAAGGACGTGCACCGCGTGGTGTTCTACGAAATCACGCGCAACGCGATCCGCGAGGCGGTCGGCAGCCCGCGCGGGCTGTCGCTCGAGCTCGTCGGCTCGCAGCAGGCGCGCCGCGCGCTCGATTATCTCGTCGGTTTCAATCTCTCGCCGCTTCTTTGGAAGAAGGTGCGGCGGGGACTGTCTGCGGGCCGGGTGCAAAGTCCGGCACTGCGCATGATCTGCGAACGCGAGGAGGAGATCGCGGCCTTCGTCGCCAGGGAGTACTGGACGATCGAGGGCGAAGGCACGCACAGCTCGCAGACCTTCCCACTCAAGCTCATCGAGTATCGCGGCCAGAAGGTCGAGCAGTTCAGCTTCACGAACGAAAGGGCGGCGCGCGAGGCCGAGCAGGCCATCCACAGCGCCGCGGGGAGCGCGGGACAGCTGCGCGTCCTCGCGATCGACCGCAAACAGCGCCGCCGTAATCCCGCCCCGCCCTTCACCACCTCGACGCTGCAGCAGGAAGCGGCGCGCAAGCTCGGCTTCAACGCGCGGCGCACCATGCGCCTGGCGCAGCAACTCTACGAGGGACTCGACATCGGCGAGGGCAGCGTCGGCCTCATCACCTACATGCGCACCGACTCGGTGGCGCTCGCCGCCGAGGCCGTGCAGGAGATCCGCGAGGTCGCGGCGCGGCTCTACGGCAAGGATGAAGTCGCCGAGGAAGCGCGCATTTACAAGACCAAATCAAAGAATGCCCAGGAGGCGCACGAGGCGATCCGGCCGACCTCCGCCGCCATCACCCCCTCGGACGTCGAAGGCAAAATCGACGACGACCTCTACCGCCTCTACGCGCTCATCTGGAGGCGCGCAGTGGCCTCGCAGATGAGTCACGCAATCTTCGACACGGTCGCGGTGGACCTGCTCGCCGGTGCCGATGGTCCCGGGCGACACCTGCTGCGAGCGAACGGCTCGACGCTCGTGAAGCCCGGCTTCATGGCCGTGTACCAGGAGGGAACCGATGACGGCAACGGCAAGGCGAGCGCCGAGGAGCAGGATCGGATCCTGCCGCCGATGCAGCTCGGCGATAGCGTGACACTCAGTGCGCTGCATGCCGATCAGCACTTCACCGAGCCGCCGCCGCGCTACAGCGAAGCCTCCCTCGTCAAGGCGCTCGAGGAGCACGGCATCGGCCGCCCCTCGACTTACGCGACCATCATCTCGACGCTCCTCGATCGCGAGTACGTCGAGATGGAGAGCCGCCGCTTCGTGCCGACCGACATCGGCAAGATCGTCAACCGCTTCCTCACCCATCACTTCCATCGCTACGTCGAGTACGGCTTCACCGCCTCGATGGAAGACGAGCTCGATGCGGTATCGCGCGGCGAGGAAGACTGGAAGGTGCCGCTCGAGAAATTCTGGAAACCCTTTATCCGCCAGGTCGACAAGATCGAAAAGACCGTGACGCGCGAGCAGGTCGCACAGGCGCGCGAACTTGGCAAAGATCCCGCAACCGGCAAGCCGATCACCGTGCGCATGGGCCGCTATGGCGCGTTCGTGCAGATCGGGACCAAGGATGACGCGGAGAAACCGCGCTTCGCGGGACTGCGTCCCGGGCAGAAGATGGACCACATCACATTCGCCGATGCGCTCGAACTGTTCAAGCTTCCGCGCACACTCGGGGAGACGCTGGAAGGTGAGACCATCGTTGCCAACGTCGGCCGCTTCGGCCCCTACGTCAAATACGGCAGCAAGTACGCCTCGCTCAAGGAGGACGACCCGTACACGATCACGCTCGAGCGCGCGCGAGAGGTCATCCGCCTGAAGAAGGAAGCGGACGCGCAGCGCCTCATCCAGGACTTCGCGGACGAGGGTATCCAGGTGCTGCACGGCCGCTACGGCCCCTACATCACCGACAAGAAGAAGAACGCCAAGATCCCGAAGGAGCGCGATCCGAAATCACTCACGCTCGAGGAGTGCAAGGCACTGCTCGCGGCGGCGCCCGAGCGCGGCGCGCGCTGGGGCCGAGGCAAGCGCGTGGCCCCCGCAGCGGCGGCCGCAGCGCCTGCGCCTGCACCTGCGGGGCCTGCCGGATCGGTGCCGGTGAAAGGGCACAGGAAGGCCGCACGCAAGGCTGCGCCAGCGGCCTCGACGCCGCCGCTGAGCGAGGCCGGGCGCTCCGCGACGACGGCAAGAGCGAAGGCGGCCGCTCGCTCGAGCCGCAAGCCACGCGCCCGCGCGGCGGCGCGCAAGAAACCTTCTGCCAAGGCGCGAGCGCGCGCCCAGACGGCGGGCCCGCGCGCCCGGCTCAAATAAGCGGCTCAACCGCCCGCCGCCAGAAACTCCTCGATCGCCGTAACGCACTCGGGCTCATCGAGTAGCGGGGCGTGACCTCGGTTCGCCACCGTCAGGGTCCTGAGGTCGGGCTTCTCGCGCTGCATGCGCGCGAGCGTTGCAGCGCTCAGAATGTCCGAGAGCGCCCCGCGGATCACGAGCACCGGCACGCGAGCGAGCGCACCCCAGAGCGGCCACAGATCCGGGGCCGCGGCGCCCGTGTCGCGCAGCGGCTCACGGATCAAGGGGTCCACGTCCGCCTCGGGAACGCCCTGAGCGTTGGCGCGATAGCTCTGCCGCGCGATCTGCTCCCAGCGCTCATCCTTTAGATCGGGCCACGCCGAGCCGTAGAGGCTGCGGGTCTGGGCGACAGCCTCGGGCCAGGTGTGCACCGGCGCCACCTTCCCGGCGTAGCCGCGAATCCGCTCGAGCCCGGCGGGGTCAACTTCGGGGCCGACGTCATTGAGCACGATGCGCGAAACGAGCGTGGGCTGCGTGGCGGCGAGAATCATCGCCATGAGACCCCCCATCGAGGTGCCGACGATGGCAACGCGAGCCGCGCCGAGCCCGGCGAGAAGTCTGAGCGCATCCTGCACGTAGACAGGGATCTGGTAGTTGTGGGAATCCACATCGCGTGCCGAGAAGCCGCGACCGCGGATGTCAGGCACGATGACCCGGTAGCGCGGGGCGAGGCGGCGCGCGAGTTCGTCGAAGTCGCGGCTGTTGCGCGTGAGACCATGCAGGGCGAGCACCACAGGTGCGCTCGCGCTCGGTCCGGGATAAACGCGGCTGAAGAGACGCAGACCATCGGCGCTATCGAACCAGTACTCAGCTGCCGCCATCTGGGGTTGTCCTTTCTCTTCGTCAGTACTCGCAGCCCGCAAATTCCGCCCGCAGCTCGCGCTTGAGCACCTTGCCGTTCGCATTGCGCGGGAGGGAATCGCGCCAGACGACGTCGGCAATACGCTGCTGCTTGCCGAGGCGCGAGTTAGTCCAGGTGATGAGCGCCGCTTTGTCCGGCTGGACTCCCGCCCGCGCAACGACGACCGCAAGCGGGGTCTCGCCCCACTTGCGGCTGCGCGCCGCGATCACAGCGACCTCCGCCACCTGCGGGTGCTCACCCATAACCTGCTCGATATCCGCCGGATACACGTTCTGGCTGCCCGAGAGGATCATGTCCTTCTTGCGGTCGACGATGTAGAGGAAGCCGTCGGCGTCGAGGTAGCCGAGGTCGCCGGTGCGCAGCCAGCGGCGGCCGTCCGGACCCTCCCAG
>DASPTE010000107.1:0-5616 GCA_035623585.1 Steroidobacteraceae bacterium | reverse complement strand
TCATCGTTCCGGAGGTGAATCTCGAGGCGCTCGCGCTCTTCCGCAGCCCCGGCATCATTGCCAATCCGAACTGCTGCACCATTCAACTCGTCGTCGTACTTAAGCCCCTTTACGATGCGGCCGGCATCGAGCGCCTCGAGGTCGCGACCTATCAGTCGGTCTCGGGCGCCGGACGCGTGGCGCTCGAAGAGCTCGCGCGTGAGTCCATCGCGCTCCTGAGCGGGCAGGGGCCGATCGCCGTTCGCGAGGGCGCACGGCAGATCGCATTCAACTGCGTGCCGCACATCGATCGCTTCGAAGACAACGGCTACACCCGCGAGGAAATGAAGATCGTCTGGGAGACACGGAAGATCCTCGCCGCGCCCACACTGCGCGTGAACGCCACTGCCGTGCGTGTGCCGGTCTTCTACGGACACTCCGAGGTCGTGCACCTCGAGACCACACATCACCTTGGCGCCCCGCGGGCGCGGGAGCTGCTTGAGAATGCGGCAGGCGTCACGGTTCTCGATGAGCGCCGCACCGGGGGCTACCCCACGGCCGCTACCGAGGCAGCGAACCGCGACACAGTTTATGTGGGCAGAATCCGTGAAGATCTCGCCTCTGAGCGAGGACTTAACTTATGGATTGTGGCCGACAATGTGCGCAAAGGGGCCGCGACCAACAGCGTCCAGATCGCGGAGGCTTTGGCCCAACGGCACATTTAAGCTATATTCCCCCCAAATTCATGGGTCGGGTTGCGACTTGTGACCTATCCTTTTGTTTAAAAAAGACATTTCACGCCTTGCCGCCTACCGGGGTTGCTTGATGATCCTGAGACGCTCGAGCCCGATGCTCGCGCTGCTGCTGGCCTTGCCCTCGGCGGCGTTGGCACTCGGTCTGGGAGACGTTCGGCTCCTTTCGCCGCTCAATGCGCCCCTGAAGGCCGAAGTCGAGCTCGTGGATGTCGCCCCGGATGAGTTCAATACCATCCAGGCTCAGATCGCTTCGCGTGACACCTTTGCGCGCTATGGGCTCGACTATCCCGGATATCTCTCCAACGTCATCGTGCGGACGGTGAATCAGGGCGATGGGCGGGCAGTGGTTAGCCTGAGGTCGAACGAACCCATCACCGATCCCTTCATCACCCTTCTCATCGAGGTGAACTGGTCGCGCGGCCACCTGGTGCGCGAGTACACGTTGCTTCTCGATCCGCCGGTGTATGCGCCCTCGACCTCCGCGGTGGCCGCGGCTCCGACGACGGCGCCGACCACCGGTATGGGAGCGCGTGAGGGGACGATCGCGCGTGCCGCGGAGCACCCGACCGCCGCTCCGAGTCCGCCGCCACCGCCGCCACCTCCGGCTCCGAAGGTCGCGCCGCCCGCCAAGGCGCCAAGCGCCGAGACGAGTGGCGAGCGCCTCGTACAACGCGGGGACACGCTCTCCGGAATCGCGAGTGAGGTTGCCGGCTCCTCACCCAACGCGGCGCAGACGCGCAGTTGGATCCTGGCGATCTATCAGGCGAATCCGCACGCCTTCGACAAGAACATGAACTGGCTGCATGCGGGTGCGGTGCTGCGCATTCCGGATGCAGAGCAGGCGGCCGCGGTCTCCCCGAGCACGGCGAGTGCTGAAATTCATCGCCAATATGAGGCCTGGCGCGAGGGCCAGGGCACACCGGCCGCACCGCGCCCCGCCGCCCAGTCCGGGCACCTCAGGCTCGTGACTCCCACGGAGTCACCGGCCGCCGCAGCCGCCGCGGCGACCGCTGCCGCGAACGCCGCCAACGCCGCCGAGGTGAGCGAGCTCAAGGGACGCGTACACGACCTCGAAGGGCAGCTCGCCGATTCCAAGCACCAGCTCGATGACTCGAAGCGCCTGATCGAGATGAAGGACGCCGATCTCGCGCGCATGCAGGCGCAGCTCGCGGCCAAACAGAACGCGCCGCCACCTCCGCCGCCTCAACCGGCGGTGACACCACCACCGCCGCCCGTCGCACAGCCGACAGCCGCGCCGCCTGTGGCGCAAGCGCCCGCCGCTGCAGAGCAGGCGCCGCCCCCGCCCGCATCCGAAGAGAAGTTGCCGCCGCCACCGGTCGCGGCGAAGCCGGCACCTGAAAGCAAACCAAAGCCCGCACCCGCAGCCCCGAGCGGCTCGCTCGTCGATACGCTCATGCAGTACTGGTGGGCACTCCTCGTGCTGCTCGGCGTCGTCCTCGCCTTCATCATCCTCCGCCTGGTACGCGCGCGTCGCGCCTCGGAGTTCGACAGTTCGCTCGATCGGCTCACGGCGGCGAGCGAGGAGGTCGAGTTTCACCCCGAGCCGGAGCGCGAGCCTGAACCGGCGCCGGTGACACCTCCGCTGCGTGCCGCCGCCCCGGCCCCAGCGCCCGAACCCCCGCCGATGCGTGCCACGGCCCCGGCACCCGACACGGGTTTCCTCGTCGAGGAGTCCGGCCTGCACCCGCGTCTAAGTGGCGGAGCGAGCCCGGGGGCACCAGCAGCGAAGCACGTCACGGGCGATGAGACGATCAGCAGCGAGACCGCGATTCATCTCGACCAGGGTGATCCGCTCGCTGAGGCCGATTTCCACATGGCGTATGGCCTTTACGATCAGGCGGCCGACCTGATTCGCATTGCCATCGCGCGCGAGCCCGAGCGGCGCGATCTGCGCCTGAAGCTGCTGGAAGTATTTTTCGTCTGGGGCAACAAGGAGCAGTTCCTGCAGACGGCACGCGAGCTCGCCGGGACGCGCGCCGAAGCGGCCCCGGGCGAGTGGGAAAAGATCCTCATCATGGGCAAGCAGCTCGCGCCCGAAGACCCGATGTTCTCCGGCGCCGCCCCCGCCGGCGGGGCGCTCGCGGGCGGGGTTGATCTCGATCTCGAGGGCGGGCAGAGCCGCGTCGATTTCGACCTGCTCGGCGAGCCGGTGCCGGGGGGCGGCGGGGCAGTTGATCTCGATGTCGGCGCGGCGCCCATCGAGCACGCGTTCGATTCGCCCACCCAGGCAACCGACCGCAACGCGGCGCTGCTCGAGCGCACGTTCTCGAGTACGACCGGAACCACGCGGCAGATGACGCAAAAAATCCGTCCCGACCCGACGGGCGCCACCGCCGAGATGGAAGGTCCCACCGTCGAGCAGCCCAACCTCGCCAACAAGGACAGCACGACGCGGAAACGCAAAATCGAGAGCGCCCTGAGACAGGGCGCCAGTGAGGCAACCGCCGAGCTCGCCATCGATGATCTCGGACTCGATATCGGCCAGGCGGACACCGTCGATCAGCCCGGCATTGCCTCCGCCGCGACCTCCACCCCCGAGGCGGCGACGCTCGTTGCCGGCGTTGACGAGCGTTCACGCCGGGTCATGGAAGAGGCTCAGCTGCGGGGGAAGGACAAGGGCGCCGACGAGGAACAGGCCTCGACCGGGTTCTGGCAGTTCGATGAGCAGGACAGTAATACCGCGGAGGGTGCGGCCCCCTTACCGGATACCGCGACGACCGGGCGACTCGCGGCGCTCGGTTCCAAGGGGAATCTCGAAGTCGATGTGGGCGATGCAACCCACACACTCCCCGGCGCGGGTCTCGACCTCGACGTCGGGGGTCCCGCGGCTGCCAACGGGGGCGGGGGGCTCGATCTCGATGTCGGGACTTCGACCCACCCCGGTGGCAAAGACAGTCCTTCCTTCATCGCCACACAGAGGCTGGACGCCGAAGATCTGGCGCTGCCCGATCTCGAGCCCGCCACGATGAGCGAGGTCGGCACCAAGCTCGATCTGGCGCGCGCCTACATGGACATGGGGGATCCGGACGGTGCACGCAACATCCTCGAGGAGGTCCTCAACGAGGGGTCGGCCGCGCAGAAGCAGGAAGCGCAGCGCCTGATGGAGTCGCTCCCCGGCTGAACCTGCCCTCCCGGCCCTCGAGAGTTCACCGCGCGCGTGACCAGAATTGCCGTCGGCATCGAGTACGACGGCTCCGCGTACGCGGGCTGGCAGGCGCAACCCTCGCTCCCCACCATCCAGGAGGTCACCGAGCGCGCCTTGAGCCGCATCGCGGCGGAGCCGGTGAATCTTGTGTGCGCGGGACGCACCGACGCGGGTGTGCACGCGCTCGGTCAGGTCGCGCACTTCGACACCCGCGCCGTACGCGCGCCCCGCGGCTGGGTGTTGGGCGGCAACAGCGAGCTGCCGCCCGATATCAGTCTCTCCTGGGCGCTTTTGGTGCCCGAGCACTTTCACGCGCGCTACAGCGCGCAAGCCCGCACCTACCGCTACCTGATCCTCAACCGCGCGGCGCGCTCCGCGCTCTACGCGCACCGCGCCGCCTGCGTGCATCGCTCGCTCGACCCCGAGCGCATGCAGCTCGCGGCCCGCTCGCTCGAGGGTGAGCACGACTTCAGCGCTTTTCGCTCCGCGGAATGTCAGGCCAAGTCCCCGATCCGGCGGCTCGAGCGCCTCAGCATCGCGCGCCACGGCGAGTGGGTGCTGATCGAGGCGACCGCCAACGCCTTCCTGCACCACATGGTGCGCAACGTTGCGGGCCTGCTCATCGCGATCGGCAAGGGCGATCTGCCGCCGGGCCGCGCGGCGGAGGTGCTCGCGAGCCGCGACCGCGCCCAGAGCGCCGCCACCGCGCCCGCCGCGGGCCTCTACCTCCACGCGGTGCGCTACCCGCAGGCGTTCGCGCTGCCAGGACCCGCCGCGGGGGATCTTTTCCCCTGATCGGATATGATCGTTTCCCCCCAACTAATGAGCGGCCGCGCCTAGATGTCCTGGTTCGAGAAGATCACGCCCTCGCGCATCAAGACCGAACGGCGCACGCGCTCGGTCCCCGAGGGGCTTTGGATCCGCTGCCCGGCGTGCGATGCCGTGCTCTACCGCGCCGAACTCGAACGCAATCTCTACGTGTGCCCAAAGTGCAGCCATCACATGAGGATCGGCGCGCGCGAGCGGCTCTCGCGCTTCATCGATCCGGGCTCGAGCCAGGAAATCGGCGCGGGTATCGCGCCCGAGGACCCGCTCAAGTTCCGCGACAGCAAGCGCTATCGCGAACGGCTCGCGCAGGCGCAGAAGGCGACCGGGGAGAGTGATGCACTCGTTGTCCTTGCCGGCACCTTGCACGAACTGCCGATCGTCGCCTGCGCCTTCGAGTTCCAGTTTCTCGGCGGCTCGATGGGCTCAGTAGTCGGCGAGCGGTTCAAGCGTGGGGTCGACTATTGCATTCAGGAAAAGCGGCCATTCGTGTGTTTCTCCGCCAGCGGCGGGGCGCGCATGCAGGAGGCGCTGTACTCGCTTCTGCAGATGGCGAAGACCGCCGCGGCGCTCTCGCGGCTCGCGCAGGCACACCTGCCGTTCATCTCCGTGCTCACCGACCCGACCACGGGAGGCGTGTCCGCGAGTCTTGCGCTTCTTGGGGACCTGAACCTCGCCGAACCGCACGCGCTCATCGGCTTCGCGGGTCCTCGGGTGATTCAGCAGACCGTGCGCGAGACGCTGCCCGAGGGCTTCCAGCGCAGCGAATTCCTGCTCGAACACGGCGCGATCGACATGATCGTCGACCGCCGCGAGATGCGCGATCGCATCGCCGCGCTGCTGCGGCTTCTGCTGCAGCTGCCCGCCGCCGCCGCCGCCTGAAGGCGCAGC
>DASPTE010000157.1:0-2733 GCA_035623585.1 Steroidobacteraceae bacterium | reverse complement strand
GGATGAGCACCACGGCCGGATCA
This sequence comes from Steroidobacteraceae bacterium, assembly GCA_035623585.1. Lineage (GTDB taxonomy): Bacteria > Pseudomonadota > Gammaproteobacteria > Steroidobacterales > Steroidobacteraceae > 13-2-20CM-66-19. The sequence goes on along the minus strand of DASPTE010000157.1, from coordinate 2,710 downwards.
CCCCGTCCGTAGAGGTGGTACTCGATATGCACATAGTCGGGCGACATCACGATGCGCGGGCCCTCATCGACGCCCCCCGAGACGCGCGCGGGCGCAGCACCCGCGGTGGCTGCGCTGGTACTCGCGGGCAAGCCGGTGGTTGCAGGGGAAGCGCCGTTCGCTGGCGCTGCCGCGTGTTGGCTGCAGCCGATCGCGAGGAGCGGCAGCAAGCTCAACCAACCGAGCCGACCGATCGCCATGCGCCGCCCCCTCAGATTTCCCGGAGCACTTTACCCGGGTTCATGATGCCGTGCGGATCGAACGCCCGTTTCACCGTGCGCATGAGCGAGAGTTCCACGCTCGATGCGTAGCGCTCGAGTTCGGCGACCTTGAATCGTCCGATACCGTGTTCGGCGCTAAAGCTGCCGCCGAACTCGTGTACGAGATCATGGATGGCCCGGCGTATCTCCTCGCCGCGTGCGAGGAAACGCTCACGGTCGGTTCCGGGCTTTTGCGTGAGGTTGAAGTGCAGATTTCCGTCACCGAGGTGGCCGTACGGTATCAGGTGGCTGTCGCTGACATTCGCATTGACCCAGCTGGAGGCGCGCGCGACAAAAGCTCCCAGCGCCCCGATTGGGAGTGAGATGTCATGCTTGAGCCCGGCACCCTCGCGGCGCTGCGCCTCAGGGATGCTCTCGCGCAGTCGCCAGAGTGCCGCGCGCTCGCGCTCATTGCGCGCCAAGGCGGCATCGAGCACCACTCCCTCCTCGTGGGCGGCGCCGAGCACTTCCGTCAGCAGCTCCTCGAGCGCCTCCGACCCTCCAGCCCCTGAGAGCTCGCAGAGCACGTACCAGGGGTGCGCGACTCCAAGTGGGTCGCTGACGCCCTCGATATGCTTGGTTGTGAGTTCGATGCCGATTCTCGGGATGAGCTCAACGGAGCTCAGCCACTCGGCCGCAGCCGCACGCAGTCGCGCAAGCAGCACGAGCGCGGCCCGGACGTCGGGCACCGCAACCAGCGCCGTGGCCTGAGCGCGGATCTTTGGAAATAACTTAAGGCTCGCCGCGGTAATTACGCCGAGCGTGCCTTCGGCGCCAAGAAAGAGCGACTTGATGTCGTAACCGGTATTGTCCTTGCGCAACGCGCCGAGGTTCTCGAGCACCCGGCCGTCGGCCAGCACGACTTCGAGCCCAAGAACGAGATCGCGCATCATCCCATAGCGCACCACATTCGTGCCGCCGGCGTTCGTCGAGAGATTGCCGCCGATCTGACAGCTGCCCTCGGAACCGAGACTGAGTGGAAAGCAGCGTTCGACCTCATCAGCCGCACGCTGCACGTCGGCGAGGATGCAGCCTGCCTCGGCGAGGAGCGAGTCGTTGACGGTGTCGATCTGGCGGATGCGGTTCAGGCGCTTGAGGGCCAGCACAAGTTGGGTGCCCGATTCGTCCGGGGTCGCCCCGCCGCAATAACCGGTGTTGCCCCCATGCGGCACCACCCCGATGCGTTCGCTGTGGCAGAAGGCGAGAACGCTCGCAACCTCTGCCACCGATTGGGGCAGTACTACCGCGAGAGCTCTGCCGCGGTAGAGTCCGCGCAGGTCGCCCAGAAACGGGGCGCAGTCCCCATCATCGGTGAGGACTGCGTGCGCCCCGAGTATCCCGCGGAGCCTCGCGCGCAGCTCCGACGTCGGCGTGGTCAATGCGTACCGAGAGTCCGCAGCGCCGCGATGCGCTCATCGAGCGGCGGATGGCTCATAAAGAGGCGCTTGAGTCCGCTGCCGATCGAGCCGTCCGCAATGCCGAACGCGGCGAATTGCTGCGCGGGCAGCGGATCGTGCACCCGCTTGAGGTCTTCGAGCGCGGCGATCATGTTGTCGGTGCCGGCAAGCTGTGCGCCGCCGCGGTCGGCACGGAATTCGCGCCGTCGCGAAAACCACATGACGATGATGTTGGCAAGAATGCCGAGCAGAATCTGGAGCACGATGACGGTGATGAAGTAACCGGGGCCTCGGCCCTCGTCGGAGCGGAACACGGCCCGGTCGATGATCTGGCCGATGACGCGGGAGAGGAAAATCACGAAGGTGTTGACCACGCCCTGGATCAGCGTGAGTGTCACCATGTCGCCGTTGGCGACGTGGGTCATCTCGTGGCCGAGTACCGCCTCGATCTCCTGGCGGTTCATGCGCTGCAGGAGCCCGGTGCTGACCGCGACCAGCGCCGCATTGCGGCTCGCACCCGTCGCGAAGGCGTTAGGTTCGGGGGAGTTGAAGATTCCGACTTCCGGCATGCCAACGCCGACGCGGCGTGCGTGCTGCTCGACGACGCTCAGGAGCCACTGCTCGGTGGCATCGCCCGAAGGCCCGATGACACGCACCCCCATGGCTCTCTTCGCCATCCACTTCGAGAGCAGGAGGGAAATGAACGAGCCGGCAAAGCCCCAGAACGCGGCGAACACGAGCAAGCCGCCCAGGCTCTCGCCGTGTGTCGCGAGATAGGCGTCGAGTCCGAGCAGGTGAGCGACAATCGACAACACCAGCAGGACTGCGAGGTTGGTGGCAAGAAAGAGCACGATGCGCTTCATAGCGGATGCCTGTCGGGAAGTAGGATCAGGGTTGTAACGGACTCTACCGTTACCGCCTTCCGCTCGCCAGCATGGGGTCGGGAGCGGCGTTTTCAAGGGGTGCCCGCAGAGACCCCGCCGCTGGCGCAGCCTCAGCCGATGACGACTCCGA
>DASPTE010000156.1:0-3864 GCA_035623585.1 Steroidobacteraceae bacterium | reverse complement strand
CGCCCCTGCTGACGAAACCCAAGGCGCCGACCAAACCTGCCCCATCGCCTCTTGGCAAACAAACGCTTGGCAAACCGCGGCTCATCTCGGCGAGCGAGATCGACGCCATTCTCGAGAGAGAGGCTCGCAACGAGGATGCTGAGGCGCGCGGGGCAGGCATCAAGGCGATGGCGAAGCGGAACGAGACCACGATCGTCGACATGCTGAGCCTGGAATTCATGCCCGAATTCCGCGACACGCCTGTCACGCCTCACGAGCCGATCGCAACGCCGCCCGCCGAGCCAGCGCCGCGCGCCCGCTCCGGCGCCACATCGACGCGCCTGCCCAAGGTGCCGGGCGCGACCTCGACACGATTGCCAAAGATGCCTCCAGGCGCTGCGCCGGCAGCGGCCCAGGCCGCCGTCACGCCGGCCGGCGATGCGAACCTGATCCTTGAAGTGCTGCCGTACCTGAAGCTGCGAAGCGCGGTACCGATGCGGCGGCTTGAGCTGATGGCGCGCTCGTCACTGCGTGAAGTCCCGACGCTCGACGCGCTGGTGCTGCAACGCCTGCTCGGGTGGCTCGCGGCGAATCGGCCCGTCTTCAGTTCTCAGCCGACGAGCTTCACGGTGAACCTGTCGGTGGCCTCGCTCGAAGATGCGGGCTTCGTAGCAAAGATCGCCGCGGCGCTCAACACACACGGAATCGGTGCCGAGACGCTCGGCTTTGAGATCGCGGAGACGCTGTGCACCGAGCGGCGCAGCCAGGTCGAGCGCTTCATGAGCCAGTGCGAAAAGATCGGCTCCTGGATCGTCGTCGATCAGTTCTCGCTCGATGCTCAGGTGCTCCCGATGCTCGGCTCGAAGGCGCTGCGGCTCGTGAAGATCGATCCGAAGTTCACCTCTGCGGCTCTCAAAGACAAGCTTGCGCAGGCTCGGGTCGTGGCCGCCGTGCAGGCCGCGAAGGTCATGGGCGTCAACTGCTCGGCAAAGAAGGTCGACTCCCAGGCCGCGCTCCAATGGCTCGCGGCAATCGGTTGCGACTTCGCGCAGGGATCGGTCGTCGGCGGGGTGCGGCCGCTTGAGTCGCTAGGCAACCTCTGAGACTCGCGCGTCTCAACGCTCGATCAGCCGGTTTCCAATAAAATCAATTATTTAAATCCCGCCAAGCGGCAAAAGCTCTGGCGGACCTTCCCACTGCGACGAACCGAGCCGCCGGCGCGCCCACTTCGGCGGCGCTCGTGCGGGTGAATGGCCTAAGCTCTCGCGGGGGTGTGTGCGCTCGAGGCAGCGCCATGGCCCCATGCCTATGAAACTGCCAACCCTCGAGCAAATCCGTTCAATCCGCTCAAACCGTAACGTGCTGTTCTGGAGCCTGCACGCGGCGGGCTGGGCCGCGTACGGCATCACGCAGTACTTCGGCGCACTTCTCTACGAGAAGCCCTCGAGTTACGCCCGGGTGATCGCGGTCGCGGCCATCTCAGGCTTCATTCTCTCGATGCCCATGCGTTACATCTACCAGCGGCTCTGGGGGCGGCCGCCGCGGGTGATGATCGCCGGAGTGCTCGCGACCTGCTATGTGACCGCGCTCGGCCTGCGTATCGTCATCAACCTCTCTTATAAGGCGTTCGTCGAACCCGACTGGCACGCACGCACGCTCTTCGAGCTCTTTGGCGGCGCCCTGTCCACGACGTATCTGCTCTTGTGCTGGAGCGTGCTGTATTTCGGCATCAAGTTCTACGAGTCCCAGCGTAAGCAAGAGCAGGCGATGCTCAAGGCCGTGGCGCTCGCGCAGGAGGCGCAGCTGAAGATGCTGCGCTACCAGCTGAATCCTCACTTCCTCTTCAACACTCTGAATGCGATCTCGACGCTCATTCTTGATAAGCAAAACCGCAAGGCCAACAACGCCGTGACACGGCTTTCCGAGTTCCTGCGCTACACGCTCGACCAGGATCCGATGAAGAAAGTCACTCTGCGACAGGAGATCGAAGCGCTCGATCTGTATCTCAGTACCGAGCGGCTACGCTTCGCCGAGCGGTTGCGGCTTGAGTACGCCATCGAACCGGATGCGCTGCCCGCGCTCGTGCCGAGCCTCCTGCTGCAGCCCCTCCTTGAGAACTCCCTCAAGTACGCGGTGTCGGCACGCGAGCAGGGCGGGCTCATCCGCATCGAGGGCCGCACGCGCGAAGGACTCCTCGAGCTCTGCGTCATCGACGATGGACCCGGGATGCGCGAGGGCGCGCCGCAGGGCGAGCGACGCGGTGTCGGGCTGCGCAATACCCGTGAGCGGCTCGCCGTGCTCTACGGGGATAACTGCCGCTTCGCGGTGCTCAATTCCAACCCCGGGCTCAGGGTCGAGATGGCGCTGCCGCTCGAACTCGCGGCGGGCAGCGAGGTGAGCGCGCCGCCAGAGCCGTTCCCGACACGACTCACGCGGGGCGCACACGCATGAAGATCGGCACCCTGATCGTCGACGACGAGGTTTTGTCGCGACGCGGGGTCGAGATCCGACTGCGCGCCGAGCACGATTTCGAGATCCTCGCTCAATGCGCCAATGGCCGCGAAGCGCTCGCGGCGATCCAGCAGTACAAGCCACAGCTCGTATTCCTCGACATCCAGATGCCGGGGATGTCGGGTTTTGAGGTGCTCGCGCATCTGCCGCAGGAGTCCCTGCCGCTCGTGGTATTCGTCACCGCCTACGACCAGTACGCCATACAGGCGTTCGAGGCGCGCGCGATCGACTACCTCCTCAAACCTATCGACGAGGCGCGCTTCAGCTCGGCCCTCACGCGCGTGCGCGAGCACGTGCGCGCCAAAAACGCTGCGGCGCAGCGCGATCGGCTCATGCAGATCATCGCCGACATCACCGGCTGCGGCGAGCTGGCGCTCGATGAGCTCATGGCTCGCGGACGCAGCGCGCTCGAAAACCGCCATCCGGAGGTGCTGCCGATCCGCCAAGGACGCGAAACGGTGCGCGTTCCAGTCGCCTCGATCGAGTGGATCGATGCCGCCGGCGACTACATGTGCATCCATGCGGGCGGCGACACCCACATTCTGCGCGGCACGATGAAAGAGCTCGAAGAGATCCTTGACCCGAAGCTCTTCCAGCGCGTGCACCGCTCGACGATCGTCAACCTGCGTCTGGTGAGAAGCCTGCGCGCGCACATGAACGGCGAGTATTTCCTCACGCTTGATGGCGGGCACGAGCTCAAACTCTCGCGCACTTACCGCGACAAGGTCGAATTCTTCCTCAGCGGCTCCGCCAGCTGAGCGCCGTGACGCGCTTCACACGTGCAGGGACCGTGCCCGGCAAGTGTGACCCGGGTCACAAACTCCCACTGCCCTGCTCGATCTGTGAGCCATCACGAGGTAGCCCGCGCGATACGTTGCTTAGATATGTCGCCATATGGACGCAGCGTCCCGTCCTAAGCCGGAGCCGCTTACCGATCTGCCGCTTGAGGCGTCGGTGGATGACGCCTTGTCTTTGGAGCAACCCGAGCCGGCAGCGCCGCCCGAGGAGACCGCAGAGGACCTCGAGCGGGCCTCGCTCGACTTCAACGATCCAGCGATGTACCTCCCCCCGAGCGACTCCGAACCCAGTGTCTCAGAGAGCGGGAGCCACGAAGTCGTGGTCGTCGAGCCCGGCGATGAACCTGTCGAAACGCTCGAGATGGAGCTTGAAGACCCCGTCGTCGACGAGCTGCTTGAGCCCGAACCCCTGCCTTTGCCGCCACGGCCAGCCACTGCATCTCCGGCACCCGCACACTCGCCGATGGCCAGCGCCGCGGGTTCGACGTCTGCGCCCGCTGCCGATTCCCACTCCGGCGCCTCGGCGCGGGTGCCACTTGCACGGACGGCATCGCTAACAGCTGCAGCCACCAAGCTC
>DASPTE010000054.1:0-4648 GCA_035623585.1 Steroidobacteraceae bacterium | reverse complement strand
TACGATTCTCATGATCTGTATGCCCCCGAGCTGTTGTCGTTAGCGGATTGCGCTGAACGCTCTCCTCCCTCATACCCCGGGGCTCTGTCGGTGTTATCCGCAGCAGCCCGCTGGATGGCCCTTCACTGGAACCATTTCATGTCCAATATAGTACCATTCGCCGTGCAACGCTATACCCTTACAAACCAGTCACACAACTGAAACGCTTCTCCAAGTAAAAACAGTTAGTTATTTCCGAACTTGTATTGTCCACGCAACTGACTGGTACTATGGTGGTAGCATGGCATTATTCGTCGTGCCGGTCGGAGATAACGCTTGACCCAGCTCTCAGAGGCGGTCGGCAAACCCGATCAGACGAGCAGTCTGCCGCTCTACCAACAGCTGCAGCGCGCGCTGCGCCAGGCGATCGAATCGCACGTGTTGGGTCCGGACGATGCACTGCCGCCCGAGCGCGATCTCGCCGACGATTTCAGCGTCTCGCGTATCACCGTGCGCAAAGCGATCGATGGGCTCGTGAGCGAGGGGCTGTTGGTACGACGGCAGGGCTCGGGCACCTTCGTATGCGCGCGCGTGGAGAAGAATTTCTCGAAACTAACATCCTTCTCCGAGGATATGCGTGCGCGCGGGCGCAACCCGCGCAGCGTCTGGCTGCGCAAGTCCGCGGGCACGGTGACGCCCGAGGAAGCGCTCGCGCTGCGCGCGAGTCCCGGCACTCCCGTCTACCGTTTTCACCGCATTCGCTACGCCGACGACGAGCCGATGGCGCTCGAGTACGCGACCATCCTCGCCTCATGCCTGCCCTCGCTCGAAGCCGTCGACTCCTCGCTCTACGCGGCGCTCGAGCGGGTCAGCAACCGCCCGGTGCGGGCGCTGCAGCGCCTGCGCGCCGTGCTCTTTACCGCCGAGCAGGCGGAGCTGTTGCAGGCGAAGGAGAAAGACCCCGGACTCCTCGTCGAGCGGCTCGGCTTTCTCAGGGACGGGCGTGCCGCGGAGTTCACTCAGACCTTCTATCGCGGCGACATCTACGACTTCGTCGCAGAGCTCAGCATCGCGACATGAGCACCGCTCCCGCGAGCACGCGGATGTTTCGCGAGGCCGCACAGGCGCCCGATGTGGTTCGCGAGCAGCTGCAGGCGAATGCCGCGCCGATCGAACAGCTCGCGGTTCTCCTGCGCGCGCATCCTCCGCGCGCGGTCGTCACCTGCGCCCGCGGCAGCTCCGACCATGCCGCAACCTTCGCCCGCTATCTGATTGAGACGCGTCTCGGGCTCCTCACGTCCTCGGCCGCCCCCTCCGTGAGCTCGGTGTACGCAGCCGCGCCCGATCTGAAAGGCACGGTGATGCTCGCGATTTCGCAGTCGGGCGCGAGCCCCGACCTTCTCGCCGCGGTGAGCAGTGGACGCGCCGCGGGCGCCCGCATCGTTGCACTCGTGAATGCGCAGACCTCGCCCCTCGCGCAACTCGCCGATGATCTCATTCCGCTGCGCGCCGGGGTGGAAGAGAGCGTCGCTGCCACGAAGTCCTACATCGCCTCGCTCGCCGCAATCGTGCAGCTTGTGGCCCGCTGGGCGGAGGATGAGGAGCTCGCGACAGCCTTGAGCGAAGCCCCTGAACTCCTCGCGCGCGCCTGGGAACTCGACTGGAGCGCGGCGGTGAAGCACCTCACCAAGGCACAAAGTCTCTACGTTGTCGGCCGGGGCCTCGGGCTCGCGATCGCGCAGGAGGCGGCGCTCAAATTCAAGGAGACCTGCCGCCTGCACGCCGAGGCGGTGAGCGCCGCGGAGCTGCGCCATGGACCGCTCGCACTGGTGCGCGCCGGATTCCCCCTGCTCCTCTTTACCCAGGACGACGAGAGCCGCGCCGGCATCGTCGAGCTCGCGAGCGAACTCGGCGCAGCGGGCGCGGACGTACTCATCGCGGGCGCCCACGCGCCGCGCGCGACGCTGCTTCCGAGCGAGCGCGCGCACGCCGTGATCGAGCCGATACTCTTCATCCAGAGCTTCTATCGCATGGTCAATGCGCTCGCGCTCGCGCGCGGTGCCAATCCCGATCACCCGCCGCACCTCAAGAAAGTCACCGAGACGCTCTGATGAGCCTTGCGCTCGTGAACGGCCGGATTCTGCGCGGCAAGGGCCTGGTCGAAGGGCAGTGCGTGCTCATCGAAGAGGGACGCATCGTTGACATCGTGCGCGGCTCCGATCGCCGCTGCCGCATTGCCAAGGAACGCTACGACCTCGGCGGTGAGCTCCTGCTCCCGGGATTCATTGACTCGCAGGTGAATGGCGGTGGTGGCATGCTCTTCAACGATGCGCCCACAGTGGACTCGGTGCGGGCGATCGGCCGTGCGCACCGCCGCTTCGGCACAACCGGTTTCCTCCCGACCCTCATCAGCGCTGATCTCGAGGTCGTGGCGCGTGCGATTGCCGCGGTACGCGGCGCCATCGAGCAGGGCGTACCGGGCGTCCTCGGCATTCATATCGAGGGGCCGTTCCTGAACGTCGCGCGCAAGGGCGTGCACGATCCGGCGAAGCTGCGCGAACTCGATCCGAGCGCGCTTGGACTCCTGACTTCGCTGCGCGGGGGCCGCACGCTCATTACGCTCGCCCCGGAGATGACGACGCCTGAGATCATCGAACGCCTGGCCGCGGCCGGTATCGTCATTTCCGCCGGCCACACGAACGCCACCTATGCCGAGATGCGCACCGCGCTGCGCCACGGTGTCACGGGCTTCACGCACCTCTTCAACGCGATGTCGCAGCTCACCGGCCGCGAGCCCGGCGTCGTCGGCGCCGCGCTCGACGATCCGATGAGCTGGTGCGGCATCATCGTCGACGGCGCGCACACCGATCCCGTCGTGCTGCGCATCGCACTGCGCTGCAAGCCTCACGACCGCTTCATGCTGGTCACCGACGCCATGCCGAGCGTCGGCACCCAGAACGGCACCTTCGAGCTTGGGGGACGGCGCATCAGCGTGAGGGGCTTTGCGTGTTACGACGAGGATGGGCGGCTCGCCGGATCCAACATCGACATGGCGACTTGCGTGCGTAATGCCATGGCGATGCTCGGACTACCGCTCGCAGAAGCGGTCCGCATGGCGAGCGAGTGGCCGGCGGCGTTTTTGGGTCTTAGCCGCGAGACCGGGCGCATCGCGCGTGGGCTTCGGGCGAATCTCGTGCACTCAACCGAGCGATTCGAAGTCATCGAGACCTGGATCGACGGACGCCCCTCCGCGCTCAGTTAAGCACCGCCCTCCTCCGCAGGTGCCTGAAAGCCCTGCGCCCGGTAGGTGAGCACGAGCGTGTCGCGCACGCCCGCTCGCCCGCCCTGTGCCTGAATCGGCGTCGTCTCGTGAATCACCCGCGCATCGTCCATGAGTAGCATCGACCAGGGCTCCTGCATCGTGAAGCGCACACCCGATGGACCCTGCGCATCGAAGACGCGCGTCTCGCCTCCGCTCACATCACCCCGTGCAACCAGCACCACCGCGACGAAATTCACCCCATCGCGATGCGCACCCTCGGGCGTCGGTCGCCCAATGCCTCCCGGAGTGTCGATGCGAAATTGGTGCGCCTCGACAAACCAGCGGGGAACGGGATCTATTTCCGCAAAGAGCTCAGCGATCGCACTCACAAGATGGCGCCATGCACCTGAGCGCACCACCTCGGGCTCGATCGGTTCGAACCAGCGGCTGAGACCCCCGTGCAACGCGTTGTAGGCGGTCGGCTGCCAATGCGCTCGGTGCGGCACGGGCTCGAGCATACCGCGCTCCTCGATGAAGCAGCTGTGCCGCCGGGCCCGGTACTGGCCGCCATCGCGGAGGTACCTATCGCGCGGCAGCCGTTCCCAGCTGTCCTTGAGCGCATCGAGCCCGCCGAGATCGAGTCCGAAGATGCTCTGCGCGACGTGCGCGGGTAGCAGCGCGTAGCCCCGAGCGGTGAGGAGCGCGCGCAGCTCGGATCGCTCACCCGTCAGGGGCGTCGGTGCCATGCTTCTCCCGCGAAAGATGGATCAGGGTGCGGCCCGTTAGGGTCGTGCGAATTGCAGCGCACGGTGCCAAATTTAGTCGCCTTACCGCGGAGAGCCGAGCCCATGATTGACCTCTATTATTGGACCACGCCGAACGGGCACAAGATCACGATGTTTCTCGAGGAGACCGGCCTCCCCTACCGGCTCCTCCCGGTCAACATCGGCAAGGGCCAGCAGTTCGATCCGAAGTTCCTCGCCATCGCGCCGAACAATCGCATTCCCGCCATTGTCGATGATGCGCCCGCGGACGGCGGTGCGGCGCTTTCGGTGTTCGAGTCGGGGGCGATTCTTTTATATCTTGCCGAGAAGACCGGGCGGCTACTGCCCGAGGACTTGCGCGGGCGAGTCGAGGTGGTGCAATGGCTCTTCTGGCAGATGGCGGGCCTGGGGCCGATGTCGGGTCAGAATACGCACTTTAGCCGCTATGCGCCCGAGCGCATCCCTTACGCGATCGATCGCTACGTCAAGGAAACGAACCGCCTCTATGGCGTACTCAATAAGCGCCTCGCCGACCGTGGGTTCATCGCCGGCGACTACTCGATCGCCGACATTGCCGCGTACCCCTGGATCGTACCCCACGAGCGGTTGGGCCAAAGACTCGCAGACTTCCCGAACCTCGCGC
>DASPTE010000018.1:0-3745 GCA_035623585.1 Steroidobacteraceae bacterium | reverse complement strand
CGGCCCGCCGCATCCGCTGCCGCCGCCACAGGGCGCCGACGGCATCACCGTGCTGCGCGGATTCTTCGGCGTGTTCCGCTACAGCCGGCGCGCGCTCGATTTGGTCTGGAGCACGAACCGCACTCTCACCGTAACTCTCGCGCTTCTCACCTTGCTCGCCGGCGTTCTGCCCGCCTCCGTGGCCTTCGTGGGCTCACTCATCGTCGATGCCATCGTGGCGGCGATGCGCGGCGGGGGGGCGGCACAGCGTGTCGTGGAGCTCGTGATTCTCGAAGGCGCGCTCGTCGCTTCCATCGCGGCTGCGCAGCGCGGCCTGTCGCTCTGCCAGTCGCTGCTGCGCGCGCAGCTCGGTCAGCGGGTGAATGTGATGATTCTGGAGAAGGCCCTCACGCTCGAGCTGCAGCACTTCGAGGACTCCGAGTTCTACGACAAGCTGACGCGCGCGCGCCGCGAAGCCTCGACGCGGCCGCTGAGCCTCGTGACCCGCACGTTCGGGCTGGTGCAGAACGCCATCTCGCTCGTGAGCTACGCGGTGCTGCTCGCGCGCTTCTCGCCGTGGGCGGTCGCGGTGCTCTTGCTCGCAGGATTGCCGGCCTTCGTCGCCGAGGCCAAGTTCTCCGGCGATGCCTTCCGGCTCTTCCGCTGGCGCTCGCCCGAGACGCGCATGCAGCTCTATCTCGAGACGGTGATCGCTCGGGAGGATCACGCCAAGGAGGTCAAGCTCTACGGGCTCGGGCCGCGTCTGCTCGAGCGCTACCGCGACATCTTCCGGCGCCTGTATCGCGAAGATCGCGCGCTCACCGTGCGGCGTGACGTTTGGGGGTTTGTGCTCGGACTGATCGGTACCGCCGCGCTCTACGGCGCTTACGCCTGGATTGCCATTACCACCGTGCGCCGCATTATCACGCTCGGTCAGATGACCATGTACGTGGCGCTCTTTCGCCAGGGACAGTCGGCGGTGTCCGCGATGCTGGCGGCGGTCGGCGGCATGTATGAGGACAACCTGTACCTCTCGACGCTCTACGAATACCTCGAGACCAACGTACCGGCGCCTTCGGGGAGGGCCGTGCGCGGTCCGCACCCCGAGGATGGCGTGCGCTTCGAGGACGTGAGCTTCACGTACCCCGGAGCGGAGGAGCCCGCCCTCGAGCACGTGACGCTGCATCTCACCCCGGGCACGAGTCTCGCGCTTGTCGGCGAGAACGGCTCGGGTAAGACCACTCTGATCAAGCTCCTCACGCGGCTCTATGCGCCGACCTCCGGACGGATTCTCCTCGATGGACAGGATCTCGCGCAGTGGGACGCGAGTGCGCTGCACGAGCGCATCGGCGTCATCTTCCAGGACTTCGCGCGCTATCAGATGCTCGTCGGTGAGAACGTCGGTGCGGGCGATGAGCGCTTCTTTGAGGACGAAGAGCGCTGGCGCTCGGCAGCGGAGAAGGGCCGGGCGAGTGAGTTCATCGAGACTCTGCCCGAGGGGTATCACACGCAGCTCGGCAAATGGTTCCGCGATGGCCGCGAACTCTCCGGCGGCCAGTGGCAGAAGATCGCCCTGTCACGCGCCTTCATGCGTGTGCGGGCGGATGTCCTCGTGCTCGATGAACCTACAGCAGCGATGGACGCACAGGCGGAGGCGGAGGTCTTCGAGCACTTCCGGCAACTGGCCCGCGAGCGGATCACGATCCTGATCTCGCATCGCTTCTCGACGGTGCGCATGGCGGACCAGATTGCGGTGCTCGACCGCGGTCGCATCATCGAGCGTGGCACCCACGAGGAGCTGATGCGCCTCAACGGGCGTTACGCGCAGCTCTTCACCCTGCAGGCGCGTGGCTATCGCTGAGGGGACGCGCCCGACCCGGGCGACCCCTTGTTTTGTGCCTCGCGGCGCAGATCTGCTTGCATGCGCTGGTAATCGACCTTGCGAATCTCTTCGATCGGACAGCTCATCCGCTCGGTGCGCACTGAATCAAGCCCGGCGCTGACCGTGTGGCTGGTCGAGGTGAGCCCAATCGGCCCGGTTACGAAGATCAGGTCGGGGCACGAGGGCCAGACCTTGAGAAGGTAAGCCTCACTCGGGGTGGTGAACACCACCAGCTCGTCTTTCGCGACCGGCTCCCAGCTGTAGTAGTCCCCAAGCCAGTTGAACTGTCTGATTGGTTCTCCCGCATACGCCGCGTAGCGCTCGCGCACGGCAGGCTGACTCTCCTTGAGCGGAATGCCGCTCGCACAACCGGCGAGCAGTGCGATGGCCGCGCACACAGCGAGCGTTTCCCACAATTGTCTCTTGAGAGGGCGCATGGGTATTCCGCGCAACGTGGTCTTCACAGCGCGGTTGACAACGTCCGCGGCGCCTACTCGGGCGTCAGCACCACTACGGCAAGGGGCGGCAGCTGCACTTCGAGCGAGTGCGCGTAACCGTGTGCGCCGATGGCGACCGTATCGAGGGCGCCGAGATTGCCGCGACCGCTCCCGCCGTAGTCGCCGGCGTCGCTGTTGAGTCGCTCGCGCCAGCGACCGGCGCGCGGCACGCCGATCCGGTAGCCATCGCGCGGCACGGGCGTGAAGTTGCAGGCGACGAGCGCCACCTCTCCGCGCGCAGATCTGCGCAGAAAGGAGATCACGCTTACGTCGGCGTCGTCGCAGTCGATCCACTGGAACCCCGCGGACACGAAGTCGAGCTCGTAAAGGGCCGCGGTGCTGCGATAGAGCCGGTTGAGATCGCGCACCCAACGCTGCACGCCGGCATGCAGCGGATAGGCGAGCACGTGCCACTCGAGGCTCTCCTCGTGCTGCCACTCGCGCTTCTGGCCGAACTCTCCGCCCATGAAGAGGAGCTTCTTCCCCGGATGGGTCCACATATAACCGAATAGCAGCCGCAGGCTTGCAAACTGTTGCCACTCATCGCCCGGCATCTTGCCGATCAGCGAACCCTTGCCGTGCACGACTTCGTCGTGGCTGAGCGGCAGCACGAAGTTTTCGCTGAAGGCGTACCAGATGCTGAAGGTAAGGCGGCTATGGTGGTACTTGCGGTGCAGCGGGTCCTGTTGGAAGTACTTGAGCGTGTCGTGCATCCAGCCCATGTTCCACTTGAGTCCGAAGCCGAGCCCGCCAAGATAGGTCGGCCGCGAAACCATCGGCCAGGCGGTGGACTCCTCGGCGATCGTCTGGGTATCGGGGTGATCGCGGTAGACTGCCAGATTGAGTTGCTTGAGGAATTCCACTGCGGCGAGATTCTCGTGGCCGCCGTAGCGATTGGGGATCCACTCCCCGGCGCGCCGCCCGTAATCGAGATAGAGCATGGAGGCGACTGCATCGACGCGCAGCCCGTCGATGTGATAGGTGTCGAGCCAGAAAAGCGCGCTGCTCGCGAGAAAATTGCGCACCTCCGCGCGGTCGTAGTTGAAGATGGAACTGTTCCACTCCGGATGGAACCCCTGACGGGGGTCGGCGTGCTCGTAGAGATGTGTTCCGTCGAAACGCGCAAGACCGTGTTCGTCGGTCGGAAAGTGCGACGGCACCCAATCCAGGATCACGCCGATGCCGCGCGTGTGCAGATGGTCGACGAAATACATGAAGTCCTGCGGGGTGCCGTAGCGTGAGCTCGGCGCGAAATACCCGGTCACCTGATACCCCCAGGATCCGTAGAACGGATGCTCCATCACGGGCAGGAGCTCGACGTGCGTGAAGCCGAGCTCCGTCACGTAGTCGCCTACGGCGTGTGCGAGCTCGCGGTAGTTGAGGGGAC
>DASPTE010000005.1:0-3917 GCA_035623585.1 Steroidobacteraceae bacterium | reverse complement strand
GAGCATCGCGAGCACCGCCTCGTTCGCGCCCCCATGCGCCGGCCCCCAAAGCGCCGAGACACCGGCGTAGATCGCCGCGTAGGGATTGGCGCCGGTGCTGCCCGCGAGCCGCACCGTGGAGGTGCTCGCGTTCTGCTCGTGATCGGCGTGCAGGACAAACAACAGATCGAGCGCCGCGGCGGCGATGGGATCGACTTTGTACGGCTCGCACGGCACGGCGAACAGCATGTGCAGCATGTTCGCGGCGTAATCGAGGTCGTTGCGCGGATAAATGAAGGGCTGACCGAGGGAGTGCTTGTGGGCGGCGGCCGCCATGGTCGGGATCTTGGCGATGATGCGGTGCGCGAAGATCTCGCGGTGGCGCGGGTTATGGATGTCCATGCTGTCGTGATAGAACGCGGACATGGACGCAATCACCGCGGACACCATCGCCATCGGGTGCGCGTTGTGATGGAAGCCGTTGAAGAAGCGCAGCAACGACTCATTGATCATCGTGTGGTAGCGGATGTTGCGGGTGAACTCCTCGAGCTCCTTCGCGGTCGGCAACTCGCCAAGGAGCAGGAGGTAAGCCACCTCCATGAATGAGCTGCGCTCGGCGAGCTGTTCGATCGGGTACCCCCGGTAGAGGAGCACGCCCGCCTCACCGTCGATGTAGGTGATGCGGCTCTCGCACGCCGCGGTGGCGCCGTAGCCCGGATCGTAGGTGAAGACATCGAGATCGCGGTGCAGCGTCGTGATATCAAGCCCGGCAGGTCCGATCGTGCCGGTGCGCACCGGAAGCTCCGCCCGCCGCCCGCTGGCAGGATCGGTGAGGACAAAAGTCTTGCCGGTCTTATCGGTCATTGCAGCCGCTTTTCCGTGTGGCGTGGGCCGAAAACTGCCTGCGCGAGCTGAGCGCATCGTGCGAGCGAGGTTTACACGGTCCGTGCGCCGAATCAAGGCAGCACGGCGCAGCACGTGCGCTACTCGACGACCTTGATGGAATCGCCCACCTTGGGCTCGCCTTTCGGATACAGACCGTTGAGGAGCTCGAGCTGTTGCAAGCGGAACTTCTCGACCGGCATGTCCTGCGCGTACTCCTCAAGCTTCGTCGTCTCGGTCACCGGAACGATGTGCACGCGGTATGGCTCGGCGAGCGGGTACTCGGCGGGCTTCAAGTCACGCATGGTCTCGATCGAGGACATGAAGAGTCCGTCATCAAGGGGCGCACCGCCCGCGCTCGAGCGGCTCGCCGCCCCAAACATGAACACCTGGCTGCCGCGGTACACCGCCGCCCAGCGCACCGGACCCACACCGCCATCGAGCGGTGAGCCCGAGGGCGTGATCAGTGCATAGCCCTCCATGCCGTGCACCATGAGCTTGTCGCCGTGGGTGACGGAGACACCCTTGAGCTTCGCGAGCAGGAACTCGCGCGGGGACTGCTTCTCCGGCCGGTGCTCGAGCGTCACCTGCATGATCGAGTCCTTCTTCTTCGTAAAGATCAGGAGCCGATCGCGCTGGTTGTCGACGGTCCAGCCCTTGGGGAACGCCATCGTGAGCCTCATGCCCGCGTGATAGAAGCGGTTGTCGCGCACGATGCCCTGCTCGCGCGATGAGCCGAAGGGCAGTCCGTCGATCGCCTTGAGATAAGCGGGGCGGTTATCGACCCAGCCGCCCTCGGGCGGGGTGGTGTTGGCGGCGGCGAGCGTCGTCTGCACGATGCGGTCATCGGGCGCGGGGTGATCGGAAAACACCCCGTGGTAGATGTTCGGCTCGCGCCCGTCCTCCTTGGCGCGCGCCACCTCGAAGGACTCCTGCTCCTTGAACACCTTCATCGCCTGGGCCATGGCGTTGGGGTTGTAGCCGGCCTTCGCGGCGTACTCGACCCCGAGCCGATCCGCCTCGGATTCGTGATCGCGACCGTAGCCCTGATACCAGGCCGTGGCGCCGATGTCGGCCATCTCGGCGATCGCGGCGTTGCCCGTTGCGATGGCGGTCGCCATCGCACCCACCCCGAGCATGACGGCTTGCGCCTGACCGCGCGCGGGATGGCGCGCGACGTTGTGGCCGATCTCGTGGCCGAGCACGGCGGCGAGCTGCGCTTCGCTATTGAGATAGGGCATGAGGCCACGATGGATGTACACGTACCCGCCGCCGGTCGTGAACGCATTGAGCGAGTCGTCATCGAGGACGAAGAACTTGAAGTCCCAGTTCGCGATGGGCGTCTCGCGCGCGACGCGCGTGCCGATGAAAGACACGTAGTCCTGCACGGCCTGATCCTGGTAGAGGCCGTAGTACTTGACGATCTCCTCGTGATAGCGGCGTGAGGATTCCTGCTCGCTTTTCACCGAGGTGAAGACGACGTGATGGGTACCGGTCTCCGGATTGGTCGCGCAGCCAAACGCGAGCAGCGTGAGCGCGAAGGCGATGGCGGCAGGGAGTATGCGGCGCATAACGCGGTTTCCGGACCAGGCGCGGGAGCTGCGGCCCCTCTCAAGAACGCGCCGCATGGATCGCAGCTTACATTGCCGGCTGCGCCTCCTCACGCGAGAGCGAGGCGCGCAATCCCGAGGTTCCGCCTTACTTGGCTCCGCCCGTTGCGGTGCCGTATTTGCGGCGGAACTTGTCCACCCGACCCGCGGTATCGACGATCTTCTGCTTGCCCGTGTAGAAGGGGTGGCAGTTCGAGCAAACCTCGACCTGTAAGTCATGCCCGAGCGTGGAGCTCGTCTTAAAGGTATTGCCGCACGTGCAGGTGACGGTGATTTCCTTGTACTCGGGGTGTATTGCGCCTTTCATGACGGGCTCACTCGGTTTGCTGCGGACTGTCACGCACTAATTGGGCAGTCGGTGCGAGAGTTAAAGGGCCGCGGAGTGTAACGGCCGCGCCGAGTCACCTCAAGTTCTGCTCGGGATGGCGCGTTCCTTATCCACAGAAGCTGTGGACAAATCTGTGGACGACGCGCGCCGCGGGGCTCGGATTTCCCTGCCTGATTGCATATTTATTACCTTGATCAAAAAATGACCAGGCATTTTTTAGCTGTTTCATCAATAAGTTAGATCTATCTTGTTCAGCAGCTTAACCGGTTTGAAGCGTAATTCGCTCATTCTCCGACGCCCCTCCCGGGGGCTGTGAATAACGGCCCAGAGCGTACCGGACGCGTCCTCCCGCGAGGCGTTGACAACGCAGAACTCCCGGACAAAAGCGCTGTTTCGGGCATGAATCCGAGCAGCACCTCGTTCAAGAAACGCAGCCCCTGGGCGCTCGCCCGATAGCCCTTGGGGGTGGGCTGCAGAAGTCCCCGCGCGATTGCCGCTGCGACCGGCGCCTGAATTTCGCTCCACTCAAGCCCGGTGCGCTCGGGAAAGGTCGCCGCCTCGAACCCCTGCGTGAGGCGCAGCGCATTCAGCATGAATTCGAAGGGCAGTTCCTGCCTCGAAACCACGCGCCTCGCGAGTTCGCGCTCGGCAGCGAGATAGCGGCGCGGTTCGCGCAGCTGCTCCGTGCGCACCACGGCCCCCTCTGCCGGAAAGGTGAGCTTGCCGTGCGCCCCAGCACCGACGCCGAGATAGTCGCCGAAGGTCCAGTAGTTGAGGTTGTGGCGGCATTCGCGCCCCGATCGGGCGTAGGCGGACACTTCGTACTGCGCGAACCCTGCCTGCGCGAGGCGCGCACCGCACTCCTCGAGCATCGCCGCGGCAGCATCATCATCCGGGAGAGGTGGCGGGCGCGCCGCGAAGAGCGTCCCGGGCTCGAGCGTGAGTTGGTAGTGCGAGAGATGCGCCGGGGCGAGCGCGAGCGCTTCCTCGACGTCCGCGATCGCGCCTTCGAGCGTCTGCCCCGGCAGCGCGTACATGAGATCGAGGTTGAAATTCCCAAGACCCGCCGCGTGCAGTTCGTCGGCGGCCCGACGCGTATCCGAGGGCGTGTGAATCCG
>DASPTE010000004.1:0-9391 GCA_035623585.1 Steroidobacteraceae bacterium | reverse complement strand
GCATCGACAAGGGGTGCGTCG
The DNA here is from genome assembly GCA_035623585.1 of Steroidobacteraceae bacterium. Lineage (GTDB taxonomy): Bacteria > Pseudomonadota > Gammaproteobacteria > Steroidobacterales > Steroidobacteraceae > 13-2-20CM-66-19. The sequence continues at coordinate 9,370 of DASPTE010000004.1, read as the reverse complement.
TATCGAGCGAACCGATCCCCATGAGCGTCGTCACGACGGGAATCGAGAACGCGGTGGCGAACTCCGTGAGCGTGCGCGCCGCATTGCCATTGATGACCCCACCGCCCGCGTAGATGAGGGGCCGCTCGGACTCGCTGAGCATCGCGAAGAAGCGCGCGGCGGAATCCTCCTCGAGCACCGCCTCCCCGAGCGCGTCCATGCGGCGGCGGTAGCCGGGGATCGGCAGCAGTCCCGCACCTTGGAACACGCCTTCGCTGTTCTGCACATCCTTCGGGATGTCGACCACGACAGGTCCCGGCCGGCCGGTACGGGCGATCTCGAACGCGGTGCGCATGGTGCTCTCGAGCTTCGCCGGATCGGTAACGAGGAACACGTGCTTCGCGATCGCGCTCATGAGAGCGGGCACCGGCGCCTCCTGGAACGCATCAGTGCCAATGGCAGCCGTGGACACTTGACCGCAAATCACCACAATCGGCACCGAATCGGCCATGCAGTCGCGCACCGGTGTAACAGTGTTCGTCGCCCCCGGACCCGAGGTGACGAGGGCGACACCGACGCGGCCGCTCGCGCGTGCGTAGCCCGCGGCCATGAATGCCGCTCCCTGCTCGTTGGCGGGCACGATGAGCGGGATCTGCCGCTCGCCATTGGCCGCCGCCTCCTTGTTGTAGAGGAACACGGCGTCGTAGGTCGGGAGGATCGCCCCGCCGCTATAGCCGAAGATGGCGGTCACGCCCTCGTCCGCGAGCACCCGCATGATCATGCGCGCGCCCGTCATGCGAACGCCTGCGAGCGGATGAGCGCTCGCACGCCGTGGCTCGATCAGCGGATCCCTCATGGGGGGGCTCGTCTCGGCTCTCAGTGTAAAAAATTGCAGGAATAAATGAGCCTAGCAGCTTGTTTCCGTGGTGCAAGCTCGCGCCGATCCTTTATTCTGCGGGGAGTCCCCCGAGCTCCCGTGCGGTTCCGTCCGAGCCTCCCCATGCGTCATATCATCGCGATCCTGCTGCAGAACGAAGCCGGCGCACTCACGCGCGTCGCGGGTCTCTTCTCGACGCGCGGCTACAACATCGAATCGCTCTCGGTCGCCCCGACCGACGACCCGACGGTGTCGCGCCTGACGCTCGTCACCAAGGGGTCGGATGCGGTGATCCACCAGATCGTCAACCAGCTCAATAAGCTCATCGATGTCGTGAACGTGCTCGACATGACGCGGGGGGCGCATCTTGAGCGCGAGCTTGTGCTGCTCAAGCTCCGACTCGATCCCACCCACACCGATGCGGTGCGCGGGCAGGTCGTGCGCAGCGGCGGCCGGGTGCTCGACCCTGCGGTCGATGGCTTCATCGTCGAGCTCGTCGCGAGCGAAGCGGAGGTCACGAGCTTCGTCGCCGAGCTCGGCCGCGGCGCCGAGCTTCTCGAGGTGGTCCGCAGCGGTGCCCTGGGCATCAACCGCAGCACCCGGCCACTGCGGGCGCGACCCGCACCGGCGAGCGCTTAAACGCATCGCGTTTGCGCGGCGATCCAATGGGGGGGAGGTACACGCATATGCTTCGCGCGCTCTTTGCGATCGTCGTCATGGCCGCGGCGGCCGCGGCGGCGGCAGAGGAAGCCCCCGCCGGCCGGCTCCCGCAAACCGTGGCACCAACGCACTACCGGCTGAGTCTCACGCTCGATCCGCGGCAGGCGCAGTTCACAGGCGAGACGAGTATCGATGTCGAACTGCGCGTCCCTCTCAAGGCGATCTGGTTGCACGGACTTGGGCTCAAGGTGCAGAGCGTCACGATCTCCGCCGCCGGACACACACGCCAGGCCCACTACGAGGAAGTCGATCATGAGACGGGAGTGGCACGCGTTCTCACGAGCGCGGCGGTCGGACCCGGGAAGGCCGTGCTGCACTTCCGCTACAGCGCCCCCTTCCAGAGCGCGCCGCAGGGGATCTATCGCGCGCGCGTCGGCAATGACTGGTATGCGTTCTCGCAGATGGAGCCGATCGATGCGCGGCGGGCCTTTCCAGGCTTCGATGAGCCGGGGTTCAAAACGCCCTTCGACATCGCGATCACGACCGCAAGAGCCGACCTTGCGGTCACCAACACCCCGGAGGTGAAAGCCACGAAGATGGCAGGCGGGACGACGCGGCGCAGCTTCGCGACCACTAAACCCCTTCCGACCTATCTCACCGCCTTTGTCGCCGGGCCGCTTCAGGTCCTCTCTGGAGCGCCCATTGCGCCCAATAGCGTGCGGCACACGCCGCTCCCCTTGCGGGTCATCGGCACGCAGGGCGATGCGGCGCGCTTCAAGTTCGCCCTCGCGCAGGCCCCTGAGCTCATCCGGCGCCTCGAGAGCTACTTCGGCACGCCCTTCCCGTACCCGAAGATCGATCTCATCGCAGCCACGAACCAGCTCGGGGCCATGGAAAATGCCGGCGCGATCATCTTCGACGAGGCGCTGCTCGCCTTTCCTCCCGAGCCGACGCCGCGCCAGGCGAGCAACTTCGGAACGGTGGCCGCGCACGAACTCGCGCATCAGTGGTTCGGCGACCTGGTGACGCCCCTGTGGTGGGACGACATCTGGCTCAATGAGTCCTTCGCGGAGTGGATGGGCGTCAAGATCGCCGATGACTGGCGACCCGATCTCGGCATCGGCAAGGAGCAGCTCAACAGTACGCTCGAAGCCATGAACGTCGATGCGCTACGGGTCGGACGCCCGATCCATCAACCCATCGCCACCAACGCACAAATCGCCTCGAGCTTCGACAGCATTACCTACCAGAAAGGCGCAGGCGTCCTCGGGATGGTGGAGTCGTATCTTGGCGAGGAGCGTTTTCAGCGCGGCGTGCGGCTGCACCTGAGCCGCCACGCCTATGCGAGCGCGACCGCGGCGGATTTCTTCGCGGCGATGGGCGAAGGGAGCGGGGAGCGGGCGATCACGGACGCCTTTGAGTCGTTCGTCGAGCAGGCCGGCGTGCCCCTCGTCACCGTGAGCAAGAGTGCGGACGGCGCCTTGCAGCTCGAGCAGTCCCGTTACCGGGCGCTCGGATCGGCGGCCCGCCCCGACAAGGAACTCTGGAAGATCCCCTTCTGTGCGCACCTGTACTCCGAGGTGCAATCCACCAAGCACTGCACGCTGCTCACGGCGCGCACGGGCACGCTCGCGCTGCCAGCGGCGCTGCGCACCGCGCGCATGCATCCGAACGCCGACGGTGCCGGCTACTACCGCTTCGCGCTCACTCCCGAGCTCTCCAACTCGCTTCTTGCCATGGCGAACCAGCTGCCGGCACGCGAGGCACTGACCCTCGCCGACAGTACGAGCGCCGCCTTTGCCGCCGGACGGACGCCCTTCGAGGGTCTCTTTGCGACCGCCCAGGTGCTCGCCGCGCACCCCGATCGCACCGCGACGCTCAGCCTCGGCTACAAACTCGATGAGTTGCACGACAGCCTCGCGAAGAGCCCCGAGGAGAGGACGCTGCTCGAGCGCGCCCTCGTGAGTCTCTACGGCGAACGCTTGCATCAGCTCGGCTACGACCCGACTCCGGGCCACTACGCTCACGATCCGGCGGAGCAACAGCTGCTGCGTCGCCAGCTCATCGGACTCGTCGGGCTCTCGGGGCGAAGCGCCGAGGTTCGCACCGCGCTCGCCCCCGCTGCGCAGCCCTCGGTCGCCGACCCAGCGGCCGTCGAGTCGCTCTTCCGCTGGCGCATCTGGGCCATCGGGCTGCGCGAGCGCGGCGCGCCGATCCTCACCCCGCTCAAGGGTCTCGCCGAGAACCGAGATCCGCAGGTACGCCAGGATGCGGGCGTTGCGCTCGCTTCTGCGGAGACGCCTGCCATCGCCAACGACACACTCGCGTTCGCGCTCGACCCGAGCCTTGAGGTGTCCTTAGCCATGCAGATCGTGATCGGGCAGGCCAACAACCCTTACGCGAGAGAGGGCGCGTGGAGCTGGATCGGCACGAACCGCGAGGCGCTGCTCGCGCGCATGCCGGATTTCTTCAAGGCGCGTCTTGCCAATGCGGGGGGCTCGTTCTGCAGCAGCGAGGAGCGGCAGCGGTTCAATCAGGTACTCGGTGAGCGGCTGCGGGGAGCGCAAGGCGGGCAGCTCGCCGTCGATCGGGTCACTGAAGCCATCGACGACTGCATCGCGCTGCGCGCCGCGGTGGGCGATTCGATAAAGACGACGCTCGAAAAAGCACTGCACTGAGATCAGGCAAAGGCTCACCCGAGGGCTCGATGGCGCACTGGCAGCTCGACCGGGAATATCGTTTCCGCGGCCAGCGGGTGCGCTTCTCGGTCGCGGGCGATGGGCCAGCGCTTTGCTTCGTGCACGGCACGCCCTTTTCCTCTTACGTCTGGCGGCGGATCGTGCCGCACTTCAGCGGCGCGTACCGGATCTACTGCTTTGATCTGCTCGGCTACGGCGCCTCCGAGCAGCGAGCGGGTCAGGACGTCTCGCTCGGTGTGCAGAACGTCCTCTTTGCGGAACTCCTCGATCACTGGGGCGTCGCCGCGCCCGCGGTCGTCGCGCACGACTTTGGCGGCGCGACCGCACTGCGCGCGCATCTGCTCGATGGGTGCGAGTACCGCAGCCTCACGCTGATCGATCCGGTAGCGCTCGCGCCCTGGGGATCGGATTTCGTGCGCCACGTGCGCGCGCATGAGCCCGCCTTCGCGGGCCTCCCCGCGTACATCCACGCAGCCATTCTCGGCGCGTACCTCCGCGGCGCCATCGCGCGAACCATCCCTGAGGAGGAGCTCGCGCCCTACCTGAGCCCATGGGTCGGAGAGGTTGGGCAGGCCGCCTTCTACCGCCAGATCGCGCAGATGGATCAGCGCTACACCGATGAGGTCGAGCCGCACTACGGACGGGTGCGTTGCCCGACCTTGATTCTTTGGGGCGAGGAGGATCGCTGGATTCCGATCGAACGCGGAGCGCAGCTCGCCGGGGTGATTCCGGGTGCGCGCCTGCATCGGGTTCCGAACGCCGGGCACCTCCTTCAGGAAGATGCACCCGAGGCGATCGTCGCCGCCCTGCTTGGCTTCCTCGGCGGTGCCGCCCGGGCCTGAGTCCGCCCCCGCCCCTCCTTAGGGCACGAGCACCGTGGAACCGGTGGTGCGGCGCGCCTCGAGGTCCCGATGCGCCTCGGCCGCCTCCGCAAGCGGGTAGCGCTGGCCGATGAGTACGCGGATCTTGCGGGCACGCACCGCGGCGAAGAGTTCGCGCGCTCCCTGCGCGAGCTCGGCGCGCGTGGCGATGTAGTTGAAAAGGAGCGGTCGGGTGAGAAAGAGCGAGCCGCGCTTCGAGAGCTCGAGCGGGCTGATTACGGGCGGGGGCCCCGAGGCATTGCCGTAGCTCACCATCATGCCGAGGCGCTTGAGGCAATCGAGCGACTCCATGAACGTGTCTTTGCCGACCGAGTCGTAGACCACCGCCACCCCTTCGCCCTTGGTGAGCGCTTTGACGCCGGCGAGGAGCTCGTCGCGTCCCGAGATGAGTACGTGGCGGCAGCCGTTGCGCTGCGCGAGCGCCGCTTTCGCTTCGCTACCGACGACGCCGATCACTTTCGCGCCGAGCGAGCGCGCCCACTGGCAGAGGATGAGGCCGACGCCGCCCGCCGCGGCATGTACGAGGAGCGTATCGCCGCGCGCGACCTTGAAGGTGCGGCGGATGAGATAGTGGGCGGTGAGGCCCTTCAGCATGAGCGCGGCCGCCGCCTCATCGGAGATGCCGCGCGGCACCTTGACCAGCCGCTCGGCCGGCACGTTGCGCACCTCGGCATAGGCACCTGGGGTCGAGTGGACGTAGGCGACGCGCTCGCCGACGCGAAAGCCGCGCACGCCAGGTCCCAGCGCCGTGATCACCCCGGCTGCCTCGCGCCCGAGACCGCTCGGGAGTTGCACGGGGTAGAGCCCGCTTCGGTCGTAGACGTCGATGTAATCGACGCCGATCGCCGTGTGGCGCAGCTGGACTTCGCCGCGCGCGGGCTTCGGGGGATCGAACTCCTCGAACTTGAGGACCTCAGGACCGCCGTTGGCGTAGAAGCGTATCGCTTTGGGCATGGCGCGCAGCATAGCCCGCGGCGCGGGCGGCGCCCATCTCAGGGAGCGGCGGTGTTGCGAGCCCTAGAGCGCTGCGTCGTCGGTCTCGCCCGTGCGGATGCGAATCACGCGATCGATGTCGGTGATGAAGATCTTCCCATCGCCCACTTTGCCGGTCTTCGCCGCCTTGATGATCGCTTCCACGACCTGATCGACGAGATCGCCCCTCACCGCGACCTCGATCCGGGTCTTCGGCACGAAATCGACGACGTACTCCGCGCCGCGGTAGAGCTCGGTGTGACCGCGCTGGCGGCCGAAGCCCTTCACCTCGGTCACCGTCATTCCCGAAACGCCGATATCGGAGAGCGCCGCGCGCACGTCGTCGAGCTTGAACGGCTTGATGATGGCGGTGACCAGTTTCATGGGCGAGGCTCTCCGTCGTTCGGGCATTGCGGCGCCCGAGGATTGTGCAGTTTTCGTGCCACGCCGTCGAATGGCGCTAAGCCCGGAGCATCCCGGCCGTCGCCCCGAGCAGGCGCTCTGCGGCTGCACCATCGCGGGGCGGCCCGGGGACGCCCGCGCCCCCTCCCGGTGCGGGCTGCCGCGCTGCCCACCGGCTATGCTTCGCCCGATGCTTGCACAAATCCTGATCGTCGGCGGCGGGCAGGCGGCCGTGCAGACCGTCGATGCGTTGCGCCGCAAAGGCTTCGCCGGAAAGCTGACGGTGGTGGGGGATGAGAGCTCTCTTCCGTACCAGCGCCCGCCGCTTTCGAAGAAATATCTCGCCGGGGCGCTCGAGCGCGAGCGGCTGCTCATCCGCCCGGCGTCCTTTTTCGCCGAGCACGCCATCACGACCCACCTTGGACGTACCGTGACTGAGATCCTGCGGCGCGAGCAGCGCGTGCGGCTCGACGATGGGACCTCGCTCGGCTACGACGCGCTCGTGCTCGCCACCGGTAGCCGTCCACGGCGCGTCCCGATACCCGGAGCGGACTTCGCCGGCATTTACTACCTGCGCACGCTCGCCGATGCCGACCGCATCCGCGCCGAATGCCGTGCCGGGGCGCGCCTCGTCATCATCGGCGGGGGCTACATCGGGCTTGAGGTGGCTGCCACGAGCCACGAGCTCGGAGTCGATGTCACCGTGCTCGAGATGGCCGAGCGGGTGATGAGCCGCGTGACCTCCGCGGAGGTGTCCGCCTTCTACGAGAGCGAGCATGCACGTCACGGCGTGCGCATCCTCTGCAACGAGCGCGTGCGCTCGCTCCTTGGCGATTCGCGCAGCGGACGGGTGCGCGCGGTCCTCACCGAGAGCGGGGCCGAGCACCCGGCCGATTTCGTGGTCGTCGGCGTCGGAGTCGCGCCGGCGGATGAGCTCGCGCACAGCGCCGGGCTCGAATGCGACAATGGCGTTCTCACCGATGAGCATTGCCGCACCAGTGATCCGGCGATCTACGCCGCAGGCGACTGCGCGAACCACCAGCACCACCACTATGGTCGGCGTCTGCGGCTCGAGTCGGTCGACAACGCCTTCGAGCAGGGCACGACCGTCGCGCTCAATCTTCTCGGCACGCCGACGCGGCACGAGAAGGTGCCGTGGTTCTGGTCGGACCAGTACGATCTGAAACTCATCATCGTCGGTATGCGCGATGGCTACGACGCGCTCGTCGTGCGCGGCAGCCCCGCGGCACGCAGCTTCAGCGTCTGCTACCTGCGCGCGGGGGAATTTATCGCGCTCGATAGCGTCAACAGCCCAAAAGATCAGATGGCGGCACGCAAGCTCCTCGCGGTGCACGCGCGGCCCGATCCCGCACGACTCGCAGACCCCGCGATTGCGCTCAAGGACGCATAGCCACACCGCTCGGGAGGATCTCAGTGCTTTACCTGAAGCTTGATGCCAGCGGCCGGCAAGAGCTCTTGGCGGAACTGGAAGCGATGCCGGCCTTTTTGGAAGACACCTTTGCCGAGTTAAGCCTTGAACAGGTAACGCTCATGGGGCCGGGCGGAGTGTTGAGTCCGGTCGAGCAGGTTTGGCATCTTGCCGATCTTGAGCGCGAGGGCTTCGGAGCTCGAATCGATCGACTCCTGCGCGAACTCGATCCAAATCTGCCGGATTTCGATGGCGCGGCGCTCGCTGCCGCGCGGAATTATCGTGGCCTTTCCTTAACTGCCGGGCTGCAAGCGTTCAAGAGCGCGCGCCTGGACAATCTGCAGAAGCTCCGGGGGATCGCGGATAACGCATGGGACAGAAGCGGAACGCAAGAGGGGGTCGGCAGGGTCTCCCTGTGCGAAATCCCGTCGATGATCAGGCAGCATGATGCCGCTCATAAGCAGGAGATTGCGCACTGGCACCAAAGCGCCGGTACGGTCGTCTAACTATCGGTTGAGGTCACGCATGCGCTACCACGATGGCGAGCCCATTCATGTTGGAGACGTGGTTACCATCGACGTGAGGCACCACGGTACGGTCGTCGCCTGTATCGAGGATGGAATTTATCTTCACCCCGACACGAAAGCGGAATGGACGCAGCTGCGCGAGGGGGTATTGATCGATACGAGCTTCGCCGGGCTAGTTCACTACCCGGATCAAGCGGCGCTCGAAGCCGATCAGGTACAACTGCTTCGGAGGCAGGCGTAGCGTTGCGCGCCAACAATGGCTGCGCCGCAAGTCTTTTGCCCTTTGTGCAGGTGGCGGCCCGCGCACTCGAGTCGCTGGGTGTGCACGCGGGAGATCGGCGGCTGTGGCACGAGCTGGAATACCTTCGAGACGCGCGGCATCTGCCCCGAGTGCAACTGGCACTGGGAGATCACTCAATGCCACTCCTGCCAGCAGTTCTCGCTCCACACAGACTGGTATCACGATCCGAGTGAAAGCCCCGCATCAGAGGTGCACGAGCCGGAGCTCGCTGAACTCTGAGTGCGGAGCTACTTAAGAACCACGAGCAGATCCTTCACGTCCACGCTCTGCCCCGGCCGCACCAGAACTTCGGCGACTTCGCCATCGGTCTCGGCACGTACTTGAGTCTCCATCTTCATCGCCTCGAGCGTTGCGAGCACGCTGCCGCGCTCGATACGGGCGCCCACGAGCGCGCTCACGAGGGCGATGACGCCCGGCATCGGGGCGCCGACGTGATGGGGGTTGCCGGCTTCGGCCTTGCGCGGCGGCGGGCGGCGGGCGACCTGGCTCTCATCGGGCACACGCACCGAGCGCGGTTGTCCGTTGAGCTCGAAAAACACCGTGCGCGTGCCGTCCTCGTGCGGCTCGCTCGTGGCCAGGTAGCGCACGATGAGGGTCTTGCCGCGCTCGAGATCGATCGTGATCTCCTGCCCGGGTTCCATGC
>DASPTE010000137.1:0-15106 GCA_035623585.1 Steroidobacteraceae bacterium | reverse complement strand
CCGAGCCGCAGGACCGCAAGGAACTCCTCAGTCTGCTGCGCGAGGCGCGCGAGCGCGGTCTCATCGACGGCGATGCGCTGCCGATGATCGAGGGCGTGCTCGACGTGGGCGACCTGCAGGTGCGCGACATCATGGTGCCGCGTGCGCAGATGGTGTTCGTGCGGCGCTCCGAGCCCGCCGAGCGCATTCTTTCGGTCGTGGTCGAGTCGGGACACTCACGCTTCCCGGTCATGGACGAAGATCGTGACGATATCGTCGGCATCCTCCTCGCCAAGGACCTGCTGCGGCTCACGCCAGGGTTTGCCGAGGAGCGCTTCGATATCCGCGAATACATGCGGCCGGCGGTCTTCGTGCCCGAATCGAAGCGCCTCAATGTGCTCCTCAAGGAGTTTCGCCGTAACCGCAACCACATGGCGATCGTGGTCGATGAGTACGGGGGTGTTGCCGGGCTCTGCACGATCGAGGACGTGATCGAGCAGATCGTCGGCGAGATCGACGACGAGTACGACGTCGAGGACGATCAGAACATCCGCCGCGAAGCGGAGCGGCAGTTCACGGTGCGCGGTGTGACCCGCATCGGGGAGTTCAACGAGTACTTCGGCGCGCGGCTCTCCGAGGAGGAGGGCGTCGACACCGTGGCCGGACTCCTCATGAAGCAGTTCGGCCGGCTGCCGCGCCGTGGCGAGAGCGCGCAGATCGACGGCTTCGAGTTCCGCGTGCTGCGCGCCGATCGGCGTCGCATCGATTCGCTGCGCGTCATCGCGCCGCGCGACGTCTTGCCCCCGCCCGAAGAACGCGCGGCGGGTGGCGGCAGCAGCTAGGCTCCGGCGTGTCCGCCTCAGCCTCCTCGGCCGTCGCGCAGGCGGCGGTAGAGCACTACCGCCTGCCGCCGCCGCGCTCCCCACTCGTGCGCCTCGCTCTCGCGGCGCTTGCGGGAGCCGCGCTCGCTGCCTCCTTCGCGCCACTCAATCTCTGGGCGCTCGCAGTGCTCTCACCCGCGGTTCTCATGTGGCTCTGGCAGGATGCAACTCCCGCTCAGGCGGCCCGGCTCGGATTCGTCTTCAGCTTCGCGACCTTCCTTACCGGGACCTACTGGCTCTACGTGAGCATTCACGGCTTCGGCGGCGCGCCGATCTGGCTCGCGTTCTTCCTCATGCTCGGGCTCGCGGGCGTTATGGGGCTCTACCACGCGGGGCTCGGCTGGGGAGTCGCGCGCTTTCTGCCGCGCACGGGAGCGTCACGCTGGCTCGTGGCGCTGCCAGCGAGTTGGCTCCTTCTTGAGTGGTGGCGCGGCTGGTTCCTCACCGGTTTCTCCTGGCTCTCGCTCGGGTACTCGCAGACTGACACCCCTCTTGCGGGCTGGGCGCCGATTGTCGGCGTGTACGGCATCAGTGCGCTGCTTCTCCTCTGTGCGGGGGCACTCGCGGCACTGGCACTTGGCACGCGGCGCGTCGTGATCGCGGCCGCACTCGCCCTCACACTCCCTTGGGCGGTGGGTGCCGCGCTCTATGGGCGCTCCTGGACGCATCCGAGCGGGGATGCGGTGTCGGTCGCCGTGGTGCAGGGGGCGATCCCCCAGGACGAGAAGTGGCTCGACAGCAATAAGGAGACGACGCTCAATCGCTACGAGTCGCTCACCGCGCAGGCGCTCGGCACGCGGCTCATCGTCTGGCCCGAGTCCGCGCCCGCGGATCTTGCGAACGACCTTATTCCCTACCTACGCAAGGTCTACACCGAGACACGCACCCACGGCTCGGCGCTCGTGCTCGGGGTGCTACGCGCCGATCGCGACCCGGACAGCGCCGAGATCCATTACTACAACGCCGTGCTCGCGCTCGATGATCAGGTGGGCTGGTACTTCAAGCACCACCTCGTGCCGTTCGCGGAGTTCTTTCCCGTGCCGCACTTCGTGCGCTCCTGGCTGCGCCTCATGAGTCTCCCGTACTCGGACTTCACCCCGGGCGCCCCCGACCAGCCCCCGCTCGAAGCCGCTGGCCTCAAGCTCGGGACCACGGTGTGCTACGAGGACGCCTACGGCAGCAGCATGCTCGCGGTGCTCCCGCGTACCGATGCGCTCGTGAACGTCACGAACGATGCCTGGTTCGGGCACTCGACCGCCCGCCACCAGCACCTGCAAATCTCCCGCATGCGCTCTCTGGAAGAGGGGCGCTACATGGTGCGCGCGGCGAACGATGGCATTTCCGCGGTAATCGGTCCGCACGGGGAGATTCTCGCCCGGGCGCCGGAGTTTGAGCCCGTGGTGCTCCTCTCGAAGATCGTGCCCCTGAGCGGGCTTCCGCCCTACGCGTTTTTCGGCAATTACCTCGTCGTGAGCGTCGCCAGCCTGGCGCTGGCGTATGGGCTATGGGTGCGGAATGATAGGCGCTGGCGGTTCGCTCGCGGCGCAGGAAGGGCTTCGCGACCGAAGCAGGAAGGGTCTTCATGAGCGGCAGGTTCGGGCCGGATTTCACCCACACACGCAGGCATGCGCTTGCAGCGCTCGTCGTGGCTTTCGCGTTCGCGGCCTGTTCGGGGGAGCTCGGCGGGCCCTCGGCACTGGGGTTGGTGGGCGGCCAGTCACTCGCTGCCGCCCCAGCGACGCCGGCGACTGCCGCGCAACCGGCTGCGAACGAGGGGGTCACGGGACGGGTGCTGCCCGACTTTTCGCAGCTCGTCGATCGCTGCGGCCCCGCCGTGGTGAATGTCGAGGTGGTGGAGAAGGCGCCGCAGCGCGGCTCGCTTGGGATCTCGCCCGACGATCCGCTCTATGACTTCTTCCGGCGCTTCGGCATTCCCCCGCCCGGTCAGGCCCCGCGCGGCAATCAGCCCCCCCAGCGGGGCGCGGGCTCGGGCTTCATCGTCACCCCCGATGGCTACATCCTCACCAACAGCCACGTGGTCGCGAACGCTGACGAGGTGACCGTGCGCTTGACCGACCGCCGCGAATTCCCCGCGCGCGTGATCGGCGCGGATGAGCGCACCGACGTCGCGGTGATCAAGATCAACGCGACGAACCTCCCGATCGTCAAACTCGGTGACCCCTCGCGCATCAAGCCCGGCCAGTGGGTGCTCGCCATCGGCTCCCCGTTCGGCTTCGAGAACACCGCGACCGCGGGCATCATCAGCGCCACCGCGCGTACGGTGCCGGGCGAGAACTACGTGCCCTTCATCCAGACCGATGTCGCCGTGAATCCCGGCAACTCGGGCGGCCCCCTATTCAACATGGCGGGCGAGGTGATCGGCATCAACTCGCAGATCTTCAGCCGCACGGGCGGCTTCATGGGCGTCTCCTTCGCCATCCCGATCGACGTCGCGCGCAACGTGGAGGAGCAGCTCATCAAGACCGGCCGCGTCGTGCGCGGCCGCATCGGGGTGACGATCCAGGACGTCAACGCCCAGCTCGCCGAATCCTTCGGGCTCGACCGGCCGCGTGGCGCGCTCGTCTCCTCGGTCGAGAAGGGCGGTCCGGCCGCGCACGCCGGCATCGCCCCGGGCGATGTCATCCTCGCCGTCGCCGGCCATCCGATCGAGCGTTACGGAGAGCTCTCGGGCTCGATCGCCGGCATGAAGCCGGGCACCGATGCGAGCCTCGAGGTGTGGCGCAACGGCAAGGAGCAAACCGTCAACGTGACGATCGGCGAGTTGAAGGAGCCGCAGCAGACGCTCGCCGCGCGCGGCAAGCCCCATGCCTCGCACGCGAGCGATCCGCCGAATGCGCTCGGCCTCACGGTACGTCCGCTCGAACCCGCCGAGCGCGAGCAGGCGGGCGTGCAGGGAGGGCTCCTCGTGGAGGATGTGTCCGGTCCCGCGCAGGCCGCCGAGGTGGAGCCCGGCGACATCATCCTCGGCATCAACGGCCAGCGGGTGAAGAGCGTGAAGGAGCTGCAGGATGCGGCCAAGGGCGCGGGCAAGAACGTCGCGCTCCTCATCCAACGCGAGGACGCACAGATCTTCGTGCCGCTGCGGCTGCCGTGACGTGATGCAGGAACTGTACGATCCCGCCGCCGTCGAGCGCGCAGCGCAGGAGTATTGGAGCCGCGCGCACAGCTTCGAGACGACCGAAGACCCGCAACGGCAGAAGTTCTACTGTCTCTCCATGCTTCCCTATCCGTCGGGGCGGCTGCACATGGGACATGTGCGCAACTACACGATTGGAGACGTGCTCGCGCGCTACCTGCGCATGCAGGGCTACAACGTGATGCAGCCGATGGGTTGGGACGCCTTTGGACTCCCGGCCGAGAACGCCGCCATCAGTAATGGCGTGCCGCCCGCGAAGTGGACGCGCGAGAACATCGCGGCGATGCGCGCGCAGCTCAAATCGCTCGGTTTCGCGATCGATTGGCGCCGCGAACTCGCCACCTGCGACCCGGACTACTACCGCTGGAACCAATGGCTGTTCCTGCGCATGCTGGAAAAGGGCATCGCCTATCGCCATACCGGCCTCGTCAACTGGGATCCGGTCGATCAGACCGTGCTCGCCAACGAGCAGGTGATCGATGGCCGCGGCTGGCGCACCGGGGCGCTCATCGAGAAGCGCGAGATCCCGATGTATTACCTGAGGATCACCCGCTACGCGGACGAGCTCCTCGAGGCGCTCGGGAGCCTCGCCTGGCCCGAGCGCGTGCGCACCATGCAGCTGAACTGGATCGGCCGCAGCGCGGGCTGCGACATCGCCTTCCCCTACGCGAGCGATACCCGCAGCATCACAGGCGGCGATGGGGCGCTCAACGTATTCACGACCCGCGCCGACACCCTCTTCGGCGCGACCTTCCTCGCGATCGCCGCGGAGCATCCGGTGGCCGCGGCCGCCGCAAGGCGCGACCGCTCGCTCGCCGCGTTCGTCGAGGAATGCCGCCGCGGCAGCGTCATGGAAGCCACCCTCGCGACGCAGGAGAAGAAGGGCATGTCGACGGGGCTGCACGTACTGCATCCCTTCACCGGCAAGCCGCTCGAGATCTGGGTCGCAAACTATGTGGTCATGGCCTACGGCGAGGGCGCCGTCATGGGCGTGCCCGCGCACGATGAGCGCGACTTCGAGTTCGCACTCAAGCACTCACTCCCCGTGGTCACCGTGATCCGCTCCCCCGATGGGCCGTTCGAAGAGGTGCGCGCTCCCTGGCAGGCGGCGTATGCAGACTACGGCGTCACGGTGAACTCCGCGGAATTCTCGGGGCTCACCTACACGGCCGCGGTCGAGCGAATCGCCGCGGCGCTCGAGAAGAAGGGGCTCGGGCGCAAGCGCGTGCAGTTTCGGCTTCGCGACTGGGGCATCTCGCGCCAGCGCTACTGGGGCTGCCCGATCCCGATTATCCACTGCCCGGCGTGCGGGGAGGTCCCGGTCCCGGACAAGGATCTGCCGGTCGTACTGCCCGAGGACCTCGTGCCCGATGGCAGCGGCAACCCGCTCGCGAAAACGCCCGCCTTCTACGAGTGCCGTTGTCCGCGCTGCGGACAGGCGGCGCGGCGCGAAACCGACACCATGGACACCTTCGTCGACTCGTCGTGGTACTTCCTGCGCTACGCCTGCGTGGACGCCCGCAACGCCATGGTCGACCGGCGCGTCGACTACTGGCTGCCCGTCGATCAGTACATCGGCGGCATCGAGCACGCGATCCTGCACCTTCTTTATGCGCGCTTCTGGACCAAGGTGATGCGGGATCTCAGCCTGCTGAGCTTCGGCGAACCGTTCACGAACCTCTTCACCCAGGGCATGGTGCTCAATCACATCTACAGCCATGAGTTCCCGGACGGCCGCAAGCGCTACTTCAATCCGGCGGATGTCGATACGCGCCGCGCATCCGACGGCAGCGAGTTCTACGAGGTCGCAACCGCTGACGGCAGGCTTTTGGTAACCCACGAGGGCCTCGGCAAGATGTCGAAGTCCGAGGGCAACGGCGTCGACCCGGAGGGACTCATCGAGCGCTTGGGCGCCGACACCGCGCGACTCTTCATGATGCAGGCTTCACCGCCCGAGCAGACGCTCGAGTGGTCGGACGAGGGAGTGCAGGGCGCCTCGCGTTTCCTCAGGCGTCTCTGGAACACGGTGTACGAGCACATCGCGCCCGGTCCCGCGCCACCCCTTCCTCCACAGAGCGCACTCGACCCCGCGCAGCGCGCGCTCCGGCGCGCCGCGCACCAGACCCTTGCCAAGGCGACCGATGACATCGGCCGGCGGCGCAATTTCAACACGGCGATCGCCGCCGTGTACGAGCTCCTGAACGCAATTCGCGCGTTCGCGGATACGAGCGCCGCGGGCCGGGCCGTGCGCCAGGAAGCACTCAGGATCGCGGTGCTCGTGCTCGCGCCGATCACCCCGCACATCTGCCATGCGCTCTGGGAGGCGCTCGGGTTCAAGAGCGCGCTCATCGATGAGCGCTGGCCCAAGCCCGACGCCGAAGCACTCGCCACCGAAATGCGCGAGCTCGTCGTGCAGGTGAACGGTAAGCTCCGTGCGCATGTCACCGTGCCGGTCGATGCGGATGAGGATGCGGTGCGCGCCGCGGCGCTCGCCGATCAACACGTGCAGAAGTTCGTGGCGGACCGAGTGGTGCGGCGCGTGATCGTGGTCCCCGGCAAGCTCGTGAACGTGGTCGTGTGATGCCGCTCGGGCGGCGCTTTCGGAGCACGGCGGTGGCTGCCGCCTTGGGGCTCCTCGCCGCGTGCGGTTTCCATCTCCAGGGCCATGGACCCTTGCCCGAGTCCGTGCGCACCCCTTACCTCGAAGCCCCCGACAAGCAAAGCGACTTCGCGGTCAGCCTGCGCCATGCATTGCTCTCGAACGGCGCGCACCTCGCGCAGGAAAAGGACAAGGCGTCGGCGATCGTCAGCATCCGTAAGGACCAGGTCGAGCGACGCACGCTCGTCGTGTCGCCGACCAACCAGCCCGACGCCTACGAGCTCATCTACACGGTCGGATTCGAGGTGACCTCGGGTGACAAGGAGCTCCTGCCGCTGCAGGAGGTCTCCCTCACCCGTACCTACAGCTTCAACGAGAGCCTCCTCCTTGCGAAGGGCCACGAGGAGGACGTCCTGCGCGAAGACATGGCGAAGCAGCTCGCGGATCTCGTCATGCGGCGGCTGTCGCGGCTCTGAGCGGAACTCATACTCCGTGTTGCGCCTGAACGGCATCGATCGGCTGAGCGTTGCGCTCCTTCTCGCGCGCTACGGGCTCGAGCTCTCGCTCGTCGCCTCCAGCGAGCCCGTCCCGAGCTCGTACTGGGGCGACAGCGAAGCGGGACTTCGCGATGACAAGCTCTACGCGCGGCTCGAGACGCCCGTGCATTCGGTCCTGCATGAGACCGCTCACTACATCTGCATGAGCCCTGAGCGACGCGCCGGACTCGATCGCGACGCCGGCGGCGACGAGTTGGAGGAGTCCGCGGTGTGTTATCTCCAGATCCTGCTCGCGGATGAGCTCACGGGCGTGAGCCGCGAGCGGCTGATGAGTGATATGGACAAGTGGGGATACAGCTTTCGGGTCGGAAGCACGCGCGGTTGGTTCGAGGGCGATGCCGCCGATGCCCGCGAGTGGCTCGCGCGCGAGGGACTCATCACGCAAGAAGGCCGCCCGACCGGTGTCCTGCGCAGCTGAGTTCTACGGTTCGCCGGAGATCGTGTAAGTATTTGATCTTAAGACATATATTGACTCACCAGGGAGCCGCGATGCCGCCGCTTGTTGCCTGTGTCGGCCTCGCAATTCGTTACAGGAACTGCGCCCGCGGCGGTGCGTGGTGCGGATGCGACCGCGTTGGCTAGGAATTAACCAGCATGAGCGGTTAGACTCGCGGCCGATTTCGGTCCTTGCTCGTGTGGATATGCCACGACGCTCTCTCGCGTGGGTGCTCTCGGTTCTGCTGGTGTTCGTCCAGCAGGGCGCGCTGCTGCACGAGCTCGGCCACCTCGCGAAAGTCTCGCACACCGCCGGCGCGACGCTGCGCGCAGACCCTTCCGCCACCGACAACGTCCAATGCCTGACCTGTGAGGCCTACGCGCAGATCGTCAACCCCATCACCGCCCCGGTGGTGGATGTGCCCCACTCGCCGGCTACTTATCTCCCGACGTCCGATCCTCACTCCGCAATCTTCGGCGCTGTCGCACCGACGCCCCGCAGTCGCGGCCCTCCGCAAATCTGAGCTGAGTTTCCTGACCCGGTAGCGGGCAGCCTCGATCGATTCGAGGTTTGTCCGCAACTTGGCTTTTTGCGGAGTTAGTTTAAATGGCCGATTCCCTTCATCGTGATCTCGTGCGGCGCGTGCTGGCGATCATGCTCTTCAGCGCGACGCTCCTGACGGTTCGACCCCTTCTGGCCGCCGATGGCGCAGTCAGTTCTGCAGCTGCGGATGTTGCCGATGCGACAGGCGCTGCTGCCGAGGGTGCTGCCCCGGCATCCGGCCAGGGTGGTGACATGCAAACGGTCGTGGTGATGGCGCAGCGGCTCAATGTCGCGCGCTCGGAGATCGAGGTGCAGACCGGCGCCTCCACCTATACCGTGAGTTCCGAGGCGATTGCCGGGCAGCCCGGCGGGGAGAACGTGCCGCTCAGTCAGGTGCTCCTGCAGATGCCGGATGTGGTGCAGGACTCCTTTGGGCAGGTGCACGTCCGCGGCGACCACAACGATCTCCAGTACCGCATCAACGGCATCATTATCCCTGAGGGCATCAGCGTCTTCGGGCAGTCACTGACGCCGCGGTTCATCTCCTCCATCAGCCTGATCACCGGTGCCCTGCCGGCTGAGTACGGACTGCGCACCGCCGGAATCGTCGACTTCACGACCAACAGCGGTACGCTCGCGCCCGGCGGATCGGTTTCGGTCTTTGGCGGCAGCCACGGCACCTTCCAGCCGGCTGCCGAATACGGCGGCACGGTCGGCAATTTCAACTATTACTTTCTTGGCGACTACAAGGAGACGGATCTCGGGATCGAATCACCTACCCCGAGCCCGAACCCGATTCACGATTATTCCTCGCAGATTCACGCTTTCAGTTACTTCGAGAACATCTTCGATGCGCAGAATCGCGCCGCGCTGGTCTTAGGCATCGCCGATCAGGCGTACCAGATTCCGAATCAGGTGGGGCTGCAGCCAACGCTCGGTTACGACGTCAACGGCGTGAGCATGTTCCCGAGCGAAAACCTGGACGAGACCCAGCACGAGCTCGCCGAGTACGCGGTACTCAGTTGGCAACACGCGGCGGGAGCGCTCAACTGGCAGCTCGCCGTCTCTGCGCGCTACTCGAGCCTGCACTTCTCGCCCGACTGGGTCGGCGATCTTCTCTACAACGGCATCGCCCAGGATGCTTTCAAGAGCGATCTTGCCATCGGCCTGCAGGAGGACACTTCCTATCGGGTGAACGACTCCCACACGGTGCGTGCCGGCTTCTACCTGCAGCACGACAGTGCCACGAGCAACACGAACTCGCAGATTCTCGAGCTCGACGCCGCCGGCATGCAGATCAGCAACGTTCCGACCACCATCCAGACCAACAGCACGCAGTCGCAGCAGATCCAGAGCGCCTACCTCCAGGACGAGTGGCAGGTGCTCAAGCCTCTCACGATCAATTACGGACTGCGTTTCGATCACTACACCGGCTTTTCGAGCGGCAGCGAGTGGGAACCGCGCATCAACTTCGTCTGGCAGGCCGCCGCTGACACCGTCGTCCACGGGGGCTACTCGCGCTACTTCACGCCGCCGCCCTTCGAGCTGGTTTCCTCCGCCTCCCTGGCGCAGTTCATCGGCACCTCGGCGCTGCCGCCCGGTTCCCTTACCCTCAACACTCCGCCGCTTGGCGATGTCGCGAACTACTACGACCTCGGTCTTCAGCAGAAGCTGTTCACCCAAAGCCTGACGCTCGGCATCGACGCCTTCTACCAGGACGCGGATCATCTGATCGATGAAGGGCAGTTCGGCGCGCCGATCATTCTCACGTCCTTCAACTACCGCTTCGGCTACATCAAAGGAATCGAATTCACCGGCACGTACAACGGCACGGATCTTTCCGCCTACGCGAACCTCGCATTTCAATCCGCTGAGGGCAGCTACATCGAGTCGGCGCAGTTCAACTTCACCCCTGCCGATTACAACTACATTGCCGCCAACTACATTCACCTCGACCACGAGGGTCGGGTATCGGCTTCGGGCGGAGTCGCCTATCAGTGGTTCGGGACGCGCTATAGCGCCGATTTCATATTTGGCACGGGACTGCGGCAGGCGCTCATCCTGCCGGATGGCTCAACCATCCCGAACGGCGATCACACCCCGAGCTACACCTCGGTCAATCTCGGTGCGACCCACTCCTTCAGGATCGAAGGTAGAGCTCCACTCACGTTGCAGCTCGCAATCATCAACGTCTTCGACAAGGTCTATCAGATCAGAAGCGGCACCGGCATCGGTGTCTTTGCGCCCCAGTACGGCGCGCCGCGCGGCTTTTACGGCGGGCTGGCCTGGGAGTTTTGACGGGGTTGGCCTAAAGATCGGTCATCAGGATCAGCTTCAGCACCCAGGTGTCGCTCGCGGGCGTGAATCCCCGGCCGACGCCGAACTCGAGCCCCCGGTGGCTGTCGCCGAGGTCGACCACGGCGAAGAGCGTCTGCATCTGCTCGGGACCCGGCTCGAAATGCTCGATCGGGCCATAGTCGGCGTAATGCTCGAGGGCGAGCGCGAGCCCATTCCGCACGTTGTAGGCGACGCGTGCGCAAGGAGCGTAGACGAGCTGCCCGATGCCGTTGAAGTCGGTGTCGAAGATCGGGTTGTAGATGAGATCCCAGCGGCCGAGGTGTGCACCGATGATTCCACGGATCTCCGCCGCGTAGCGGGTCGGGTTCCAGTGCGGCTCGTTGTAGCTCAGCTCGAAGTTGACGCCGTAGAAGATCGTGCGTTCGGGCGCATCGGGCACGACGAAGAGCGCGCGCAGCTTGACGCCATCGAAGAGGAGCTTCCCATCGCTGAAGGTGTAAAGCGGCAGGTAGAGCCCCGCCTCGAACCACTTCGTGACCCCGTACGCCCACTCGGGCACGCCGTTCAGCGCTCCATTGGGAACGATGCCGCCCGGAAAGGCGGGTTGCTCAGGGCCGACCGGGGTGTAGTTGTTGTGCCAGGTGAGGTTGAAGCTCCCCGGGGCGGTGATCGAGGCGTCATATACCTGGATCTCATCGGTCTGCGCGCGCGCCGCCGGCGAGCACGCGAGAAGGAGAACGATGAAAAGCGCGGCACGCACGCCCTGGGAAAAGGATTGCGGCCAGCGCGCTCGGGCTCCGCCGAGCCAGCCGCCGTCTTCAACCGGTCTCATCTGCACCGCTTCATCCGTTGCCGCTCTCTAAGCATTTAAGCATCGCGCGGCTTAGGTCCGGGTGTAGTTTCTTCTATCCTGAGCCTGTCTCAGTTGCGGGATCCGAAGCCGGCGAACCATGTTCGTAGCGCGAGGCAGCCGCCCCCTTCAGGCCCGAGCCGGGGCGCTCGCACTCTGCCTCGCGCTTTCGCTTCTGCCCGCACCCGCCTGTCGCGCCGGCATCGATCACGTGGTGCCCTACGACGACAGTGGGATCTGGGCCCGCACCAATCAGGAGGTGCTCCTCTACGGGCTGATTGCGGGGGAGGTGGTTGGGGCGGTCTGGGCCGGAGGGGAATCGCGTTTCGGGCACACGATGTGGCAGTCGATCGACTCTTCGGTTGGGGCCGGTCTCGCCGCTTGGGTGTTGCAGATAGCGACATCGCGTGTGCGACCGCGCGACAGCCCCGATCCCAACCTCTGGTTCCAGGGCAAGCCGAATACGAGCTTCCCGAGCGGGGAGGTGACCGCGGTGAGCTCGATCATCACACCGCCGGTGCTCGAGTACGGGCACCAGTATCCGCTCGTGTACGCACTCGAATTGTTGCCGATCTACGATGCGATCGCGCGCGTGAAGGTGCAGGCGCATTGGCAGACGGACGTCATCGCAGGCTATGCGCTCGGCACCGCATTCGGCATCTGGGCGCACGGCAACCCGAATCCCTTCATCCTGCGCGTCATGCCGCACGCGATCTACATCGGGATCAGCAAGAAGTTCTGAGCCGCCGCAAACGCAAGCGGCAGCCGGAGCGCACGCTCCCCGCACCCGATCGCGCGAGATGCCCTGATAATTCAAACCGGACCCGCATCCGTCTATAGTTCATTAATAATGAGCCTGTGCGGCCCACCCCCGGATAAGAGGGGCTCTATTCCCGAGCCTGGCGGAAGAGGTCTTTGAAGCTCACCCCGGATTCGCTCGCGACGCAGCTGACGGAACGGTTATTGCCGGCCTACCTGATCTCGGGTGATGAGCCCCTGCTCGTCGGTGAAGCGGCCGATGCCGTACGCGCGCGCGCGCGCGCCTTGGGCTTCACCGAGCGTGAGGTGTATTTCACCGAACGCGCTTCAGATTGGGACGAGGTGCGCGGCGCGGCCGCGAGCCGCTCTCTCTTTGGCACCCGGCGCATCCTCGAGATCCGCATGCCAAGCGGCAGACCCGGGGTCGCGGGTGCTGCGGCGCTGCTTGCGCTGCTTGGAGCGCGCGATCCCGAGACGCTCCTTCTCATTCTCGCCCCGCGCCTCGACCGCGACGCGCAGAACTCCGACTGGGTGCGGGCGGCGGACGCGGCGGGCGCCTGGGTGCAGGTCTGGGCGGTCGATCGCGAACGGCTCGTCGGCTGGCTCCGCGGCCGTGCGCGCAAACTCGGGCTCGAGTTGAACGATGAGGCGTTCGAGCTTCTCGCCGCGCGCACCGAGGGGAATCTGCTCGCCGCGCAGCAGGAGCTGCAAAAACTCGCCCTGCTCACGAGCGAGCGCAAGGTGGCGGGCGAGAGCGTGTTGGCGAGCACCGCCGACAGCGCACGCTTCGATGTCTTTCAGCTAAGCGATGCGGCACTCGCGGGCGATGCGCCGCGGGCATTGCGCATACTCGCGGGGCTGCGCGCCGAAGGCACCGAACCGACCCTCGTGCTCTGGGGACTGACTAAGGCGCTGCGGGATGTGTGGAGCGCGCGCGCTGCCACCGCGCGCGCAGCGCCGCCGCCCTGGCAACGCCAGAGCGCAACCCTCGCGCGCGCGCTCGAGCGCGCCCCGCGCCTTTCATTTACCTCCCTCGCGCAGCGCGCCGCGCGCGTCGACCGCATGATCAAGGGCCGTACCACGGGCGATCCCTGGGACGAGATGGCGCTCCTTGCGAGCGAGTTTTGCGCGCGGCCGCTTTTCGCCCCGCTGCGGGCCTCCTGAGCGATGCAGCCGATCGGCGTTTTCGGCGGCACCTTCGACCCGATTCACTGCGGGCATCTGCGCACGGCGTTCGAGCTCTGGCAGGAGCTGCACCTCGCCGAGGTACGCTTCGTGCCGACCGGTACCCCGCCGCATCGCGATCAGCTGTACGCGAACGCGGAGGTGCGACTGCGAATGGTGCGCGCGGCGATCGCCGATCAGCCGCGCTTCGTCGTCGATGACCGCGAGGTGCGCAGGAGCGGCATCTCCTACTCGGTCGATACGCTCACGGAGCTGCGCGCGCTCTACCCCGACCGCTCGCTGTGTCTGCTCCTTGGGATGGATGCCTTTCTCGGACTTCCCAACTGGCACCGCTGGCGCGAGCTGCTCACGCTTGCGCACATCGTGGTGGCACACCGTCCCGGGTGGCGCGTGCCCACGACCGGCCCGCTCGGGGAGGTGATGGTTGATCACGGCACGGGCTCGATCCGCACGCTGCACGAGGAACTCGCCGGGCGGCTTTACGTGCGCGCCGTCACGCAGCTCGAGATCTCCTCCACCGAGCTGCGCGCGCTCATCGTCGCCGGCCGCGACCCGCGCTACCTCGTTCCCGATAGCGTGCGGCAGATCATTCAAGAGACGAGGTGTTATGCTCCCCGGCAGGGGAGCAGCACCCCGTAACGTTCGGCTTTACTCAGGAGAACTCACTTAAGCACATGATCACACGCACACGCCTGCGCCCCAGGGACGAGCGCGCCTCGCCGTTACAGGAAACCGTGACGGCTGCGCTCGAGGACATGAAAGCGGTCAATGTGAGGGTGCTGGATGTGCGGGGCCTCACCGACATCGCCGACACCATGATCATCGCCTGCGGCAACTCCGATCGGCACGTGCGCTCGATCGCCGAGCGCGTCGTGGAGAAGGCGAAGGAGATGGGCGTGCGGCCCCTCGGCACCGAGGGCGCGCGTGATGGCGAGTGGGTGCTCGTCGATCTGCAGGACATCGTCGTCCACGTCATGCTGCCGCGGGTGCGCGAGTTCTATGCGCTCGAGCGGCTCTGGGATCGGGGCACAACCGCCATTGCCGCCGCCCCGAGCCTCGCCGCCGCTGTGACGCGCCGGCGCCGAACCGTGCCCTAAGGACCCCCGATGCGTGTGCGCGTGATCGCCGTCGGCACGCGCATGCCCCCCTGGACGCGCAGCGCCTGCGATGAATACCTGAAGCGCATCCGAGCGCACTTCGAAGTCTCCCTCGTTGAAATCCCGACCGCCGCGCGCAGCGCGGGCGGCGCCACGAAGGCGCTCGCGCAGGAGGGCAAGCGGCTTCTTGGGGCGCTGCGCCCGAGCGAACACGTGGCGGTGCTCGATGAGCGCGGCAAGGAGTTCTCGACGCGCGAGCTTTCCGCCTGGTTCGCGCAACGGCTGCGCTCGGGCGAGCCGCTCGCGTTCGTGATCGGCGGCCCGGACGGGCTCGCCCGCGAGGTGCTCGCGCGCGCGAACCTCGCGCTTTCGCTCTCGCGCCTGACACTGCCGCACGCGCTCGCCCGGGTGCTGCTCGCCGAGCAGCTGTATCGTGTCACCAGCATACTGACCCATCACCCCTATCACCGCGACGGATGAAAGCCGAGTCTTCCGCAGTCCTTTGTCTCGCCTCGCTCTCGCCGCGCCGGCGCGAGTTGCTCGCGCAGATCGGCGTGCCGCACCGCATTGCCGCCGCCGGTGTCGACGAGAGCGTGCTCGCAGGTGAGCGGGCTGCGGACTACGTGCTGCGCATCGCGCGTGCCAAGGCGCTCGCGCTGTTCGCGCGCGATGCGAGCCTGCCGGTTCTCGGTGCGGATACGACCGGCGTGATCGACGAGGAGATCCTCGGCAAGCCGCGCGATGCGGCCGAGGGCCGTGCCATGC
>DASPTE010000143.1:0-5850 GCA_035623585.1 Steroidobacteraceae bacterium | reverse complement strand
CCCTTGAGTGATTGAACGATGAAAGTTACCCGTCCAATCGCGGAGCGACCAGTGTCTCCACGTGCAGACAGGGAGCGGCCAAGGTACAGTTCCCGCCACTCGGTCCAAGCAAGCCCGGCAAGAGTACTCCCGATCGAGCGTCGTGAGTATGACGAGCGCTCTTAAGTCCAATCCGCGGCAGATTGCCGCGTCGGCGCTCAGGCCCCGGGCATCGGCGGCTCGCGAGCCGGGCCGCCTCAACCGTCGATGAGTTTCAATAGCTCGGCGGTTTTTCCCCGCATCAGCGCCTCGTTCGCGCGCGACTCGACGTTGAGCCGCACGAGTGGCTCGGTGTTGGAGCCCCGCAAGTTGAACCGCCAGTCCGTGAATTCCATCGAGAGGCCGTCGGTGAGGTCGATCGCCTTCGCGGTGCGTTCATAGTGAGCGCGCACGCGCTCGAGAATGGCGGCCGCTTTGGTCGTGAGCTTGCGATTGATCTCGCCGCTCGCCGGAAAGAGGCGCATGCGCTCCCCAACCAGCGCCGAGAGCGGCTGGCGGCGCTCGCTCATCACCGAGAGCACCAGCAGCCAGGGAATCATGCCGCTGTCGCAGTAGGAGAACTGGCGGAAATAGTGATGCGCGCTCATCTCCCCGCCGTACGCCGCATCGACCTCGCGCATCTTCGCCTTGATGAATGCGTGTCCCGACTTGCAGAGCACCGGCGTGCCGCCGTACTTCTTCACGATGTCGAGCGTGTTCCAGGTGAGGCGCGGGTCGTGCACGATCCGCGCGCCGGGCTCTTGCTTCAGGAACACCTCGGCGAGCAGGCCGACGAGGTAATACCCCTCGATGAACTGACCGGTCTCATCGAAGAAAAAGCAGCGGTCGTAATCGCCGTCCCAGGCGATGCCGACATCGGCGCCCGAGCGGCGCACGAGGTCCGCGGTCGGGGCGCGGTTCTCTTCCAGCATCGGGTTCGGCACTCCGTTGGGGAAGGTGCCGTCGGGCTTGTTGTTCAATTTGATGAACTCGAACGGCAGCCGCGGCTCGAGCTGATCGATGATGAGCCCTGCCCCGCCGTTGCCGGCATTCACCACGACCTTGAGCTTGCGGAGCTTTCCAGGCTCGACATAGCTCAGCAGGTGATCGAGGTATTGGGCGCGGATGTCGAGCGGCCGCTCGGTGCCGGGCTTCGCCGCCTTGGGCGGAAGCCGCCCGCTCTCGATCATCGCGCGCATGTCCTGCAGACCGGTGTCGGCGCTGATGGGGCGCGAGCCCTCGCGCACGAACTTCATGCCGTTGTAGTCCGGCGGATTGTGGCTCGCCGTCACCATGATGCCGCCGTCGAGATGCTCGGCGAAGGTCGCGAAATAGGATCCCTCGGTTCCCCACAAACCGATGTCGAGCACGTCGACGCCGGTGTCCGTGAGGCCGCGCTTCACGGCGCGGGCGAGTTGCGGTGAGGAGAGGCGGATGTCGTAGCCCACGGCGACGCGCTTCGGCTTCACGAACGCGGCGTAGGCACGCCCGACGTCGTAGGCGAGCGATTCGTTGATCTCATCAGGAATGCGGCCGCGGATGTCGTAGGCCTTGAACGAATCGAGATTGGTCATGTGGCCTGCCCTTACGTCTTCGTGCCCTCGCGGCCGTAGCGGTCCTCGAAACGCACGATATCGTCCTCGCCGAGGTACGACCCCGACTGCACCTCGATGATCTCGAGCATTATGGTGCCCGGATTCTCGATGCGGTGCTTCATGCCGATCGGGATGTAGGTCGACTGATTCTCCTCGAGGAGAAACACCTCCTCGCCCCGCGTGATGCGCGCGGTACCCGCGACCACCACCCAGTGCTCGGCGCGGTGATGATGCATCTGCAGCGAGAGCTGCGCGCCGGGCTTGATCTTCAGGCGCTTCACCTGAAAGCGCGATCCGGACTCGATGCTGTCGTAGCTCCCCCAGGGGCGGAACACCTCGCGGTGGAGCGAGTGCTCGTAGCGCCCGCGCTCCTTCAGCTGCAGCACGAGCTTCTTCACGTCCTGCACGCGGGACTTCGGCGCCACCATCACTGCGTCCTTGGTCTCGACCACCACGTGATCCTTGAGACCCACCGCCGACACCAGCCGGCTCTCGGAATAAAGAAAGTTTCCCCGGGAGTCCTCGCTGATGACGTCCCCGTGTGTCACGTTGCCGTGTGCATCCCCTTCGATTGCCTCGGCAAGCGCCGCCCAGGAGCCGACGTCGCTCCAGCCGGCTGCCAGCGGCACCACCACGGCGTCGGCGGTCTTCTCCATTACCGCGTAATCGATCGAGTCCGAGGGACAATTCGCAAAGTCCTCGGGCGCGATGCGGGTGAATTCGAGGTCCAGCCGCGCCGCGGCAAATGCGGCTGCGCAGACACGTGCGATCTCCGGGGCACAACGTGCGAGCTCACCGAGGTAGCGCCGCGCGCCGAACATGAACATGCCGCTGTTCCAGTAGTACTCGCCAGACTTCACGAACTCAGCCGCCCGCCTGGCATCCGGCTTTTCGACGAAGCGCGCGATGCGGTAGAGCTCACCGCCCGCGGCTCCCCGCTGGATATAACCGTAACCGGTCTCGGCCGCCGTCGGCACGATGCCGAAGGTGACGAGCTGCCCCTGCTGAGCTGCCGGCAGCGCGGCTCGCACCGCGCGCTGGAAGGCGGGGACGTCCTTGATCACATGATCGGCCGGGAGGATGAGGAGCACCGGATCCGCAGCCTCGGGAGCGACTCCTTTGAGCGCGGCGTGCGCTGCGAGCGCGATCGCAGGCGCCGTGTTGCGGCCCATCGGCTCGAGCACGATCGCGCGGGGCTCGATCCTGAGCTGCCGCAGCTGCTCGGCCACGAGAAACCGGTGGGCCTCGTTGCAGACGACCACGGGGGGTGCGGCACCCAGCCCCTCGAGACGCAGCGCCGTCTGCTGCAGCATCGTGCGCTTGCCGGTGAGCGCCAGCAGCTGCTTCGGATAGAGCTCACGCGAGAGCGGCCAGAGCCGCGTCCCCGCGCCGCCCGAGAGAATCACCGGGGTGAGCATCGCTCGCTTCCTTCCTGGGCTCGAGTCAGTCAACCGCGAGCGGCGCGCCGCGGCCGATTGCGTGGTAGGTCAAGCCGAAGCGGCTCACCATCGCCGGGTCGTAAAGATTGCGGCCGTCGAAGATGACTGCTCCCTTCAGGACCTCCCGCAGCCGGTCGAAGTCGGGGCTGCGGAACTCCTGCCACTCAGTGACGATGGCGAGCGCATCCGCTCCCTCGGCGGCCTGGTAGGCATTCTTCGTCAGCGAGAACCTCGGCTCCCCGGCATAGATGCGCTGCGCTTCCTCACCCGCCACTGGATCGTAGGCCTTGACGTGCGCGCCGGCCTTCATGAGGAGCCCGATGAGGGTGCGCGCGGGCGCCTCACGCATGTCGTCGGTGTTCGGCTTGAACGCGAGCCCCCAGAGCGCCACCGTGAGCCCGGCGAGCTTGCCGCCAAAGTGGCGCGACATCTTGTGGAACAGCACTTCTTTTTGACGCGCGTTCACTGACTCCACTGCGTTCAGGATCGTGGGCTCATGTCCCGCGTCGTGAGAGGAGCGGATCAGCGCCTGAACGTCCTTCGGGAAACACGATCCGCCATAACCGGTGCCGGGGTAGATGAAGCTGTAGCCGATGCGGGGATCCGAGCCGATGCCGATGCGCACCTTCTCGATGTCGGCCCCCACCCGCTCGGCAATGTTGGCGAGCTCGTTCATGAAGCTGATCTTGGTGGCGAGCATCGCATTCGCCGCATACTTGGTGAGCTCGGAGGAGCGCACGTCCATGACGATGAGGCGGTCGTGGTTGCGCGTGAAGGGCTCGTAGAGCGCGCGCATGAGCTCGGTGGTGCGCGGGTTGTCGGTGCCGACTACCACCCGGTCCGGCTTCATGAAGTCGGTGATCGCCGCGCCTTCCTTGAGGAATTCAGGGTTCGAGACCACGTCGAACTCGCAGCTCGCCCCGCGGGCGGCGAGGGTCTTGTCGATCTCCGCGTGCACCTTGTCGGCGGTGCCGACCGGAACCGTCGACTTGGTGATCACGATCGCATAGCGGCTGAGGTGAGTGGCGATGGTGCGCGCCACCGCGAGTACGTGACGCAGGTCCGCCGAGCCGTCCTCACTCGGGGGCGTGCCGACTGCGATGAGCTGGAAGAGCCCGTGCGCGACGGCCTTGGCAGCGTCGATGGTGAACTCGATGCGTCCGGCCTCGGCATTACGCTTGATGAGCGCCTCCAGCCCCGGCTCGTGAATCGGGACTTCGCCGCGATTCAAACGCTCGATCTTGGCAGCATCGACGTCGACACAGATCACGTGGTTGCCGGCGTCCGCGAGGCAGGCGCCGGTCACGAGCCCTACGTAGCCGGAACCGAAAATTGTTACCCGCATGAGATTAAGTCAACGTAAGTGTTGGATTTATAAGAACTAAGATTGGCAGACTAGAGCAAATCCGCACGGCGCTCAATTGCGCAGAAGCGAAGGATACCCTCCGGCAGCACCAGGCGGTTGGACGCGGGCGGGACGTACGCCTCCTACTGCCTCCAGTCGGCTATCCGCTTGAGCAGGCTCACGACCCAGGCCGCAGCGCCGTGCCCGCCCGCCGGATCCTCCACCGCCGGAGCCAGCTGCTCGGTGAGCTTCTTGCCGAGCTCCACACCCCACTGGTCGAAGGCGTCGATGCCCCACACGACGCTTTGGGTGAGCACGCTGTGCTCGTAGAGCGCGATCAGCTTCCCGAGGGTGCCGGGGTCCAGCTTTTCAAAAACGACGATGGTGCTCGCGCGGCTGCCTGGATCGACTTTGTGCGGAATGAGTGCCTCGATACGATCCGCCGACAGGCCCTGGCGCGTGAGCTCCGCGCGCACGGTGTTGGCGCCCTGGCCAGCCATGAACGCCTCGGCCTGCGCGAGGCAGCTCGCGATGGCGAGATTCTGTTGCGCCTGGTTGCCGCAGGAGGAGCGCGCAGGCAGCAGGAAGTCGAGCGCCGCACGTTGCGTCCCCTGGTGCAGCAGCTGAAAAAATGAGTGTTGGGCGTTGTTGCCGGGCTCGCCCCAGATCACCGCCTCCGTTTCGCACTCGACTGGCGCTCCGTCGAGCATCACCGATTTGCCGTTGCTCTCCATCTCGAGCTGCTGCAGGTACGCCGGGAAGCGCCGCAGCGAGTCGTCGTAGGGCAGCACGGCCAGCGTCGGCAGTTTCATGAAGTTGATGTTCCAGACACCGATGAGCCCCATGAGCGCCGGCAGGTTCTCCGCCCAGGCCGCATTCCTGAAATGCTCGTCAATCGCATGGCCGCCGCCGAGGAAATCCAGGAAGTTCCTGCGCCCGATCGCGATCGCGAGCGAGACGCCGATGGAGGACCACACGGAATAGCGCCCACCGACCCAATCCCACATCTGGAAGCGATACTGCGGATGGACGCCAAACTCATCCATCGCTTTGGTGTTGACGGACACCGCCGCGAAGTGCGCAGGAATGGCCTCTTTCCCCAGTTGCCTCTCGAGCCAGGCGCGCGCCGTGAGCGCGTTGGTGCGCGTCTCGAGCGTCGTGAAGGTCTTCGACGAGACGATGAACAGCGTCGTGCGCGCGTCTGCCGACTCAAGCACCTCCGCAAGACGGACCCCGTCTATGTTGGCAACGAACTCGCAGCGCGGCGCGCCCGCGGTAAAGGCCCGCAAGGCCAGTACCGCCATGGCGGGACCCAGGTCGGAGCCGCCGATGCCGATGTTCACGACCAGCGTGAAGCGCTGCCCCTTGCTGCCACGAATGGCTCCGCCCCGCACACCTTCCGCGAATTCGAGCATGCGGGCTCGCTCTGCGAGCACCAGTTTCTCGATGTCGG
>DASPTE010000126.1:0-2258 GCA_035623585.1 Steroidobacteraceae bacterium | reverse complement strand
GCGCGCCCGCGAGAGCAAGGCGCTGATGACCTCGAAGGATGGATTCTCCGTGGTCGCGCCGATGAACGTGAGCGTTCCATCTTCGAGATAGGGAAGAAAGGTGTCCTGCTGTGCCTTGTTGAAGCGATGCACCTCATCGAGGAAAAGGAGCGTCGGCCGGCCCTCCTGCAAGCGCGCCGCGCGCGCCGCTTCGACCGCCGCACGAATATCCTTCACGCCCGCCATGACCGCGGAGAGTGCGATGAAATGTGCATCGGCGGCGTCCGCGATCAAGCGAGCGAGGGTCGTCTTGCCGGTGCCTGGCGGCCCCCACAGGATGAGCGAGTGCAGCTGGTGCGAGGCGATGCTCGCGCTCAGGGGCTTCCCGGGACCGAGAATGTGCTCCTGGCCGACAAACTCGCCCAGGTTTCGCGGCCGCATCCGGTCCGCGAGCGGTCGCAGCAGGTCACGATCAGTCACTTCGAGCGCGGACACGAGGCTTATCGAGTTCCCGGCAATCGCCGCCGGCTCATTTAACCGGCGTACCGATCACATCCGTGCCGGCGGGCGGTGTGAAACTCACCTCGGAGGCGGATACGGGAACATTGCGCGCGATCTTCTCGAAGATAACGGTGGCGGTCTGATCGAGCTTGTCTTCGAGGATCATGCGCTTGAGGTCCCCGTGGTCGAAACCAAAGAGTGCGCTACGAAAGTCCGCCTCTACCCCTTCGGGCTCGACCAGTACCCAGTCGAGTCCCATGCGCTCCCCGGCGGGGGCGATGCTGAAGTTCTTGTGAACGTCCGCAGTACCGGAGAGCAGCATCGCCGGTGTCGCGGAGAGCGCGGCGTCCACGGGCTTCACCGTGACTTGCTTGAGATCGCGATCGAGAAACCAGAGGTTGCGGCCATCGCAGACCATGAGCTGACCGGCGCTGCTCGCACCGGTTTGCGGGTGGATCTCCCAGCGGAACTTCCCGGGGCGCTGCACGATCAGCGTGCCGTTCGCGCGGTCGATCTCGCGGCCGCTCGAATCTGCGAGCGTTTGCAGGAAGGTCGTGCGCAAGGTTTTGAGATTTTCAAGGTAGCCATCAAGCGGTGTGGGTGCGGTAGGCTCCGCGGCGCCCGCCCCGCCCACGATGAGCGCGAGGGCTCCCGTGACGGCAAGCGGCGCCCGTGCCCTCGCCCGCTCGCGGTGCGCCATCAACTCACGGCTCCGGCGGTGCCGGCGCGAGCACATCGCGCGCGCCATTCGCCTGGAGCGGACCTACGAGTCCTGCGATCTCCATGGCCTCAAGGAGTCGCGCCGCGCGGTTGTAGCCGATCTTGAGCCGCCGCTGCACGTAAGAGATTGAAGGCTTGCGTTCGGTGGTGACGATGCGCACCGCTTCGTCGTAGAGCGGATCCTGTTCGGCGTCCTCGGCGCCGTTGCCGTTTGGCCCCTCGTTCTCCTCGCCCGAGAGTCCGGGGATCGGCGTCTTCGGTCCGAGCAACACCTCATCGATGTATTTCGGCACCGCGCCCCTGAGCGCATCGACCACTCGGTGCACTTCCTGATCGGACACGAACGCGCCATGCACACGTTGCGGGTGCGAGGTGCCGGGAGGCAAATACAGCATGTCGCCATGACCGAGGAGCGTCTCCGCGCCCATCTGATCGAGAATGGTGCGCGAATCGACGCGCGCGGAGACCTGAAAGGCGATGCGGCAAGGAATGTTGGCCTTGATGAGCCCGGTGATGACATCGACGGAAGGCCGCTGCGTCGCGAGTACGAGGTGAATGCCTGAGGCGCGCGCTTTCTGGGCGAGGCGGGTGATGAGTTCCTCGACCTTCTTGCCGACGATCATCATGAGATCGGCGAGCTCATCGACCACGACCACGATGTACGGGAGCGGCGTGAGGGTCGGGATCTGCCGCTGGTCGATCGTCGGATCGGTCGCCGCTTTGAGCATCATCACCGGATCGGGCAGCGGTTTGCCGTTGTCGATCGCCTCTCTCACCAGGCGATTGAAGCCCGTGATGTTGCGCACCCCGAGCGCCGCCATCAGCTGGAAGCGGCGCTCCATTTCCGCGACACACCAGCGCAGCGCGTTCGCCGCCTGTTTCATGTCCGTGACCACCGGCGCGAGCAGATGCGGAATGCCCTCATACACCGAGAGCTCGAGCATCTTCGGGTCGATCATGATGAGACGCACGTGCTCGGCAGTGGACTTATAAAGGAGCGAGAGCACCATGGCGTTGAGGCCCACCGACTTGCCCGAGCCGGTGGTGCCGGCGATGAG
>DASPTE010000122.1:0-13230 GCA_035623585.1 Steroidobacteraceae bacterium | reverse complement strand
AATCTGAAGTCCTGCCAGTAGCCGAGGATGACGAGCGCCGGAATCGTGAAGATCACCCCCGATGCCATCGAGGTG
Source organism: Steroidobacteraceae bacterium (assembly GCA_035623585.1). Lineage (GTDB taxonomy): Bacteria > Pseudomonadota > Gammaproteobacteria > Steroidobacterales > Steroidobacteraceae > 13-2-20CM-66-19. The sequence goes on along the minus strand of DASPTE010000122.1, from coordinate 13,155 downwards.
CCGGCCGAGCCGCCGGTCTGCACGATGTTGTTTTCGAGGATCCCACCTCCGCCGAGCGCCTTCAGCACCGCCATCGAGACCACCGCGGAGGGGATCGCGGAGGCGATCGTCATGCCCGCGAAGAGCCCAAGATAGGAGTTCGCCGCCGCGAGGATGGTCGCGAGGATCACCGCGAGGATGATGGCGCGTACTGTCAGTTGCGGCGCCGGCTGCGCTGCCTGGTTCATCGTTGCCCCCGTGTGTCTCGCTAGTTTATGGGTCGTGCGCAACACCCGGCGCAAGCGCCGTCACACCGCGCAGCTTGAGCAGGGCTGCTGCTGCGAGGAGTTCGCGCCGCCGCGAGCGCCAATCCCGCCATCTTAGCCGTGTGACAGGTTAGTTGCGCGCTGCAGCGCGCGCTGCCTTGGACTCACCGAGCCTTTCCGCGCCAACACGCGCTATGCTTGCGCCCTGCCCCGCGGGTTCCCCTGCAGGGCTCATCGCAGAGGACGCCGCACCCCATGCTCAAGGCAATCGTCGTTATCCTCGTCGTTGCGATCCTTGGATTTGCCGGATTCACCTGGCTCACGCTCAATTACGTCTACGCGGACGGGGAGCGCGCGGGCTATGTGCAGAAATTCTCGCGCAAGGGGTGGCTCTGCAAGACCTGGGAGGGCGAGATGGCAATGGTGACGCTGCCGGGCACGCTCACCGAGAAATTCGCGTTCACCGTGCGCGACAACGAGGTCGCCCAGAAGGTCAATGCGACCGTCGGCCGGCGCGTGGCGCTGCACTACGAGCAGCACCGCTGGATTCCCACTTCGTGCTTTGGCGAGACCGAGTACTTCGTCGTCGGGGTGACGGTGACGGAGACACCGCCACCGCCACCGCAGCCCTAGCACCCAGGCCGCATCGATGCGCTTCCGCGCGGCGTCACTTCACGCCGGCCATCAACCGCTTGAGGTAAGGCGTCACGAGCAGCAGCACCGCCCCTGAGATCACCCCGTACCAGAAGATCTTGAGGAAGAGTGCCGGCAGTGATTCCAGGTGGCTCGCGTCGTACTGGCCCGAGAGCTGGCCGGCGAGGTTGGCGCCGATTGCCATCGACAGGAACCACATGCCCATCACCTGCCCGACGAAGCGCGGCGGGGCGAGCTTCGTCATGTAGGAGAGCCCCACCGGCGAGAGGCAGAGCTCCGCGCAGGTGTGGAGGAAGTAGGTGAGCACGAGCCAGGTCGGCAACACCATCTCCCCCGCCAGCACCCGCTTTGAGGCGAGGTACATGACGATGAAGCCAAGCCCGAGGAGTATCAGTCCGACACCGAATTTCGCTGACGCGGTGAGATCCAGGCCGCGCTTGCCGAGCGCGATCCATAACGCCGCAAACACCGGGGCGAAAGTGATGACGAAGAAGGGATTGACCGCCTGCAGCGTGCCTGCAGGCACGTCCCAGCCGAAGATGTGACGGTCCGTATAGCGGTCGGCGAAGAGGTTGAAGGAGGCGCCGGTCTGCTCATAGCCGGCCCAGAACATCACCGAGGCGGCGAGCAGCACGCCCATCACCACGACGCGCTGCTGCTCGATGCGATTTAAGCCTGCGAAAAAGAGCAGATACGCGAAATAGAGAATGCCAAGGAGCGCCATGCCCCAGGAGGCCGAGGCCGCGACCGCCACCGCATTGATGTGGATCACGTGCGTGAAGGCGAGAAACGCAATGAGCGAGATCACCGCGGCGAGGACGATCACCGGCAGCCAGGAACCGCGCCGCATCTGTTCGGACGCCGGGCCGGGGCTCGCGAGGTAGCGGCGCGTGCGCACGAACTGAGCGAGCCCGAGCGTCATGCCAAGGGCGGGCAACCAGAAACCCCAGCGCCAGCCGAGGAGCGCCGCGAACCAGGGCACGAGCAGCGGTCCGATGAAGGCGCCGAGATTGATGCCCATGTAGAAGATCGAGAAGCCGGCGTCGCGGCGCGAGCCGCCCTCGGGGTAGAGCGCGGCCACGAGCGCGCTCACGTTGGGCTTGAGCAGCCCGACGCCGATCGTGATCACGAGGAGGCCAACGAAGAAGAGATCCGTGCTGCCGAGCGCCAGCATGACGTTGCCGACGACAATCAGGACGCTACCGCTCATCACGGCGCGCTGCGGACCGATGAGGCGATCGGCGATCCAGCCGCCAAAGAAGCTGAAAAAATAGGTGCCGCCGACGTACATGCCGTAGATCGCGCTCGCGGTCTGATCGTCGAGGCCGAGTCCGCCTTTGGCGACCGCGGCCACCATGAAGAGGATGAGCACCGCGCGCATCCCGTAGTAGGTGAAGCGCTCCCACATCTCGGTGAGGAAGAGCGTCGCGATCCCGCGCGGCTGACCGAAGATGGTCTTCGCCTGAGCGGGAGGAGCGTTGGTCGCGTCGACGGTCGAACTCATGATCAGCCCCCAAACGTTTTCTTATGTGCGGCGCGCGCAAGTCTCGCCCAGCGGGCGGGCGCGAAGCAATGCGCGCGCCGCCTCAGGTGTCGCCGGTCTTGGCGGCGGCGGCGGTCTTTGGGCGCGAGAGGATCCGCGCCATGACGATGCCGCCCTCGTAGAGCGCGTACATCGGAATCGCGAGCGCGCACTGCGAGAGGACATCGGGCGGGGTGAGGAGGGCCGCGAGAATAAAGATGCCGATGAGCACGTAGCCGCGGTATTCCTTGAGCTTCTCGATGGGTACAAGCCCCATTACGACGAGCAGCACGACCGCGACCGGCACCTCGAACGCGAGCCCGAAGCAGAAGAACATCGTGAGCACGAAGTCGAGATAGTTATTGATGTCGGTCATCATCGCGACGCCCTTGGGAGTCGTGCTCGCGAAGAACTGGAACATGACGGGGAAGACGAAGTAGTAGGCGAACGCCATGCCGACGTAGAAGAGCACGATCGCGGATACGAGGAGCGGCAGCGCGAAGCGCCGTTCGTTGCGGTAGAGGCCGGGCGCGACGAACGCCCAGAGCTGATAGATGACGTAGGGCATCGCGATGAAGAGCGCCGTGAAGAACGAGAGTTTGAACGGCGTCGTGAAGGGCGACATGACGCCCGTCGCGATGAGATTCCCGCCCTGCGGGAGCTTCCCGAGGAGGGGCTGCGCGACGAACGTGAAAAGATCGTTCGAGAAGTAGATGCACGGCCCGAACGCGATCCCGATGGCGACCATCGCCCGCAGCAGCCGGTCCCGCAGTTCGAGCAGATGCGAGATCAGCGTGCCTTCGGCGAGCTGTTCAGGTTCCTCGCTCATTCTCGCTCGAGCGGTTCGGGTCGCTCACCGCAGCGTGCTCCGAGTTGGCAGGGGGCGTCGCGGGCGGTGGCGGTGCCGGGGAGGCCGATGCGGGGCGGCTCTTGCGGCTCTCCTCGAGCCGCACTTCCTCCTCGAGCTGTTCGCGGAACTGCCGCGCCATGACGCGCGCGCGGCCGACCCAGCGGCCGATCTCACCGACGACGCGCGGCAGCTTCTCCGGTCCCAGCACGACTAGCGCCAGGACGAAGATGATCAGTACCTCGAAGAACCGCCCTTCGAACAGATCAGGTGCTCCGTTCGGGCTTCGCGTCGCTCTTCTTGGCGACCTCCGGGAATTCTGCGTCCGTGCCCTCGGAGCGGATCTGCTGCGGCGGGGTGCCCTTCTGTTCTTCCTCGCCTTCGCTCATCGCCTTCTTGAAGCCGCGCACCGCATGCCCGAGATCGGAGCCGACGCTGCGCAGCTTCTTCGCACCGAACACGACGAGCACGACGAGCAGAATCACCACCAGCTCGCGCATTCCAATACCCATAACTCACTCCAGTTGACTGCCGCCCTTGGCGGCAGCTAGGGGAGGGGATGATAGGTCAAAAGAGCCGCCCCGACCCCAGAAGTTCGGATTCCGCGAGCGCCATCACGCGAGGGCCTCTAGGGCGTTTCGAGCCAGAAAGTCACCGGCCCGTCATTGACGAGCGACACCTGCATGTCGGCGGCAAATACACCTGCGGAAACAGGAGCATAGGCTTTGCGGGCGCACTCGAGCAGGTGGGCGAACAGGCGCGCGGCTTCCGCCGGTGCGGCGCCCCTCGAGAAGCCTGCACGAGTGCCCTTTTTGGTGTCAGCCGCGAGCGTGAACTGGGGAACGAGCAAAAGGCCGCCACCGATGTCGCGCACGCTGACATTCATGCGTCCGTCGGCATCGGGAAACACCCGATAAGACAACACCCGCTCGAGCAGCCGCTCGGCGCAAGCCTCGCTGTCGTCGCGACAGACGCCGATGAGCGCGAGTACGCCGCGGCCGATGGCTCCGACCACCTCGTCACCGACACGAACCTCGGCGCGGCTGACCCGTTGGATGAGAGCGATCATGCTCGAGACTGATTCCCCGTTGCGCGCAGCGCGCGGCATCGTACCGCCCGCCGCCGCGAAGAGTAACGAGGCGAAGTCACGGCGTGATCGGCGCCAGCGGTCCGTCAGGTGGCAATTGGGCGGGCGAGTCCGTAAGATTCTGGGCCGTTTTTGCCGCGGGGAGATCAAATGACGGCGGGCGCGCGAAAGTGGCGGACAGCGGTTCTGATCACAGCGCTCGCGGCCATGGCAGCCCCGATCCTCGCGCAGCAAACCGGCGACCCCCGGCGCGGCAAGGCGATCTCCTACACCTGCCTTGGGTGTCACGGGGTCGACGGCTACAAGAACGCGTATCCGAACTACAGCGTGCCGAAGCTCGAGGTACAAAATCCCGATTACCTCGCGAGCGCGCTGCACGGTTATCGCGACGGCGACCGCGCGCACCTCACGATGCATTCGGAAGCCTCCAGCCTCTCAGACCAGGACATCGCCGACATCGCCGTGTACTTTGCGGGCAAGCCCCTGCTTCCGGGTGGCAAGGGGCGGGGCACCGTCCCGCAGGCCGCGGCGCTTTGCACCTCCTGCCACGGGCAGGATGGGGTCGCGATCGCGCCTCTCTATCCATCGCTCGCCGGGCAGTGGGAAGACTACCTCGTGCGGGCGATCGACGAATACAGGAAGGGCGGCCGCAAGAACCCGGTCATGAAGGGCTTCGCGGATAATCTCAAGGACGAGGACATCCCGGTCATCGCCCGCTACTTCAGTCTGCAGACGCCTTCACTCCACACCGAACCCCGCCCCTATTCGGTGCTTACAGCGCAGTGAGGCGCCGCCCGCGCCCCCTCTCGGAAAGGGGGGCCGCCGGCCCGAACCCTTAAGGCTCCCATAAGCCTCGTTTCCTAAGGTTCGCGCTCAACCCGAATAGTCCTAAGACGGAGCCTTTTGCCATGAACTTTGCGAGTCTCGTCCGCAAGCCCCTTATCGCGGCGCTCCTTGGAGCGGCGACCATCGCCGTGCCGGTGAGTGCGCTATACGTCGCCGGAGCCCCCCATTCGGTGGCAACCGCAGCGGCTCCGGCCGCTCAGGCCCCCGCGGCACCGAGCACCGCGAACTCCGCCGCCATGCTTCCCGATTTCAGCTCCATGGTGCAGAAGTACGGCCCGGCGGTGGTCAACATCAGCGTCGTGACCAAGGTCTCGACCGGCTTCAACCCCCAGGGCGATGAAGGCGACGACGACAACGGCGATGAGGGCGGTAACGAGCAGCCAAATCCCTTCGGACCGAATAGCCCCTTCGCGCCCTTCTTCCGCGGCCTGCCGTTCCAGATGCCCCAGCCCGGCCCGGTTCACGGCGAGGGCTCCGGGTTCATCATCCGCCCCGACGGCGTCATCATGACCAACGCTCACGTCGTCAACGGTGCGAGCGAAGTCACCGTGCGCATGACGGATCGGCGCGAGTACACCGCGAAGGTACTCGGCGTGGACACGAAATCCGACATCGCCATCATCAAGATCAACGCCAAGGACTTGCCGACGGTGAAGATCGGCGACTCGCGCGGCCTCAAAGTCGGGGAGTGGGTACTCGCGATCGGCGCCCCGTTCGGCTTTGAAAACAGCGCCACCGCGGGCATCGTGAGCGCCAAGGGCCGTCAGCTCTCCGGCTACATCCCCTTCATTCAAACCGACGTGCCGATCAACCCCGGCAACTCGGGCGGGCCGCTCTTCAACATGCGCGGCGAGGTGGTGGGCATCAACTCCCAGATCTATAGCCGCAGCGGCGGCTACATGGGCGTCTCCTTCTCGATCCCGATCGATGTCGCCATGCAGGTCGGGCAGCAGCTACAGGCCACAGGTCACGTCACCCGCGGCAAGCTCGGCGTGGTCATCCAGCCGGTGACCCAAGGGCTCGCTGACTCCTTTGGCCTGCCGCAGCCCGAAGGCGCACTCGTCTCGAGTGTGGAAAAGGGCGGACCTGCCGAGCGCGCCGGCGTTGAGCCCGGGGATGTGATCCTCAAGCTCAACGGTCAGCCGCTTAAGGACTCGAGCGAGCTGCCCGTGCAGGTGGCGAGCCTGAGCCCCGGCACCCCGGTCGCGCTCGACATCTGGCGCAACCACGCGGAGCGCAACCTGACGGTCACGCTCACCGCCATGGACGAGAAGCACACCGCTGCCAACACGAGCGAACCGCAGTCGGGCGGCAAGCTCGGGCTCGCGGTGCGCCCGCTCACCCCCCAGGAGCAGCGTCAGGCCAACATGAAGAGCGGGCTCGTCGTCGAGCGTGCAAGCGGTCCCGCGGCCGAGGCCGGCATTCAGCCCGGGGATGTCGTGCTCGCGGCGAATGGCTCTCCGGTCACGAACGCCGACGACCTGCGCCACGCAGTGGAGAAATCCAAAGGGCACATCGCGCTTCTGATTCAGCGCGGCGAAACGCGACTCTTCGTGCCGGTTCGCGTCGGCTGATACCATGCCGCCGCTCGCGCGAGCGGCGAGATTCTCGAGATGGGCGCCGTCAGGAACTTGGACCTTCCTGACGGCGCTTTCGTTTTCGAGCGCCGCGCGCGGCTCTAGAGCGAGCGCAGGAAATTGATGAGATTCTGCTGATCGCGCTCGCTCAGGGAATTGAATTTCCGGATGACCTGATTCGCTTCACTCCCGTGGCTTGCGTGCTCTTCGATCGCCTGAACGAGATTGCTCGTCCTGCCATCGTGCAGGAAAAACACGCGCTGTCCGACGCCCCAGAGAGGCGCGCTGCGGAACTCATCGGGGCCCGCGCTTCCCTGGGTGATGCCGTCGGCGAGGCCCGTGCCCATGTGGTGCACGAGGAGATCGGAGTAGAGGGCCACGCTCTGATTCGAGAGCGCGGCGCTCGGCGAGGTCGCAGACCCACTGGCGATGCCCGCTCCGGTGCTGAGCATTGCCGTGTGGCAGAGCGCGCAGCCGACGCTCTTGAATAGCGCCTCGCCCTTGGTCGCCGATGCCGTTGGCGCCGCCGGCACAGGAGGGGCGAGCATGCGCATGAAGTTGGCGAACGCTTCGATGTCCGAAAGCACGGCGGTGGCGGGAGTATTGCCCCCGGCCGGGGGGAAGTTGAGGGTGTCGTTGGGAGTCACGTTGCCGCCCTGGCAGCTCGCCGTTTCGTCGCGCTCCTGAGGGAAGAGCTCATTCGAGATCCCCATCTCGACGTTGTAGGCCTCGCCCGCGAACATCAGCAGCGATTTGTTCTGCGCCTTCCACCCAAAGCGGGTGATCGTGCCGTCGTTCGCACTGCGGTTGACGTTGCCGCTCAAGTGCGCGTTCGGGTGGCCCGCGACGCCGAGTTTGGCTTTCGCGTCGGCATCGGCTTTCTGGTTGGCGAGGATCGTGGAATCGGGAATCGCCTCGATGAGCCCCGCGCCGAGCATCGGCGTCGGGATGCGGAAAATGATGTTGGGATTGCCGCCCTGGCCGCTGAGGCCATTACCCGCGGGCAGAAAGTCTGGCTGTGCCAGGCTGCACCTGCCGGCATCGCTGCGGTGCGTGATCACGAAGAGGTTGTGCACGCCCCCGTCGGGCACCCCGTTCGAGCTGACGAAGCGCGCCTCGCGTATCGGGCCGTTGGCGACGATGAACCAGGGCACCTTGTTGGTGGCGCCGGCCGCGCTCGCGACCGCAGGCAGCGGATTCACGGAGGGGCTTGAGCCGCCGACGAAGGGCTGGATGTGACAGGACGCGCACTGATTCGAGTTAAAACGGGGCCCGAGACCGTTGTTCGCGCCCCCTGAAACCACCTCGACCGCAAGAAATCGCGTGAGTCCATCCTGAAAGAACACGAGCTCATCGGCCTTAAGGCCAGGGAGCGACGGCGGCGGACCACCATCAGTCCCCGCATGACGCACCCCCGGATCGGTCGGATGCGCGACCGACATGCAGGAGCTGAGGGCGAGAGCAAGAAATGCGGATGCAGCAACGCTCTTCTGTGTGTTCATCTCGAGCCTCCCCGTGAGCAGGCGCGGCATTTTACTGCCGGCTGGGGGCGCACCGGGGTTTCGTCGCCGAGGCGCGACGGCGGCATCGTGAGGGCCGGGCTCTTGAAGCGAGCGCACCGCTCTCGCGGCGCGCGCGCTCAGTGGGATGGGCCGTTCGTGACGAGCGCCGCGACGAGCTCGTTCACCGGGAGCGTATCGAGCCGTGCGGACTCGGCGAAGAGCGCCTTGATGCGCTCAGCCTGCTTCGCCCCGAAATGCTCATCAACCGCGGCCTGGAACTTGCGCACCAGCACCGGCATGCCTTCGGCGCGGCGCATCCGATGTCCGATCGGGACATCGACCGCCACTCGCTCGCTGTAGCTGCCGTCGCGGAAGAACACCTGCAGCGCGTTGCCGATGTAGCGCATGTCGGGGGCGTAGTACTCGCGCGTAAAGCTCGGGTTCTCGCGCACTTCCATCTTCTCGCGCAGCCGATCGATGCGCGGATCGCGGGCGACCTCGTCCTCATAGTCCGCGGCGGTCAGGCGGCCGAAGATGAGGGGCACCGCGACCATGTACTGGATGCAGTGATCGCGGTCGGCGGGGTTCGCGAGCGGTCCCGTCTTGTCGATGATGCGCACCGCGGGTTCCTGGGTTTCGATCACGATGCGCGCGATTTCGCCGATGCGCTCGCGCACCTCCGGGTGCAGCCGCATCGCCGCCTCGACGGCGGTCTGCGCGTGGAATTCGGCGGGGTACGAGATCTTGAAGAGCACGTTCTCCATCACGTAGCTCTCAAAGGGCTGCGCGAGCGCGATGGGTTTGCCCTTGAAGAGCACGTCCGAGAAGCCCCAGGTTTTGGCGGAAAGCGCGGACGGATAGCCCATCTCGCCCGTCATGGCGATGAGCGCGAGCCGCACGGCGCGGCTCGTGGCATCGCCCGCCGCCCAGCTCTTGCGTGAGCCGGTGTTGGGCGCATGGCGGTAGGTGCGTAGCGCCCCACCATCGATCCAGGCGTTCGAGACCGCGTTCACGACCTGCTCGCTCGTCCCACCGAGCATGGCCGTCGCCACCGCGGTCGAGGCGACGCGCACGAGCAGCACGTGATCGAGCCCGACGCGGTTGAAGCTGTTATCGAGCGCGAGCACGCCCTGGATCTCGTGCGCCTTGATCATGGCGGTGAGCACATCGCGCACCTTGAGCGGGGACTTCCCCGACATCACCGCCCGGCGCGACAGGTAGTCCGCGACGGCGAGGATGGCGCCGAGATTGTCGGAGGGGTGTCCCCACTCCGCGGCGAGCCAGGTGTCGTTGAAATCGAGCCACCGGATCATCGCGCCGATGTTGAAGGCGGCCTGCACCGGGTCGAGCTCGAAGGAGGTGCCGGGAACCCGGGCGCCGCCCGCCAGCACCGCGCCCGGCACGACCGGGCCGAGGAGCTTGCGGCAGGCGGGGTACTTGAGGGCGAGGAAACCGCAGGCGAGCGTGTCCATGAGGCAGTAGCGCGCGGTGTCGTAGGCGGGCGCGCTACGGATCGCGAAATCGCGTGCGTAGTCCGAGATGGCGCGCAGCACCGGATCGGGGTCCGGACGACGCGCGGACTTGCTGTCGCTCGCGGCGGACATCTCTTCCCTTGCTCCTACTTTCGCTGCTCGATGGGCACGAACTTGAGGTTCTCAGGACCGATGTAGTTCGCGGCCGGGCGGATGATCTTGCCATCGCTGCGCTGCTCGATCACGTGCGCGGCCCAGCCGCTCGTGCGCGCGATGACGAAGAGCGGCGTGAACATCGCGGTTGGCACGCCCATCAGGTGATAGGAGACGGCGGAGAACCAGTCGAGGTTCGCGAAGAGGTTCTTGCTCTCACGCATCACCCCCTCGATGCGTTCGGCGATGGCGAAGAGTTGCATCTCCCCGCTCGCCTTGGCAAGGTCGCGCGCGACCTCCTTGATGACCTCGTTACGCGGGTCCGCGACCGTGTACACGGGGTGTCCGAAACCGATGATCACCTCGTGGTTTGCGATGCGCTCGCGCACATCGTTCTCGGCGGCCTCGGGGGTTGCGTAGCGGCTCTGCACCTCGAAGGCCACCTCGTTGGCGCCGCCGTGCTTGGGGCCGCGCAGCGCGCCGATTGCGCCTGTGATGCACGAGTACATGTCGGCACCGGTGCCGGCGATCACCCGCGCCGCAAACGTCGAGGCGTTGAATTCGTGCTCGGCGTAAAGGATGAGCGAGGTATGCATGGCGCGCGCCCATGAGGGGGGCGGCACGCGCCCGTGCAGCAGGTGCAGGAAATGCCCGCCGATCGAATCGTCGTCGGTCTCCACCTGGATGCGCTCACCGCTTTGGCTGAAGTGATACCAGTACGTGAGCATCGAGCCGAGCGAGGCAATCAGGCGATCGGCGATCTCGCGCGCTGCGGGGGCGGCATGATCATCCTTTTCGGGGAGCGCACAGCCGAGCACCGAGACCGCCGTGCGCAGCACATCCATCGGATGGGTCGCCGCAGGCAGGAGCTCGAGTGCAGCGCGCACCGTGGCCGGGATGCCCCGCAGCGAGCGCAGCTTCGTCTTATAGGCGGCGAGTTCGCTTTTCGTCGGCAGCCGTTCGTGGATCAGGAGGTAGGCGATCTCCTCGAACTCGCAGCGGCCGGCGATCTCGAGGATGTCATAACCGCGGTAGTGCAGGTCGTTGCCGGTACGCCCGACGGTGCAGAGCGCGGTGTTACCCGCCACGACCCCCGAGAGCGCTACGGACTTTTTCGGCTTCGCTTGCGCCGTCTCGTTCATGGTTCACTTCCCGAAGAGCTCATCGAGCTTCTTTTCGTACTCGTCATAGCCGAGCACCTCGTACAGCTCGGCGCGCGTCTGCATGAGATCGAGGACGCCGCGCTGCGTGCCCTCGCTGCGGATGGCCGCGTAGACCCGCGCCTCGGCCTTGGCCGCGGCGCGAAACGCCGAGAGCGGATAGAGCACGAGCCGCACCCCCGCCCCGCGAAGCTCCTCGAGCGTGAAAAGCGGCGTCTGGCCGAATTCGGTGATATTGGCGAGCACCGGCACGCGCACCCCTTCGGCGAACTGCCGGTACTCATCGAGCGTCTTGAGCGCCTCGGCGAAGATCATGTCGGCGCCGGCCGCGACGTATGCCCGCGCGCGCTCGAGCGCCGCGCTCTGCCCCTCGACCGCGTGGGCATCGGTGCGCGCCATGATGACGAAAGCCGGATCGGTGCGTCCGTCGACCGCGGCCTTGATGCGATCGACCATCTCGGCCGCAGGCACCAGCGCCTTTCCCGGGCGATGGCCGCAGCGCTTCGCTGATACCTGATCCTCGATGTGCATGCCGGCGGCGCCGGCGCGGATGAGCTCGGCGCAGGTTCGGGCGATGTTGAAGGCCGCGCCCCAGCCGGTGTCGGCATCGACCAGGAGCGGGAGCTCACACGCGCCGCTGATGCGCCGCACATCCTCGCAGACGTCGTTGAGGGAGGTGATCCCAAGATCGGGGAGGCCGAAGGAGGCGTTCGCGACTCCGGCGCCCGAGAGATAGAGGGCACGAAAGCCCGCCGCCTGCGCGAGCAGCGCCGCATACGCATCGATCGTCCCCACGACCTGCAAGGGACGTTCCGCCTCGAGGGCGGCCCGCAGGCGCGCGCCGGCAGTGACTGAGCGCTCCGACATGACTCAAACCTCGACAGGGAACGCCCATTCTATACGCGGCGCGCAAGCGCCGACCAGTTTCGCCATCCTACTCGCCGGTAAGATCAGCCGATGCGCACCACGGTGCGCCCGGTGACCTCACCCTTGACATAGGCGGGAAACGCCGCGGGTAGCTCCTCGAAGTCGATCGTGCGGGTCACAATCCGCGCAAGATGCCGCGGCCTGAGATCGGTCGCGATGCGCTGCCACACCGCGAGCCGCCACTCACGCGGGGTCGCCGACGAGTTGATGCCGATCAGCGTCACGCCACGCAGGATGGAAGGCAGCACGGTGGTCTTGAGCTCGGCGTTCGCCGCGAGGCCGATGCTTGCGATGTTGCCCCAGAAGTCCACCGTGCGCGTGAGCCAGGCGAGCACCTCGCCGCCGAGATTGTCGATCGCACCGGCGAAGCGCGCGGCCTCGAGCGGCCGGGAGCCGAGGTCGAGCTCCTGGCGCAGCAGCACCTCGCTCGCCCCGAGCGCGGTGAGGTACTCCCGCGCCGCCGCCTTGCTGCTTACGGCGATCACCTTGTAGCCGCGTGCGCTCAGCATATCGATCGCGATGCTGCCCACGCCTCCCGAGGCGCCGGTGACGACCACGGGACCGCCCGTCGGGTTCTGGCCGTTGTGCTCCATGCGGTGGATGGCGAGCGCGGCGGTGAAGCCGGCCGTGCCGAGCGCCATCGCCGTGAAGGCATCGAGACCTGCGGGCATGGGGATGACCCACTCGCCCGGGACGCGCGCGAACTGCGCGTAACCGCCATCGTGAGTCTCCGAAAGCGAGCAGCCGGTCACGAGCACTGCATCGCCCCGGCGATAGCGCGCATCGCTCGAGGATTCGACCACGCCGGCGAGATCGATGCCGCCGACGAGCGGATAACGGCGCAGGATCTTGCCCGCCCCGGTGGCAGCGAGCGCGTCCTTGTAGTTGATGTCCGAGTGGGTGACACGGATCACTACCTCGCCCGGGGAGAGCTGCTCGAGTGTCAGCGCCTCGAAGCGGGCCGCGATCTTTCCGCCCTCCGAATGGATGCGGTAGGCCTTGAAGGTGTCGCTCACGTTCGCTTCTCCCGTTTGAGCCAGCTGATCAGACCCTGGGTGTTGAGGCGCAGGTCGCCCTTGAGCGCGTGCTCGATTTCGGCATCGCTCAAGGCGATGCCATGCTCGCGCGCGAGCCTGAGGAAGAGGGCGCGCATCTCGGCGCGA
>DASPTE010000106.1:0-11866 GCA_035623585.1 Steroidobacteraceae bacterium | reverse complement strand
GCCTCGATTGTATACTGCACCGCCGCGCCAACCCCCCCCGACTCCATGCTGAACCCTGATATGCCCGAATCCGCGGCGAGCGCGCCGACCGTGCTGCGCCTCAAGCGGGGTGAGGAGCGGCGGCTGGCCGCGGGACACCTTTGGGTTTTCAGTAACGAGATCGATACCGACGCCACCCCGCTCACGGCCTTGACGCTTGGCGCCATCGTCGAACTGCGCTCGCAGCGCGACGCCTTCATCGGCTATGCCTATGTCAATCCGCACACGCTGATCTGCGCGCGTCTCATGTCGCGCGATCCGGCGCGGCCGGTCGACGCGGCGCTTCTCGAGGGCCGGCTCGCCGCCGCACTTGCGCTACGCGAGCGGCTCGGCACTGCGCCTTATTACCGCTGGGTGTTCGGCGAAACCGATCTGCTGCCAGGACTCGTGCTCGACCGCTACGGCGATCTCGTCGTGGGTCAGATGGCCACCGCCGGCATGGAAGCGCTCAAGGAGCCCCTGACCGCGGCGGTGCGCCGCGTGCTAAATCCTGCGGCGCTGCTTTGGAAAAACGACTCCGCCGCGCGCGATCTCGAGCAGCTCCCACACGTCGTGGAGGTTGCCTTCGGCGATGTGCCCGCGGAGGTTGAGCTCGTCGAGGCGGGCATCTCCTTCAGCGCCCCGCTGCTTGAGGGACAGAAGACCGGCTGGTTCTATGACCAGAGCGCGAATCGGGCCCGCTTCCTGCGCTACCTCGCTCCCAACACGCGCGTGCTCGATGTGTGCTCGTACGCCGGAGCCTGGGCGGTCACGGCGCTGCGTCACGGCGCAGCGAGCGCCCACTGCGTCGACTCTTCGAAGGTAGCGCTCGAGTTTGCCGCGGCGAACGCCCGGCGCAGCGGCGCCACCATCGAGCCGATACATGCCGATGCCTTCGATGCCCTCAGAACACTCGGAGAGGCGGGCGAGCGCTTCGATGTGGTTGTCCTCGATCCGCCGGCCTTCATCAAACGCAAGAAGGACCTCCCGCAAGGGATTGCGGCGTATCGCAAGTTGAACCAGCTTGCGCTCTCGCTGCTCGCGGACGAGGGGCTCCTCGTGTCCTGCTCCTGTTCCTATCACCTCGCTCCCGAGGAGTTGCTCGGCGCAATCCAAAGCGCCGCGCGTCACGCGCGCCGCTTCGTGCAGGTCCTTGAAGCGGGCGGTCAGTCGCCCGATCACCCCGTGCACCCGGCCATCCCCGAAACACGTTACCTGAAGGCGTTCTTCTGCCGGGTGACACGCGAGGTCGGCTAAACTCGCGCGCGTCATGCTCACCTATCCCAGCTTCAACCCGATCGCTTTCAAGATCGGTCCGATCACGGTGCATTGGTACGGCATCATGTACCTCATCGGATTCGCCCTCGGTTGGTGGCTCGCGCGGCTGCGTGCCCGCAAGCCCGGCTCGACCTGGACCGCGAATGACGTCGATGACTTCGTGTTCTATGCCATGCTGGGTGTGATCCTCGGCGGCCGCATCGGCTATGTGCTTTTCTACGGACTCACGTTCTGGGCCGCCGATCCCTGGTACCCGCTCAGGATCACCGGAGGCGGCATGTCGTTTCACGGCGGACTCATCGGCTCCCTCGTGGCGCTGATGCTCTTTGCGATCCGCCGCGGGCGCAACATTGCCGATGTTTTCGACTTCGCCGCGCCGTTGCCGACGCCGGGGATCTTCTTTGGCCGTCTCGGCAACTTCATCAACGGTGAGCTCTGGGGCAAGGTGACGACGGTACCCTGGGGATTTCGCGTCAACGGCGAGGTGCGCCACGCCTCGCAGCTCTACGAGGCGACGCTCGAGGGCCTCGTGATCTTCGTCGTGCTCTGGTGGTTCACTTCGCGCCCGCGGCCGCGCCTTGCGCCCTCGGGACTGTTTCTGCTCCTTTACGGCATCGCCCGCTCGCTCATCGAGTTCGTGCGCGTGCCCGATGAGCACATCGGCTATCTCGCCGGCGGCTGGCTCACCGAGGGGCAGCTGCTGTCGCTGCCGATGATCATCGGGGGCGCGGCCATGCTCTGGTGGGCCTACCGGGCGCGCGAGCCCTCGGGCAACTACGCCGCCGCCCCGACATGAAACAGTACCTCGAGCTCATCCGCCGGATCCGCACCGCGGGAGTCCGCAAGAGCGATCGCACGGGTACCGGAACGCTCTCGGTGTTCGCCGCGCAGCTGCGCTTCGACCTCGGCGCGGGCTTTCCGCTCGTCACGACCAAGAAGATCCATCTGCGCTCGATGGTGTATGAGCTGCTTTGGTTCCTGCGCGGCGACACCAACATCCGCTGGCTCCACGAGCACGACGTCACGATCTGGGACGAATGGGCGGACGCGCACGGGGAGCTCGGTCCGGTATATGGGAAACAGTGGCGCGCCTGGCCCACCGCGGATGGCGGCAGCATCGATCAGATCTCGCAGGCGATCGCGCGCATCAAGGCGGAACCGGATTCGCGCCGCATCATCGTCAGCGCCTGGAACGTAGGCCAGCTCGCGCAAATGCGCCTCATGCCCTGCCACGCATTTTTCCAGTTCTACGTGGCCGAAGGACGCCTCTCCTGCCAGGTGTATCAGCGCAGCGCCGATGTGTTTCTCGGCGTGCCCTTCAACATCGCAAGCTACGCGCTCCTCACGCACCTCTTCGCGCAGCAGTGCGACCTTGCGGTGGGGGAGCTCATCTGGACCGGCGGGGACTGTCACCTCTACCTGAACCATCTCGAGCAGGCGGACCTGCAGCTCGCGCGCGCGCCGCTGCCGCTGCCTGAGCTCGCGATCCGCCGCCGCCCGCCGAACATCTTCGAGTACCGGTATGAGGATTTCGAGTTCGTAAACTATCAGCATCATCCGCCGATCAAGGCGCCGGTGGCCGTGTGAAGCGCAGGCGCTCGGGCGTCCCGGAGCCGCTCCTCGAGGTGCACGAGTCGCCCCTGCATGGCCTGGGTGCATTCGCGCTGCGTCCGATCCCAAAGGGGACCCGCATCATCGAGTACCTCGGCGAGCGCATCTCGCACGCGGAAGCCGACCGGCGTTACGAGGGCAAGGATGCCAACGACGCCCACACCTTCCTCTTCATCGTCGACTCGCGCACGGTGATCGATGCCGGCGTCGGCGGGAACGAGGCGCGCTTCCTCAATCACTCCTGTGATCCGAATTGCGAATCGGTGATCGAGGGCCGGCGGGTGTTCATCGAGGCGATCCGCGCCGTCGCGGCGGGTGAGGAGCTCACTTACGACTACCAGATCAAGCGCGAGCCCGACGATCCGCCGGACATCGATGCCGTCTTCGCCTGCCGTTGTGGCGGCGCGCATTGCCGCGGCAGCATGCTGGCACCGTTGCGCCGCCGCTCAAAGCGCCTGACGAGCGCGTTGCGGGCGCACCCTCGCTGAGAGCCAATCCGCATACGCCGAGTACACCAACAACATGAATAACTCGCGGCGCATCAGCCTCACCTCCATCGTCGGTGCCACCGGCATCGTGTACGGTGACATCGGCACGAGCCCCCTCTACACGATGCAGGAGGCGGTGGGGCGGGCGGGGGAGTTCAACGCCGAGGCGGTCCTCGGGGTGGTGTCGCTTATCTTCTGGGGCCTCACGATCTCGGTGACGCTCAAGTACCTCACCCTCATCATGCGCGCCGACAACGACGGCGAGGGCGGGATACTCGCGCTCTTCGCGCTGGCGCAGCGGCGGCTGATCGTCGGCAGTACCTGGGCGAAAGTAGCGGTGTCGCTCGCGCTCGCGGGCACGGCGTTCTTCTTCTGCGACGCCCTCATCACGCCGGCCATTTCGGTGTTGAGCGCGGTTGAAGGCGCCGAGGTCTTTGACCCGGAACTCAAAGGCGCGGTGATCCCCGTCACGCTCGCGGTGATCCTTCTGCTGTTCGCCTATCAGCGTCACGGCACCGCGCGTGTCGCGAGACTCTTCGGCCCGATCATGGTGGTGTGGTTCGTGGTCATCGCGATCGCAGGCGCGGTGCCGATTGGCCACAACCCCGAGGTGCTCGTCGCGCTGAACCCGATCTACGGCGTGCGGCTCCTCGTGCACCGCCCCGACATGGCGCTCGCGATCATCGGTGCGGTGTTCCTCGCGCTTACGGGAGCCGAGGCGCTGTATGCGGACATGGGACACTTCGGCGCGCGCCCGGTACGCGTCTCCTGGTACGTACTCGTAGGCCCGGCGCTCGTCATCAACTATTTCGGCCAGGGCGCGATGCTGCTCGCGCTCGGCAAGCCGGTCGAGCATCCCCTCTATCATCTCGTCCCCCCCGTGCTCCTCCCGTGGATGGTAGTGCTCGCGACGATCGCCACCGTGATCGCTTCCCAGGCAACTATTTCGGGGGCGTTCTCCATGGCGCGCCAGGCAATGCTCCTCGATCTGCTGCCGCGCCTGCGGGTGCTGCAGACCTCGGCACTCGAGCAGGGCCAGATCTACGTGCCGACCGTGAACTGGCTCGTGGCGCTCGCCGTGTGCGCGTTCGTGGTCGGCTTCGGCTCCTCGGATGCGCTCTCGGGAGCCTATGGCGCGGCCGTGGTCGGCACGATGGTGGTCACGACGATCCTTGGCGCGTTCGTCGCTGCGACCCAGTGGAACTGGCCGAAGTGGCGCGTGGCGGCGCTTTTCAGCCTGCCGCTCCTCACCGACTTCGCATACGTCGCGGGCAACGCGACCAAGATTCCAACGGGTGGCTGGGTACCGCTCACCCTCGGTGCCGTGCTCTATGTCATCTTCATGACCTGGCGTAGCGGACGGCTCGAGCTGCGCGCGGCGCTCGCGAAGCTCGCGGTGCCGCGCCGCGATCTGCCGAAGCTCGTCGCGGGAGTGCACCGCGTGCCCGGCACCGGCGTCTTTCTCGCCAGCAACCCGCATCTCGTGCCTTCCGCGCTCATCCGCAACATCGAGCACAACGGTGTCGTGCACCAGCGCGTGATCATCCTCAACGTCGAGATCACGGACGGTCCGCGCCAGGATCCGGTACATCGGCTGCACATCGAGGAGCCCGCGCCCGGGGTCCACTTCATCACCGCGCGCTTTGGCTTCATGGAGACGCCCGATGTGGCCGAGGCGCTCAAGGCGTGCCGGGCGAGGGGGCTGCGCGTCTTCACGGAGGACAGTTCGTTCTTCGTCGGCCGGCACGTGGTGCGGGCGCGGCCGCTTCCGGGTCTGCGCGGGTTTCAGCGGCGGCTCTTCGCCCGCATGCAGCAATACAGCACGCAGGCCGCGGAGTTCTTCCGCATGCCCTTCCGCGACGTCGTCATCCTGAACACCGCGGTCGAGATCTGACGCGCAGGAGCTTGACCGCAAGATGAGCGCGGCGGGACCCCTCGTGTCGCTGATCGTCGCGGTGGCGGATAACGGCGTCATCGGGCGCGACCAGACGCTCCCCTGGCATTTGCCTGACGATCTCAAGCGCTTCAAGGGCCTCACGCTCGGTAAGCCGATTCTCATGGGACGCAAGACCTTCGAGTCCATCGGGCGAGCGCTCCCGCGGCGCGCGAACCTCGTGCTGACGCGCGATCGGCACTGGTCGGCACCCGGCGTTACGGTCGTGCACTCGGTCGAGGAGGCGCTGAAGGAGGCGGGCGGCAGCGCCGAGCTCGTCGCGATCGGCGGGACGGAAATATTTCAGCTCGTGCTGCCGCTCGCGCGTCGCATCTATCTTACGCAGGTGCACGCCACCGTACCTGGCGACACGTTCTTTGTTTTCGACCCCTCCGGGTGGCGCGAGGTCGAGTCCCTGGACCACCCCGCGGACGCGCGCCACCCATACCCCTTCACCTTCTCGCTACTCGAGCGCCGCCAGGGATGAGCAGCGAACGCAAGCTCAGCCAGCGTGCCCGCTCATCATCACGCATCGGCGCGCCGGAGAAACTTGAAGAAGATCGTCGTCGGGCAGGGCTCACCATTGGGCCAGAGCGCGTACTGCGGAATCTCCCCGCAACGCTGCCAGCCCGAGCGCGCGTAAAGTCGGTAGCCGTCACTCGCGGTCACGGTGTCGAGCACAAGGAGTGTCTTCCCGGCTCCGAGTGCGGCAGCCTCCGCCGCCGCGAGCAGCGCCGCGCCCAGACCCTGCCGCCGCGCACGCCGGTGCACGAGCATTTTGGCGACATCGCCCCGATGCGGTTGGTTTTCTGGCTGATTGAGAAGCACCTGCACGCTGCCGACGATCGTTCCCGCGGCATCTTCCGCCGCGAGCACGAGGCGCTCCCCGCGGGCGAGGCTGGCCGAGGTCTCCCGCCAGTAGCGTTCGGCTTTCTCGCGCGGCATCGGCAGCATGAAACTCACCGACGCCCCGCCTTCGACGCAATCGATCAGAAGCTCGGAGAGTCCGCCGATCTCGTGATCGGTGAGGCTCGCGAGGGAGCGGATCCGGACGGCCTCAGACACGAGGGTGTCAGCCAAGCGGTGTGAGCCGCTCGCGGATCAGTTGCGCGGCGAGCCGCGGGTCGGGTTCGCGGCCCTCACCGGCGTCGAGTTCTTCGAGCAGCTGCGCCTGAACCGCCCCGCGCTCGAGCGCCTCTGCATACTCGATCTCGGGATGGAACATCACCATCGCGTAGCGCGGGATGAAGCGCTCGGGGAAGCGCCGCTCGAGTCCCATCGCGATGGCCTTGCGGCGCACGAAGCCCGGGTCGAGCACTGTGTCACGCATCTCCGTGTAGTTCTCGAGCGCCATCTGCGCGATGGCCGCGGCATTGCGCCGCCGCGCCGCCTCGAAGTCGACGAAGAGCGTCTCCCAGTCTGTGTGCCGCTCGATGCGTCCATCGAGCACCGTGCAGTCTTCGAACGCGGCGTTCATCCCCTGGCCGTGGAAGGGCACGATCGCATGTGCCGCATCGCCAAGGAGGAGCACGCGGCCGCCCGAGTGCCAGGGAGCGGTGTACACGGTGCCGAGCTGGCCCTGTGGATGAGTCGCGAACTGCTCGAGCAGGTCCGGCACCAGCGGCACCACATCGGGGAACTCGCGCGCAAAGAAGCGCGCGATTGCCTCGGGCGATGTGAGTGCCGCAAAACTCATCGTGCCCGTGCGCGGGAGAAAGAGCGTTGCGGTGAACGTGCCGTCGGTGTTTGGGAGAGCGATCAGCATGAAGCCGCCGCGCGGCCAGATGTGAAGCGCTTCCCGCTCGAGCACATGACGGCCGCCGCTCGCCGGTGGGATCGTGAGCTCCTTGTAATCGTGGTCGAGCCATTCCTCGCGTACCGCCACGAGTCCGGCGCTCGCAAGACTCGTGCGTACCGCCGAGCCCGCTCCGTCGGTGGCAATCGTGGGCGTGAGGACGATCGATTCCTCAACGTTTCGCACCGGGTCCCGAAAGCGCAGTCGATCCTCGTTCACCTGCGCACCGAGACAGAGTTGATTGAAGCGCACGCCGACACCCTCATGACTCACCGCCGCTTCGATCAGTACCCGGTTCAGGTCCGCGCGACCGACCGACCAGATGACCTCGTGCGCGCGCTGACCGTAGGGCTGGAGCGCCGTCTGTCCCGAGAGCTCATGCACCATGCGCCCGCGCATCGGGATCAGAAGCGGCCTCACGCGCTCCATGACCCCGGCATGCTCGAGCGCGCGTATGCCGCGGGCGGCGAGCGCAAGGTTGATTGAACGGCCGCGTTCGGGCGCAACCTGACGCGGGTCGGGCCGGCGCTCGTAGAGTGCGACGCGCAGCCCCCGGCGTGCCAGGAGGAGCGCAAGGAGCGCACCGGCAAGTCCGGCACCGACGATCGTGACAGGGCCACTCGCGTGTTCCCTCACGCCGTCTCCCGCAGCGCGTCTGCGAGCGCACGCGCGAAGAGCCAGACGTCCTCGAAGCGGTTGTAGAGGGGTACGGGAGCGACGCGGATGATATCGGGCGCGCGCCAGTCGCCGACCACCCCGCGCCGCCCGAGTGCCTCGAACACCCGTTTGCCGCGTGAGGGTCCGCCCGCAATACGCAACGAGAGCTGGCAGCCGCGACGTGCGCTTTCGGGAGGTGTGATGATTTGCACCGCGGGCGCAAGCGGTTGGATCAGTTCAGCCATGAAGTTCGTGAGCTGCACCGATTTCGCGCGCAGGGCCGGCATACCGGCTTCCTGGAAGAGGCCGAGCGAGGCGAGGAGCGGCGCCGCGGCGAGAATCGGCGGATTGCTCACTTGCCAGGCCGCAACCCCCGCAGCGGCCTGAAACTGACCGTCCATCAGAAAACGCGTCGCCACCTCATGTCCCCACCAGCCCGCAAGACGTGCTCCGGGCAGTCCGCCACTATGCTGCGTACGCGGTTGCGCGCTCGTGTGACGCTCGTGAACGAAACAGCCGCCGATCGCACCCGGGCCGCCGTTCAGGTACTTGTAGCTGCACCACACGGCGAAGTCAGCGCCCGCTTCATGGAGGGCGAGCGGCGTGTTGCCTACGGAATGCGCGAGATCGAACCCGGCAATTGCGCCCGCGTGCTGCGCCGCGCGGGCGATGCGCGCGAGGTCGAACGCCTGACCGGTGCGAAACTGCACCCCGGGCCAGACGACGACCGCAATTTCCCCGCCCCGCTTCTCGAGGCACGCCTCGATCGCCTCCTCCGCGATGAGATCTTCGCGCGCCCGCGGGCCGAGCTCGATGAGCGCACTCTGCGGCTCGAGTCCGTGCCAGGCGATCTGCGAGGCGATGGCATGACGGTCGGAGGAAAAGGCGCCCGCTTCGATCAATATCCGCTGGCGGACACCGCGCGGCCGGTAAAAGCTCGCGAGCATCAGATGCAGGTTCACGGTGAGCGAGTTCATCGCCACGACTTCGTCGCTGCGCGCGCCGGTGAGCGCTGCGAGCCCGGCGGTGAGGTTCTCGTGATAGGGCACCCACTGCCTGCGCGCATGTTCGTGGCCCTCGACCCCAAGATGCGCCCAGTCATCGAGCTCCTCGTTTACGAGCGCGCGCGCATCGAGCGGCAGGAGCCCGAGCGAGTGACCGCAGAGGTAAGTGAGGGGCTCGCCCTGCGCATCGCGCGGGAGTGCGAAGCGATCCCGCATCCTGCGCAAGGGATCGGCCGCATCGCGCGCGCGCGCCGCATCGAGTGAGGAGTTCCCGCTCATGACGCCATCTGAAAGCTCTGCGAGCGGAAAGTCCGCTAGCTGCGGCTCATGACCGCACCACACCGGGCGCAGGTGCGCTTGTCGGCGCTCGCGAAGAAGCGCTCGAACACGGGTGGAAACTGCTTCTCGATGTCGGTCAGTGGGAAGTACTCCTCGTAGAGGAGATGACCGCAGCGCTCGCAGTACCACTGGAAGCCATCGAGCTCGCCCGCGCGGCGCAGACGCTCGATGACGAGTCCGACCGTGTTCGCAGGCCGCTGCGGGGAATGCGGAAGCTTCGGTGGTATCAGCAGCACCTCGCCTGCGCGGATCGGCACATCCACCGCGCGCCCCTCCTGCATGGTCTTGAGCACCATGTCGCCCTCGAGCTGGTAGAAGAACTCCTGGCCGGGGTCGACGTGGTAGTCCTTGCGCGAGTTCGGGCCGCCGACCACCATGATGATGAAGTCGCCGTCGCGGAACACGCGCTTGTTGCCGACCGGCGGCTTCAGCTGCGCGCGGTTCGCCGCGATCCACTCCCCGAGATTGAATGCGTGCAGTGATTCCATGTGTCCCTCGCGCCTTTCGCGTATGTTACCCGCAGCTCAGGCAGGAGGTAGCAATGCAGTCAGGCTCCGCAGCAGCTCGCGCCGCACGCACCGTCGCCTTCGCCCTCGCGCTCACGATGGCGGGCTGCGGGCACTGGCCCTGGCACCACTCGCCCCCTCCCGCACCCGCCCCCGTGCACGAGCTCGACGTCACGACCGCCGCGGGCGCCGCCGCGAGCTTCCCGCAGTACTGGCAGCGCAACACGCTCCTCGTCGACTTGTCCACCGCGCGCGGCGAGGGGGGCATCGTCCTCAAGCCCGCCGCGGGCTCGGGCTGGCCGGTGAGGGTTGCGTTCCGGGTCACACCCGGCGCCATGGCTGTGCTCGATGTGCGTGCCGCGGAACGCGTGGTGCTGCCGATTACAACCGCGGGGACGATGCCCGTCGATCTCGAGCTTCCTCCGGGGACCTATACGCCGCAGAGCGCACAGATGAGTGTCGCCTGGCGCGCGAGCGCGACTCAGTGACTCAGTCGACGCCGATGCTCTGGTAGCCCCGGCAGCGGACACTCAGCGGCTCGCGCTCGCGATCGAGGTCGGCCGCCGTCAACGTCCCGCCCCAGACACAGCCGGTGTCGAGCCCGATGACGCCATCGCGCTCGATGAGACCGAGCGCCGACCAGTGCCCGAAGATGACCCGCAGGTCGCGGCTCGCGCGGTGCGCGTGTTCGAACCAGGGACGAAGCGGGGAGGGCGGCGGCGGCGGTTCGCCCTTCATCGAGAAGTCGACCTCGCCGTCCGCCGTGCACACGCGCAGCCGCGTCAGCACGTTGATGGCGAAGCGCAGCCGATCCATCCCCTTGAGACGCTCGTCCCAGCGGTCGGGCTCATTGCCGTACATGTGATCGAAAAGCGCCCGCGGGTCGCGCTGCAAAGCGCTCGCAACCTCGCGCGCAAGTGCCAGAGTCAGTGTGAGCGTCCACTGCGGCACGAGCCCCGCGTGCACCAGGAGATCGCGCCCCTCGGCGTGGGCGAGCGGACGCGTCAGCAGCCACTCAAGGAGCTTCTCCCGGTCGCTCGCGGCGAGCACGTCATCAAAAGTGTCGCTCCGGCGGCGCCGATCCGCGCCGTAGGCGACCGCGAGGAGGTGCAGATCGTGATTGCCGAGTACCACGATGGCGTTGTCGCCGAGGTCGCGCACGAGACGAAGCGAAGCGAGCGATGCCGGACCGCGGTTGACCAGATCGCCGACGAACCACAGCTGATCGCGATCGGCCGAGAACTTGAGAACCTTCAGGAGAGCGCGCAGCTCTTTTTCACAGCCTTGTATGTCGCCGATCGCATAGCGCGTCACTGCAGAATTCCCGGCATCGCGAGCCGGAATGGCTGGATGGGCGCATCAAACTGCGCGCCGTCGTCGCCGAGCATCTGGTAGCTCCCCTGCATGGAACCGACCGGAGTCTCGATCACCGCACCGCTTGAGTAGCGAAAGCCCTGTCCGGGCTTGAGATAGGGTTGTTCACCGACGACGCCATCGCCGCGCACTTCCTCGACTTTGCCGTTGGCATCGGTGATGACCCAGTGCCGCGTGAGCAATCGCGCGGGCACCTGGCCCTCGTTGCGGATCGTGATCGTGTAGGCAAACACGTACCGACTCTCGCGCGGATCGGACTGCTCATCGAGGTAGCTCGTCTCGACGTCGACCCGGATCTTGTGCTGCTCGAGGGGAGTCATGACAGCGATTCTACCCGAGTGGCGGCGATTCAGCCTCGCCCGGCGCGGATCGCCAGCACGTCACAAGGTGCGGCGTGCAACACCGTGTCCTCGGTGAGATTAACCAGAATCGACAAGCCGTGCCGTTCGCGGGTGCCGAGGATGATGAGATCAGTGGGGCGCTCACGCGCCGCGCGCACGATCTCGGATTTGACATTACCGCTCTCGACCCGCGCGGCGGCGCCGCTAAGACCGAGCTCGGCGGCGAGTGTCTTCAAGCGCTGCCGTGCCCGCTCGAGCAGCTCCTCCTCGATCTGCACCGATGGCATGAGCGTTTCCCCCATCGGTTCGACGGGCACGAATTCCACGACGTGCAGCAGCTCGAGTTCGGCACCGAACGCCGCCGCGAGCGCCTGCGCCTTGCGCCCGATCGCGAGACTGTCGTCCGTCAGATCAACGACCAGCAGGATGTGACGGTAGGCCGGCATGGCGGGACCCCCGGGTGCGACGCCGTTCGCAGAAGCCTAGCCTCCGGCGGGCGCGCGGTCGAGAGTCTGCGCCAGG